>JAJYSW010000317.1 GCA_021793335.1 Actinomycetes bacterium
CGGCCTTCATCGCTGCCAGGAAGAGCCGGAACCTGGCGATCGCGACCGCGAAGGGGTTCTTGTCGACACCGTGGATGCCGTAGAGCACCTTATGGATCAGTTCCCAAGGGTCGGCGCCTGGTGCACGGTCTTGCCAGGCTTCCAGCAGTCGGTGGAACGCTCCGAGCAGGAAGTGGCCCGAGCCGCAGGTCGGGTCGATGATGCGCAGGCCCTTCGGCATGTCTTCACGGACCTTCGGCAGCGGGTAGTTCGGTTCCAGGCCGAACTCGTCCATGGCCGGTTTCAGTGTCAGATCGAGGATGAACTCCTCCACGAACTCCGGGGTCTGGAGCAGCGCGAAGTTCTTCCGTGCCGCTTCCGAGAGGTCCTGGTAGAGATCACCGAGGAAGCGGGTGTTCCACTGCTCGTCCTCGAAGTCGTGGACCAGCTCGCCGTCCTCGCCGCGCAGCCGCCAGAAATTCACCAGCTCTTTCGCCGCGTGGTGGCTCGGGGTGATCCGCCACATCGGGTTGTGGGCCTTGTCGAACAACCCGGCCGCCACCTTCGATGCCTTCGACATGTCGTCGAAACCTGCGAGAATCCAGTCCCGGTCGGTGTCCCTGCCGGTGTCCCGGTTCTGCCCGTAGAACTCGTGTTGGCGGTCCGCGGGGATCTCGCGTCGCTCCTCCCCCGAGGCCGCGAGGTACGGGAACTCGATGAGTCGGTTGTCCTCGCAGAACCGCAGGAACACCGTGCCCAGTACCCATGCCGCGGCCGCCTGCGTCACTTGGCCGTCGAGCCAGGTCTCATAGGTCACCGCGATGCGCTCGGCGGTCTTGGCCGCCGCGTACTCGCCGCGCAGCGTGCCATCGAACTCTTCTTCGCCCGCCCGCTCCAGCAGGTCGGTTTCCAACGCCTTGACCTGCCGTTTCAGGTCGGCGAGCAGTCGTTCACGGTCCATGTCGAAGGTCCTCGCTACAGAGCAGGGTCGGGGGAAACAGAGGCTTTGCGCGGCTCCAGCACCGCCATGGCGAATTCTAGTTGTTCTCCAGCCGCGTCGATGGCACCGACATTGTGGCCGTCCAGGTGGGCGGTCTGCCGGATGGCATCGGTCGGGCACAGCAGCCACAGGCCGTGGGGCCGGTGCTCGGGGCTCCGAGCACCGGTGATCAAGGCATGCAGCACACCTTGGCCTCCCGTGTAGCGGGCCAAAGGCGTCGCGTTCTGCAAGAAGAGCACGGGTTCGCGCTCGGCGGCCTCGCGCAGCGCCGCTTCGAGACGCCGCCAGACCTCCTCCAAGAGTTTCGTGAACCGTGCGGGCGGGGGCAGCGTGTCGGCCTTGAGCACCGTCTCCCACGGCGGCTTATTGCCGCGCTCTGCCACGTATTCGCGCAGCAGACGTAGGAATTCGTGCTGGACGTCGACGCGATGCACGCCCGAACGACCAGCCAGCCATGCGGCGGCCGTCTCTGTCGACCGGACGCCGACCTTGATCGCACGGAACCCTCCGCTTTCGGCCGCCTTCTCCAGTCGCTTGGTGAATTGGACTGCGTCACCGCGACCACTGCTGCTTCCGGTCCTGGAACGGGTCATCTTCACCGAGCTGGTGCGGCTGCCTTCGCGCAGCCGCAGCCGCGACTTATCGGCCGGTTTCTCCTCGACGTCGAGGCCGCAGCTGTACAGCAGGTCCATCAGATCGGATTTGCGTTCGGGGAAGTCCTGAAGATCCCCGAACCGGGCCTGCGCCCGCTCGATCAGGTCCGTCCAGCGGACGCCGTCCTCATCGTCGAGGTAGGCGCTCAACTGGGTGAGCGCCACGGCCCGCTTCGGGTCCAGGTTCGTCGGGTACAGCTCCAGCCGGGGCGTGACCGAGACCAGTTTGGTGGCGTCGGCCGCCAAACGCACCAGGTCCGTGTCGGTGAGCAGGACGCCGTCGAGCGAGGCGCAGTTCCGCAGTGCCGTGATCGCCTCGGCCGGCTGCGGCAGCGGGTCGCTCTCCCCCAGATCGGCGACGAGACGCTCAGCTTCAAGACCGAGCTTGGTGGCGTATTCGAACAATTCGAGTTCGGTCGGCTTGGTCTGGTCCTCGCCGTCGGTGAGCGCGACCAGTGCTGAGCCGTCCGAGCGGCGGTGCAATACGAACGCCGGTTCCGCCAGACTGTCCTCGACGTGCACGGCCGCGTAGACGGCGGCGCCCGCGTTGGCGAGGCGGGCTTCCCGTTCCGAGCGGAGCGACCCTCGCCGTACCAGCACGGCGGCGGCCAGGCGCGCTGCCTCCATGACCCGGCCGTGTTCGGCCAGGATCTCCTCGATGAGTTTCCGCAGCGAGGTGACCGAGGGGCGGTCCGCCCAGCGGCCGCGGACCTGGTGGCGGTACTGGGCGATCTGCGCCGCGGTCAGGCCCGTGGCGCTCTCGATGCGGTCGACCGGGGCCCAGACCGGCACCGGTGCGGGCCGGTTGCCCTCGGGCAGGCCGAGGAGCGCCCGTACGCAACGGCGGTAGTCCTCATCGCCTTTGACGCGGATCAGTTCGGCGGCGATCGAATCGACCGTGGCGTCCTTCGCGTCTTCGGAGGCTTCGGTGCTCGGGGCGGATTCGGCCAGGTGCAGTTCGGCCCGCCAGGCGCTGGCCTTCTGTTGTAGTTCGTTGCGTACGCGCAGGCCGACGCCGCGAAGGCTCTGGATGTCCGTGCCCGGCAGTTCGGAGAGCCCACCGACGGTGTCCACTTTGAGTCGGTTCAGGGCTGCGGTGAGTGCCTTCTCGCTGAGACCGGACTGCGAGAGCGGCAGGTCCGAGGCCAGCCGGGAGCGTTGCTCTGGTTTCGGCGGTTCGGGCGGCGCCGGTTCCGGCTCGGTTCGGAGGGCCTCGCGGAAGGCGTCCTCCATCTCGTTCAGATCGGTGAAGCGCTGTCTGGAGTCGCGGTGCAGCGCTTTGAGGAAGAAGGATTTGAGTCCCTCGGCGATCGACGGTTCGAAGGCATCGGCCCGGATCTGTGGGACCGTCTCGGTCTCGGGGAGTTCAGCGGGGTCGGTCAGGCCGTCGCCCCAGGAGGGGAGCTCGCCGGTGGCCATCTCGTAGAGGGTGACGGCGAGTGCGTAGTATTCGGCGGCCGCGTCGTACTGGTTGCGGCGCGGCGGCCCCAGGAAGGGGTCTCGGTAGGCGCCGGTGCCCGCCTTGAGGTTCTTGACATCGGCTGAGGCGAGCGAGAAGTCGAAGAGGAAGAGCTGGCGGCGTTTCTTGTTCTTGCCTTCGCGGATGCCGAGGTTATCGGGTTTGATGTCGCGGTGCCGGAGCCCGTGGTCCTCCAGGTTTCGCAGGGCCCCGAACAGGTCCCGCGTCCA
>JAJYSW010000038.1 GCA_021793335.1 Actinomycetes bacterium
TGAGGGCCCCGGCGCAAGGTCTGGTTTCCGGCGCCGGGGGGAGCCGTTCGGGCCCTTGGAGCGAAGGGGGCGTTCTACCCGTCCATCGCGCCCTTCATCAGTTCGCGGGCGATGACGATCCTCTGGACCTGGTTCGTGCCCTCGTAGATCTGGGTGATCTTCGCATCGCGCATCATCCGCTCGACCGGGAAGTCCCTGGTGTAGCCGTAGCCGCCGAGGACCTGGACCATGTCGGTGGTGATCTCCATGGCCGCGTCCGAGGCGTAGCACTTGGCGGCGGCCCCGAAGTACGTCAGGTCGGTGTCGCCGCGCTCGGACTTGGCCGCTGCGGCGTAGGTGAGCTCGCGGGCGGCGCTGAGTTTCATGGCCGCGTCGGCGAGCATGAACTGGACGGCCTGGAAGGAGGCGATCGGCTTGCCGAACTGCTCGCGTTCGGCCGCGTAGGCCCGGGCGGCGTCGAGCGCGCCCTGAGCGATGCCGAGCGCCTGGGCGGCGATGGTGACGCGGGTGTGGTCGAGGGTGCGCATCGCCAGCGAGAAGCCCCGGCCCTCCTCGCCGATGAGTCGCTCGGCCGGGATTCGCACCGAGTCGAAGTAGACCTCGGCGGTGGGCGATCCCTTGACGCCGAGCTTCTTCTCGGGCGCGCCGAAGGAGACGCCGGGGTCGTCCTTCTCCACCACGAACGCGGAGATGCCCCGTGAGCCTGCTTCGGGGTCGGTGACGGCGAAGACCGTGTAGTAACTGCTGACTCCGGCGTTCGTGATCCAGCGCTTCACGCCGTCGAGCACCCAGGCGTCGCCGTCGCGCACCGCGCGGGTGCGCATCGAGGCGGCGTCGGAGCCGGCCTCGGGCTCGGACAGGCAGTAGGAGAACATCGCCTCGCCGGAGGCCACCGGCGGCAGGTAGCGGTCTTTGAGCGCGTCGGAGGCGTCCAGCATCAGCGGCAGTGTGCCGAGCTTGTTGACCGCCGGGATCAGGGAGGAGGAGGCGCAGGCGCGGGCGACCTCCTCGATGACGATGGCCGTGCCGAGCGCGTCGATGCCCGCGCCGCCGTATGCGGCGGGCAGGTGCGGGGCGTGGAGGTCGGCGGAGCGCAGCGCTTCGTATGAGGCGGTCGGGAAGGATGCGGTCTCGTCGGCTTCGGCGGCGTGAGGTGCGACTCCCGCGTCGCACACATCGCGAGCAGCGCTCCGGATTTCGGAGTATTCTGCTGGCAGCTGGTAAGGGCTGAACTCGGCGCTCATCGGCGCTCGCTCCTTCACGGGGTCGGGCGGATCGGACGGCCAGACGTGTTACTGGTGAGTAAAGTAAGCCGAGTCTAACCCACCGGGCAACGCGGCGGTGACACGCGACACCGGCAATTCGCCGCCGGTTCCTCGCAACATCACCGCTCGTTCATGCGTGAAGTTGAATATACGATGGCGCATACCGTAGGCCGCCCACGGCGACGCCCGCGGAGCCGGACATCCGGACGGGAACGTTCCGGCGAGAGAACCGGTCACGACACCGACGAACAGACAGGGCACGTATCAGATGGGCAACGCGACGCAGACACCGCAGAACACCACCACACGGCCGCGCATAGCCTTCATCGGCTGCGGCTACCTCGGGGCGACCTACGCGATCTGCTTCGCCGAACTCGGTTACGAAGTGGTCGGCTACGACATCAACACCGCCAAGATCGAGGCGTTCTCCTCGGGCACCCTGCCCTTCCACGAGGCGGGCCTGCCCGAGCTGCTCAAGAAGAACCTCGAATCCGGTCGCCTGCGTTTCACCACCGACGTCCAGGCCGCCGCGGACTTCGCCGACGTCCACTTCATCTGCGTCGACACCCCTCAGCGCCGCGGTGAACCGGGCGCCGACCTGTCCTACATCGAGGCCGCCGTCACCGAGCTCTCGCGGCACCTGACCCGCAAGTGCCTCATCGTCGGCAAATCCACCGTCCCGGTCGGCACCGCCTCCTGGGTCCAGGAGCTCGTCGACCGCCACGCCCCCGAGGGCCTGGGCGTCGAGGTCGGCTGGTCGCCGGAATTCCTCCAGGAGTCCAACGCGATGCACGATGTGCTGCGCCCCAGCCGCATCGTCTACGCCGCGCAGTCCGAATGGGCCTCCAAACTCCTCAAGGACGTCCACAAGGGCATCCTGGAGCTCGCCGCCGTCGAGGACCGCGAGGTGCCGGTCGTCGAGACCGACCTGGCGACCGCCGAACTGGTCAAGGTCGCCGCCAACGCCTTCCTGTCGACGAAGATCTCCTTCATCAACGCCATGGCCGACCTGTGCGAGGTCACCGGCGGCGACGTCGCCGATCTGGCGCGGGCCGTCGGCCACGACCCGCGCATCGGCAATAAGTTCCTGCGCGCGGGCATCGGCTTCGGCGGCGGCTGCCTGCCCAAGGACCTCCGGGCGCTCACCGCCCGCGCCGGTGAGCTGGGCGTGGGCGAGTCCTTCCGGTTCCTCGGCGAGGTCGACCAGCTCAACACGCGCCGCCGCGGCCACACGGTGCGCGCCGTCGCCGAACTGGTCGGCCGCCCGCCGGGCCCGGCCGGACCGGAGCTCTCGGGCGTGCGCATCGCCTACCTGGGCGCCACGTTCAAGCCCGACACCGATGACATCCGCGACTCTCCGGCCCTGGAGATCGCGCAGGGGCTCCGCCGGGCCCGCGCCGAGGTCGTCGTCTACGACCCCGAGGGCATCGACAACGCCAGGGCCGCCGCGCCGGAACTGGCCTACGTCAAGACCCTCGCCGAGGCCGTGGCCGACGCCGACGTGGTGTGCGCGATGGTGCCCTGGGAGGAGTTCCGCACGCTCGACCCCGAGGCCCTGGGCCGCCAGGTCGCCGAGCGTCGACTCCTCGACGGCATGAACGCCTTCGATCCCGCGGAGTGGACCGCCCACGGCTGGAATTACCGGGGCATCGGGCGCTGAGCCCGCTCAGCGGTCCCGCCCTTCCGCGGTGCTCGCGATGCGCGTGAACGGCCAGGCGTGGGGCGTGCGCTCGATGAGCTCGGCGGGCGGCTCGGGGAGCGTGCGGGGGACCTCGTCCCCGATGACGATGACCACGACGCGCTCCGAGGCGGTGAACACCTCGGTGCGGAGCGATTCGTCGAGACCCGTCATGCCCTCGGCGAGCACCCACTCCAGCAGTTCACCGCCGAGGCCCTTGGGGGCCTTGGCCTCCCACATCAGTGTGTCCATGACGGCTCATTCCTCTCCTGGGTCGGTCTTCGGGAAGCTCAGGCCGGTCCAGCGCCGCGCCCCCTCGGCGGGCAGGTCGAACTGGTCGAGGACCCGCATCACGATGTGGTCGACGATGTCCTCGACGCTCTCGGGGTGGTTGTAGAACGCCGGGACCGGCGGCATGACGATCGCGCCCATGCGCGAGAGCGCCAGCAGGTTCTCCAGGTGGATATCGGACAGCGGGGTCTCGCGGGCGACCAGGACGAGCTTGCGCCGCTCTTTGAGCACGACGTCGGCGGCGCGGCCGACGAGGCCATCGGCGTAACCGGTGCGGATGCCGGCGACGGTCTTCATGCTGCACGGGGCGATGATCATCCCGTCGGTGCGGAACGATCCCGAGGAGATCGGCGCGGCCTGCTCGCCCGGCCCGTGGACACGGTCGGCCAGGTCCATGATCTCCGAGGCCGAGCGGCCGGTCTCCAGTTTCAGGGTGGTGCGCGCCCACTTGCTGATGATCAAGTGCGTCTCGACGCCGTCGATCTCGCGCAGGACTTCGAGCAGCCGGACTCCGAACACGGCACCGGTGGCCCCCGTCATGCCGACGATCAATCGCATCCGAGACCTCCAGATTCGCGGACGGCCGCGCGTCGCCCACGCCTGCACCGTAGAGGCCGACCCCGGGGCCGCGGCGGGGAGGGTCGAGACGGAGCGAAATCGCTCACGACCGCGCCGCGCCCACTCCAAAGTGCGGAAATGTCGCAATATGACGGCCTCTGCACCATAAAATCACTCCATGAGGCGATACAAGGTCGGGTTCGGAGTCGGGGTCGGTTTCACGGTGCTCATGGTGCTGCTCGCCGGGATCTGGCCCAATGGCGATACCGGAGACCGCGGCACCGCCGAAGTGGAGCCTTCGACGTCGACCTCCATGGCCGGCGCTCCCGCCGCCGAGCCCACTCTGGGCGAAGGCACCGCTTCGCCCTCGCCCGAGCCCTCCCCCACCGAGCGTGCCACCGAACCCGAACCGGAAGTCACCGCCGAGCCGGACGAGCCCGCCCGAGACGTCCACGGCGGCCCGATGGGCACGCGTGACCGCACCGGCACGGACGGCATCGCGCTCACCTTCGACGACGGCCCCGATCCGAACTGGACCCCTCGGGTACTCAGCGCGCTGCGCGAGCGGGGCGTCAAGGCCACGTTCTGCGTCATCGGCGCCTACGCCGAGACCAATCCCGATCTCATCGCCGACATCGTCCATGACGGGCACACGATGTGCAGCCACACGTGGTTCCATGAGCTCGATCTCGGGCAGTGGAGCGATGAGGAGATCCGGGCGAACCTCCAGCGCACCAACGACGCGATAGAGAAAGCCGCGCCGGGCACCGCGGTCGAGTACTTCCGCCACCCCGGCGGGCAGTGGACGGATCGCGCCGTCCGCGTGGCCGCCGATATGGGCATGGAATCGCTGCACTGGGACGTCGACCCCTGGGACTGGGACCAGAGCAGCGGCAAGGCCCATATCCGCGACCACGTCATCGATAACACCGAGCCCGGCTCGATCGTCCTGCTGCACGATGGCGCCTCGAACCAGCAGAACATGTACGGGGCGCTGGGCCCCATCCTCGATGAGTTCGAGCGGCGTGAATACGCGCTGATCGCACTGTGAGGACGGTGCCGTGGAGACGGTGCCGTGGAGACGGTGCCATGAGGACGGCACGGTGAGAACGGCGCCAGTGAGAACGGCGCCGTGGAGGCGGCACAGTACGGATGGTGCAGTGCGGATGATGCAGTGCGGATGATGCAGTGCGGGCGGACCGCTGAGTAGAGCGGTCGCGGCACGGCCGGAACGGCGCAGAGGCACGGCGCAGAGGCACGACACAGCGGGAACGGCACGGTGCGAGCCGCGCCGCGAGCCCGGACGGTCAGCGCAGATGCTCGGGCATTCTGCGGCCCGGCAGGAGCGCCAGGAACGCCAATGCGATCAGCCCGACCGATGCCGCGGCCTGCACCGGAAGCGAAAGTCCCAGCAGCCCGCCGCCGGCGCCGCTCTCGGTCCTGCGGTCGGGCCCGTCGACGCCCGGCTCCCCGGCGTCACCGCCTGCGGGGCCGGTCCCTTCACCGGTTCCGCCGCCATCCCCTTCGCCGGTCCCATCGCCGGTTCCGTCGTCGTCGCCGGTTCCGTTACCGCCTCCGTCGCCATTGCCGCCCTCGCCGGTCCCCTCGCCACCGTCCGGTGTGAACGTGCCGTCGCCGTCGTAGTCCGGCTCGGGAGAGACCGGCGGATAGATCGGATTGGTCTCATCGGCGTTGGTCCACTCCACCCGTGCCGTGTCCACGTCGTGCGGCATGAACGACAGGGCGCTCACCGCACCGAGGAAGGTCGCGGCGAGCACCAGACGCAGCCTCCGGTTCTTGCGCACAGGTACACCTTAGTTGCAATGCACCAGAGCCGCTCGCCCGTTGCCGGGTATTGCCTCTGACGAGTTCGGTTGACGGGCTTGGAAGGCCGTCCTCAAGCGCGGGCGGCCCGCACGGCGCCGGCGACGATCGCGCCGATGAAGACGGCCGCGACGTAGACGGCGAGCGCCCCGAACACCGCGGTGGCGACCGGTGAGGACTCCAGGACCATCGCCGCCGTGGCCGCGGCCACGGCGATGAGGCCGCGTGCGGGCCAACCGAGTCCGAGTTCGCGGCGGGCCACCGGCGAGGCGGCCTTGTCGAGCCCGGCGGCGAGGTCGTAGAAGTACAGGGCGATGACGGCGAGCAGCGCGAACAGGACCGGCCATGCGACGCCGGCGACGATCCCGGCGGCGGTGACGACGCCGAGCTCGACGGCGCGCAGCCCGGCGGGCACGAGCCAGTCGAAGATGCCGTCGTGGTCGCTGCGGGCCGCGGCGAGCCCGGCGAGCACGGCGACCGCGGCGAGCGCGAGCGGCCACCGGGTCCCGCCGTCGGCGGCGAGCCCTACCGCGACGCCCGCGGCGACGACGGCGAGTGCGGTCGAGACGACGGGCAGGTTCGCGAAGCGGTCCCCGCCCCGCGGCATGAGCCGGGCCAGGAACCCGTCGTCGCGGTGGGCGGACCGGTCGGGCCGTCGGAGTGCGGCGGTGCGGGCCGCGAAGGTGCGCAGGGTCCGTCCCGCGCCGGTGTAGCCCAGGGCCAGCAGTTGCCAGCACAGGAGCACGGCGATCGCGATCCGCGGTCCGAAGGCGACGGCGGCGACGGCCAGGACCAGCCAGCGTTCGCCCACGCCGGCGACGATGGTGCGTTTGGTCCAGTACAGGAACGATCGGTGAGCGCCCATGACCTGCTCGGAGGCCGAGCCGAGGCGCTGGCCCAGGTGCGCGGCGCGCCCGATCGGCGGGGCGGTCTCGCGTTTGCGGGCCTGGCGGACGACGGCGGTGTCGAGCAGCACGGCGTACCAGGTGTCGGCGGTGTGCCTGACGGTCTGGGTGATCATGGCGGCGATGGCCAGACCCCAGGCCGAGGCGGCGTCGCCGCCGACGGCCGCGCCCGCGGCGAGCCCGGCGTAGATCGCGTACTCCTTGCCTCGGTCGGCCATCATGTCGAGCCAGCCGCCGAAGGCCGAGAAGTTCTGGGTGTAGCGGGCCAGCTGGCCGTCGACGCAGTCGAATACGAAGCTGAAGTACATGAGCGCCGCGGCCAGGGCGTACCACGCCACGGCGGCGGTCGCGCCGTCGACGAGGCCGGGTGAACCGGCGGCGAAGATGGCGGCCGCGCCGAGGGCCAGCACGATGGAGACCCACGTGATGGGCGTGGGCCCGATGCCGAGCCGCGCGGCGAGCTTGACGAGTTTCGGCGACCAGGAGGAGACGCCGTAGGTGGCGAAGAGGTCGTCGTCGTGCTTGACGGCGTGCTTGAGCCGCCACGCGTCCATGTCGACCGAGGTGAACGCGTCGATGGTCTTGACCGCGTCCTCTTCGTCGCGGGCCTGGCGGTGGGGCAGCCCGGGGGTCTTATAGGCGTTGACGGGGATCGCCCTGGAGTGGAGGGCCGCCAGGACGGCGTCGAAGGCGTGGCCGGGCGCGTCGCCCTCGGCGCGGCCGGCGGGCCAGTGCCGTTCGAGGCGTTTCAGGTGCGCGGCCGAGAGCTTCGCGAGGCCGCCGAGACGGTCGGGCCCGGGGCCGGGGCCGGTGACCAGGCCGCGTTCGACGCCGACCGGCGCGGCGGCCGGGTCGTCCGCGCCGACGAGGACGCCGGAGCGGCGCGAGGAGTCGGACAGGACGGCGGCGACGGTGGTCTGGGAGGCGACGAGGTCGGCCGAGGCCAGGAACAGTGGCCCGGCGCCGGTGAAGGCGATCGCGCCGATGTGCTCCAGGTCGGTCTGGGGGTCGGCCGATTCGATCCGCTCGGCCTTGCGGGGGCGGTCGTCGCCGGGGCGGGTGAGGACGGTGATGTCCTCGCAGCCCGCTTCACGGATCTGCGCGATCAACCGGTCGAGGACCGTGCCGTCGTCGGGGAGTTCGAGGGAGCCGCCCGGGGCCGGCAGGATGACGGCTCGGCTCACGAAGTCGCCTCGGCCGGTCGGCGCTCGGCCGCCTCGGCCTTCTGTTTCTTCTTTTTGGCGGCCTTGCGTTTCGCCTCGGCGTCTTCGGCGGCCTTATAGGAGTCCAGGGCTTCCTGGACCGTCCCGTCGGTGACGACGCGGCCGGTGTCGAGGAAGATGCCGCGCTTGCAGTACTTCTTGAGCTCGCCGGCGGAGTGGGAGACGAACACGAGGGTGCGTCCCTCGTCGAGCAGGCCCTGGATGACGCCGTGGCACTTCTTCTTGAAGGCGGCGTCGCCGACGGCGAGGGCCTCGTCGACCAGGAGGATCGGGTGCGGCAGCTGCGTGATCACGCCGAAGCCGAGCCGCACCTTCATGCCCGAGGAGTAGTGCTTGACGGGCGTGTCTATGAAGTCTTCGAGTTCGGCGAAGTCGACGATCTCGTCGAATTTGGCTTTGATCTCCTTGGTGGTCATGCCGTGGAGCGCGCCCACGAGGTTGACGTTCTCACGGCCGGTCAGATCGCCGGAGAAGCCCGCGGACAGGGCGATGAGCGGCGCGACGCGGCCTTCGCGGCGCACGTACCCCTCATCGGGGATGAGGACGCCGGTGATCAGGCGCAGCAGCGTCGACTTGCCGGTGCCGTTGCGTCCGATGATGCCGACGGAGTCGCCTGGGAAGATGTCGAAGTCGACGTGGCGCAGCGGCCAGAAGTCCTCGCCAGCGGCGCCCTTCTTGTTGGCGGCTCGCCGGACGAACAGGTCCTTGACCCGCCCCTTCTTCTGCTTGCCTTTGGCGAAGCGGATTCCGAGGTCGCGAGCCTGGATGATCGGCTCCTCCATGGGGGCGGCCCTCCCAGAACAGGTGGTTGACACGGCGCGCCAATACTACCGCTCGCACCATTCCGCGCTCCCTCAGCCGCCCCCGCGAGAAGGGCTCCGAACGTTCGAATCGAGCGACGATTCGATCACAGGACGGCCTTCGCCGTCAGGGGTTCCGTTCCTGCGCGGGGACCAGGCCCTGCGCGTGTCGGCGTTCGGCGGCGAGGCGTTCGACCTCGATGGCGGCGAGGATGCGCCGGTAGGTGACCTCGGTACGTTCGTTCGAGGCGCGCAGCGCGGCCCGGGTCTTGCGGGCCTCGCGCCATGCCGCGGCGGCCGCGGTGATCGTGACGAGGCTCATCAGCAGTGTCAGCGACGACACCAGGCGGGCGTCGCCGAGATAGGCGGCGGTGACGAGCACGACCGCGGCGATCGGCCCGAGTACGGCGGCGATGCGGCGCGGCGACGGGCGGCCCAGGCGGCCGTAGACGGCTTTGAGTGTCGATTTCACAGGCGGTCCTCGGAGGTCGCGGTGTCCGACAGCAGGTCGGTCACGAGTTTTCGGTAGGAGTCGTGGCTGAATCGTTCGCGCACCCGCTGCTGGGCGAGGGCGCTCTGCGCCAGGTGGCGTTCGGGGTCGGCGTAGTGGGCGTCGACCAGGCCGATCACTTCGGCGGGTTCGCAGTAGAGGGCGGCGTCTCCGAACGTCGGTTCGAAGCGGTGCGGGAGGACGACCACGCACCCGGAGGCGAGCGCTTCGAGCACGGCCCTTCCGAACGCCTCGTACTGCTTGGGGTGCGGGAAGTAGATCCAGTAATCGAGCTGGTAGAGGAACGAGTCGACGTCGGTCTCGTTGTAGTGGTAGCAGGTCCATTCCGGGGAGGGGTCGCGGCCCAGGAGGCCGCGGACGGCCTTGACCCCGCCCATGATGCGGACGTCCCAGCGGCCGTCGCCGGGGTAGACCAGCGGGAGGTCGGCGGCGGTGGGCCATTTCGTCCAGTCGTCGCGCGAGTGGCGGCCCACCACCGGGAGCGTGGAGCGAAAGCCCGTTCGGGCGGGCGCGAGCTGTCCGGTGTCGAGGATGCCGGGCATGTCGAAGTCGGCCAGGCGTCCGGCGGTGAGGTCGCCGAGCGCTTCGCGGACCTGCGGCCCTTGCGGGACCCACAGGGGTTCGACGCCGAACATCGCGGTGGCGTTGGCGTGGCAGGCGTCGGGGATGTAGCGGACGTCGGAGCCGTCGCGTTCGGCCGGGGCCTGGTTGGCGAGGACGATCATCCGTTTCGGGCGCACGTTCGAGGTTTCGCCCGAGCGGAACTGGAGGATGGGCGGGTAGCGCAGGACGAGCAGGTCGCAGACGATGTCGTCGGTGGGCAGGACCTGCTCGACCTCGCCGTCGTTGATCATGCGCTGGACGGCCGTGCACATGGGCCGTTCTTCGGTGGTCATGTGCCGCCACGACTCCAGGTGCATGATCGCGATGTCCAGGCCGTCGCCGCGCAGGGCCGTGATCTCCTCGATGGTGGACTTCTGGGGGCCGCCGAAGGGCCGCCAGTCGAGGGCGAATACGACGTCGAAGTGACGGCGGCGCTGGTCGCGGGGCGCGACGGCGGTGTGGTGCGGGGCCCAGAACGGGCGGTGTTCGGGCGATCGGGGCAGGTGCGGGTCGGCGGTCCCGGCGCGGATCGCCTCGTGCCACAGCGGGTAGGCGGACTGGTAGGCGCGGCGGGCGGGGTGCTTCCAGCCGGGGCCGAATTCGTCGCGGGAGAGCGAGCCGGGCTCTTGGCGCATGAAGGTGTCTCGGCGGCCGCGCAGGCGCTTGACCGCGGCCGGGCCGTAGGCGGCCGAGACGCGGTGCAGGAACTCGGTGTCGGCGCCTTTGCGGACCTCGTCGTAGTAGCCGATCCGGTCGAGGACGCCGCGGCGGAACATCATCGACGCGGTGGAGACGGTGGTGAGGACGCGGCCGGGGCGGGTGACGGTGAGGTCTTCGCCGAACAGGAACGCCTCGGAGTGGGTCAGTTGGAGCGCCGGGTCGGCCAGGAGCGGGGCGGCGGAGTTCGCCAGGCGGTCCGGGACGGCCCAGTCGTCGGAGTCGAGGCCGGTGATGAGGTCGCCGTCGTCGCATTCGCTCAGGATGTGGTCGAACGCGGTGTTCCGGGCGGCGAAGGTGCCGCCGTTGACGGTCTTGCGGATGACGCGGACCCGGTCGTCGAGGGCCTCGACCTCGTCGAGGATGTCCTCGTGTTCCGGTCCCGAGGCGTCGTCGACGACGAGGATCTCCAGGTTGGTCCAGGTGCCGGCCAGGAGGGATTCGACGGCGGTGCGCAGGGCGCGGTCGGGCCGGTAGGCGGTCGTGACCACCCAGATCTTGGGGCCGTCGGCGATGGGCGGGCCCGCGTCGGCGCGGAGCCGGTCGAATCGCGGCAGGCTCGTGTCGGGGTCGAGCCGCAGTCCCGGGAGGCGGCACAGCACGCCGAGCCGTTTGATCCAGGCCGGTTCGTCGGGGTCCTCGGAGGCGTGGTCGGGGTGGGCGAGGTCGGTTTCGAGGGCGCCGCGTTCGAGCGCCGGCATGGCCTTGTAGCGCCGCAGCAGGGCCCGCACGCGGTCGGTCTCGCCGAGCGACCAGGCGAGCTGGGTGTGGGTGGCCTGGTGGCGGGGCTCGATGCGTTTGGGGGCGGTGCGCCGCAGGGCCATGTCGTAGAGGGCGAGGGCGTCGCGGCGGTCGTCCTCGTCGCCGAATTGAAGGCCGACGACGCGGGCGAGTTCGCACAGCGCGGCCGGGTCGACGTCGGGTTCGCCGCCCGATCGGGCGGCGTCGAGCAGTTGCGGCAGGTTCAGGTGGCGGCTCGCGGCGCGGGCGAGCAGGTGCCGTCCGCCCGGCGATCGGGTGCGCAGGGCCGTGGCGGCCATGGTGCCGGGTCGGCGGTTCGCCGCGCGCGCCAGGTGGTCGTCGGTGAGTCGCGGCGGGTACAGCGTGGTCTCGTCGTGAGCGTTCATCGATTTCGTCTCTCCAGTCGAATTCCGCACGATACTCGCGTCCAATTCGTAGATTAAATGAATTGGATTCGAACAATGACGTTCACCTGGGTTAACAACCCCTGAACAGGCAAGCCGGTCAATGACATCGAACATGAACGGGATATCGTGAGTACGAAATGAACGTCTCTCCTAAACATCCTCGCATCGTCCGGAACGACTATAGGGCGTTGCATCCGCCGAGTTCCAGCGATTGGCGGCCGAACCTGTCAGTGAGCGTGGTCATACCCGCCTACGGGAACCAGGAGAAGCTCGATCTGACGCTGGCGGCGCTCGCCGCGCAGACCTATCCCTCCGACCTCACGGAGGTCGTCGTCGTCGACGACAACTCCGCTCCCCCGCTGCGCCTGCCCGAACACCGTCCCGAGCACACCAGGCTGGTCGTCACCGCCGGCGAGCACTGGGGCTCGGCCCACGCCGTCAACACCGGCGTCGCACACGCCGAAGGCCAGGTGATCCTGCGACTGGACGCCGACATGGTCGCCTGGCGCGACCACGTCGAGGCCCAGATGCGCTGGCACCACGCCGCCGACTACCTCGCCGTCCTCGGCCACAAGCGCTTCGTCGACTACCGGCCCGGCGACCTGCGGGCCGACCAGGTCCACGAGAAGATCGCCTCCGGCGAGGGCGCGACCCTGTTCGCGATCGAGTCCAGCCGGCCGCACTGGATCGAGCGGGTCATCGACGACACGGACGGCCTGACGGTCCACCACCCCGGCAACTTCCGGGTGTTCGTCGGCGCGACCGGCTCGCTCCACCGCGACTTCTTCAAGGCCGCCGGCGGCCTGTCGACCGATCTGCGCCTGGGCAGCGACACCGAATTCGCCTACCGCCTCGCCCAGGCCGGGGCCGTGTTCGTGCCCGAACAGACCTCCTCGGCCTGGCACCTGGGCTTCACGCAGATGCAGGAGAACGAGGCCGAGGGCCGCCGCCAGCGCCTGCCCTACATCGCCCAGCGCGTGCCCCTGCACGGCATCCGCCGCTCGGCCCCGCCGCGCGCGTGGCGCGTGCCCCTGGTCGACGTCGTCGTCGACATCGGCGAGGCCCTCGTCGACGACGTGGACGCCACCGTGGCCCCGGTCCTGGCCGGCACCGACGCCGACGTCCGCATCACCCTGGTCACCGGGCAGCACCCGCCTCGGCACGACCGGGAGGCGATCCTCTCCGGCGAGGGCGCCCAGCTGCGACTGATCGAGGAGATGTACGAGGCCGAATCGCGCGTGCGGATCGCCTCCCGGACGCCCGAACCGGACCCTGCCGTCCCCTACCGGCTGCTGCTGACAAGACCGGTCCCGCTGCACCGGGGCAGTATCACCGGCGTGCTGAACACCGCGCAACGGGCCGATGCGGGCCTGGTCCTGGCCGAGGTGCCCGGAGCCGCGCCCGCCCGATTCGAACGCACCGCCGCCTTCGCGCGCGCCCGCCACATCGCCGCCGAGGAGGACGCCGACCGGGTCGTCGCCGGGATCTGGGGCGCGGCCGAGCACAGGGGCCTGTCCGTCGCCGAACCGGGCCCCAGCGCCTTCCACCCCTCGCCGACCGACGCGGCCCGCCGCTTCGCCCGCCGCTTCTTGAACGCCCGGCAACGCGCTCGGCTGCGCGGCCTGCTGCGGCGCTGACATCGACGCGAGAACCCAGAGGAGGAGGACCACGGTGCCTTCGACAGCAAGAGCCGATGCGAACGTCCGCCGCAACGACTACGGGACGCTGGCCCCGCCGAGCGGCGAGTGGACGCCGCACCTGAGCGTCAGCGTGGTCGTCCCGGCCCAGGGGCGGCAGGAGCGCCTCGACGTGGTGCTCGCGGCACTGGCCGCGCAGTCCTATCCCGAGGAACTGCTCGAAGTCCTCATCGTCGACGACGGCTCCGATCCGGCGCTGCGCCTGCCCGAGCTGCGGCCCGCGCACACCCGGATCGTGCTGCCGCTGCCGGGCGGGTGGGCCTCGGCGCACGCCACGAACTCCGGCGTCGAGCACTGCGAGGGCGAGGTCGTCCTCCGGCTCGACTCGGACATGCTCGTGTTCACCGACCATGTCGAGTCGCAGATGCGCTGGCACCACGCCGCCGACTACCTCGCCGTCCTCGGCCACAAGCGCTTCGTCGACTACCGGCCCGGCGACCTGGACCCGCACGAGGTCTACGACCGGGTCAAGGCCGGGGACGCGGCGTCCCTGTTCCGCGTCGAGGACTCGCAGCCGCAGTGGATCGAGGCGATCATCGACCGGACCGACGGCCTCAAGGACGCCGACCACCGGGCGTTCCGTGTCCTGGTGGGGGCGACGTTCTCGGTGCCGCGAGCCCTGTACCGGGCCGCGGGCGGAATGGACGAGGACGTGCTCCTGGGCTCGGACACGATCTTCGGCTACCGGCTGCACCAGGCCGGGGCCGTGTTCGTGCCCGATACCGGCTCCTCGTCGTGGCACCTGGGGCCGCGCCAGATCGCCGCCCGGGGCGACCTGGCGAAACGCTACCGCCGTCCGCACATCGCCAACCGGGTGCCCGAACTGGACGCCAAGCGCCCACGGGCCGCGCGCGGCTGGGACACGCCGCTGGCCTCGGTGTTCGTCGAGGCCGGTCCGGAAGCGGAGACCTGCGTCGACAAGATCCTGACCGGGACCGTCCCGGACGTGCGGGTGACGCTGCTGGGCCGGTGGCCGGAACCGCATCACGAGCGCCACGCGCCCTTGGACGACCCGGATCTGGAGGCGCGGCTCCTGGCCGAGTCGTTCCGCGGCGAACCGCGGGTCCGCTTCGCCACCGAGGCCGAGGACGATCCTGCTGTGCCGTACCGGATCTGGCTGCCGGCGAAGGCGGAGCCGCGCTCGGACGCGATCGAGGCGCTCATCGCCCACGCGAACGAGGCCCGGCTCGGCAGGCTCGAACTCGCCCTGCCCGAGGGCGAGGCCGCCCTGGTGCGCACCGCCGCCGCAGCACGGGCCGCGCACTTGGGCGCGGACATCGCCGACGTGTGGGGCGCCGAGCGCGTCACCGAGGGGCCCTTGGTGGATGCGCTGCGCGGCGTCCGGCCCTCAGCGGTCGACCGGTCCTCGCAGGACGGGCTGGTCCGGCGGGTCCTGCGCCGCATGCGCGGCTGAGGCGGGGCCCCGCCAGAGCCGCTTGGTGGTCCGGCCCAGACGCCAGACCTGGCGCAGGGCCTCGTATCCGAGGTAGGCGCGTGCGGCGAGCAGCCGCTGCTTGAGGCCGGTGGTGCCGGCGGCGGGCCGCCACGCGTCAGGGCCGGGATGGTAGCGGCGGTACAGCTCGGAGGTGCGGCGGAAGAACTCGCGGCGCCGCTTCGGGTCGACGCGCTCGGTGTTGCCGATCACGAGCAGCAGGTGCCACACCATGTGGTTGAACAGGGCGACGCGCACGCCGGTGTCGTCGACGCCCCTGAAATCGTCCCAGGTCCGGTGCCACTGGGTGAACACGTCGAAATGCTTGTCGTCGCGGGTGCGGGTGATGGACGAGCCGGCCCGCTGCCGCCACTGGTAGCAGCAGTCGGTGATCACCGACATGCGCTTGGCGCGGCGGAAGAGCCCGTACGTCCACGGGATGTCGGTGTACCAGCCGGAAGGGAAACCCAGGTCGATCGAGGTCAGGAACTCCCGGCGGGAGACCTTCGTCCACGGGGTGTGGGTGTAGTCGACGATCTGGGGCCACTCTTCGAGGGTGAAGCCGTCGAGGTCGACCGAGGTCTGTGCGGCGAGTTCGACGAGTTCGCCGTGTTCGACGGCGCCGGTGTCGCGGACCTTCTCGTGCTGGACGAGGACCACGTCGGGCCGCTCCTCGCGGTCGGCGACGGCGGCGATGACGCGGTCGACCGCACCGGGCTTGAGTTCGTCGTCGGCGTCGACGAACCAGACGTAGTCGCCGGTGGCGTAGGTCAGGCCGAAATTGCGCGCGGGCCCCGAGCCCGCGTTCTCGGGCGTGGTCACCACGCGGATGCGCCGGTCGCTCCGGGCGTATCGTTCGGCGATGGCGCGCGAGCCGTCGGGCGAGCAGTCGTCGGCTATGACGATTTCGAGCCGGTCGTCGCCGCCGACGATCGTGTCGAGGCATCCCGCGAGGTAATCCTCGGCCTGGTAGACGGGGATGACGATGCTCAATGCGGGCATGGACAAATACTAACCCCGCGGAGGCAATGGCACTGGCCGGTGAATACGGTGAATTTCACATACGCGGAAGTACGTTCGGCCATGTGGACGGTGGTTCGGGCCGCGTGCGCCGCGTCATTCGCACGGCTCATCGAGAGAAACGGCCGGGAGGTGAACTCTTGTACATCAGTGGGTGAACGGGCCGCCGAATGGTCCGCCGCATGTCGAGACCATGACCGGAAGAAGAACAGAAACCAAATAATTATCGATGTTTGCCCTGGTCAGAACACCGGGCGCGATTATTGCTAATCTCAGGGCTCGATACGTCCACACCATCTGGCACCAGACCGCGAAGGACTCGACTGTGGCATTGCATGAGCACGTGAACGAGGCGACGATCGATCTCGTCGTCGTCGGTCAGGGATACGTCGGCCTGCCGCTCGCTCAGGCGGCCGCCGCCAAGGGCCTCACCGTGGTCGGCCTCGACCGCTCACAAAGCGTCGTCGATTCCCTGAACGCAGGGACCAGCCACATCGATGACATCGATGACGACGCGCTCGCCCTCATGCTCGACCAGGGCTACACGGCTTCGGCCGATCCCTCGGTCCAGGCGCGGACGAAGGCCATCGTCATCTGCGTGCCGACTCCGCTCACCGACGGCGGGGGCCCCGACCTGGCCGCCGTCACCGCCGCCGCCCGGTCCGCGGGCGCCCACCTCTCCCCCGGCGCTCTGGTGGTCCTGGAGTCCACGACTTACCCGGGCACCACTGAGGAGATCGTCGCGCCGCTGCTGGAACAGCGGGGGCTCAAGGCCGGCGAGGACTTCCATCTGGCCTTCTCGCCCGAGCGCGTCGACCCGGGCAACCCCGTCTACGGCATCGTGAACACTCCCAAGGTCGTCGGCGGTCTCACTCCGGCTTGCACCGCCGCCGCCACCGCGCTCTACGACCGGTTCATCGACACCGTGGTCGAGGCCCGGGGCACCCGCGAGGCCGAGATGGCGAAGCTGCTGGAGAACACCTACCGGCACGTCAATATCGCTCTGGTCAACGAGATGGCCGTCTTCTGCCGTGAGCTCGGCGTGGACCTGTGGGACGCGATCGGTCTGGCCAAGACCAAGCCGTTCGGGTACCAGGCGTTCTATCCCGGCCCGGGTGTCGGCGGGCACTGCATCCCCATCGACCCGAACTATCTGTCGTACAAGGTCAAGACCCTCGGGTACCCGTTCCGGTTCGTGGAATTGGCGCAGGAGATCAACAACCGGATGCCCGAGTACGTGGTCGGCCGGGCGATGTCGCTGCTGAACGACAACGGCCTGGCGCTCTCGCGCTCGCGGGTGCTGCTCTTGGGCGTCACCTATAAGGCCGATATCGCCGATCAGCGCGAGTCGCCGGCGCAGCCGGTGGCGCGCAAGCTCGCCCGGGCCGGGGCCGAGATCGCCTACCACGACCCGCACGTGCCGTCGTGGGCCGTGGACGAGCACGAGATCGAGCGGGTCTCTGACCTGTCGAACGCGAAGGCGGATCTGATGATCCTGTTGACGAACCACGGCGAGTACGGTCCGGAGGCGCTGCCGGTCGGCGTGCCGGTGCTGGACACCAGGGGCGCGCTGCGCGATCTCGAAGGCGTCGAGACGCTCTGAGGCCCGGGCCCGTTGAAGCGCCGGGCTGCGCCCGGGCGTGTTCCGCGGTGCTGCACGGGCCGGGTACGGAAGCATGAGCAGTTCGTGGGCGAGATCCGCATCAGATCGGAACGGGTCACCGCCGTCGTGGCAGACCGTCCCGGTACCGCAGAGTTTCGACCGCAAGTCGTTGGACCGAGCCCACCCTCAACCATGGGGATGCATTGATAAGGCCGGGCTCATGATCTTCGGATTCACCGATGCTGGCCGCATACGATAAGTACCGGCGCTCTTCACGCCTGTGGCATTAGGGGCACTCCATCGGTTGGAATGCGCCCAGTCGCATAACCCTCACCTGCGAGGGCCCGTTTTTCGGTAGTCCTCTAGTCGCGAGGTCCCGGGGCGCTTGAAAAACATCCCCTCCGCCCGAACCGCCACCAAGACAACAGGTCGACGTCTCGATCAGTTGTGAACTCGTCGAGCACTCTTGCCATCTCGGTATTTATCCCCATGAGTACGTCGAATGTGTCGAACCACCGGTCTCGTTGGCGTGCCACGCAGGGATGAACGATGATGACGCCAGCCTACTGACACGGAGTATCGGTAACGGCCATGCGGGCTGAACGCCCGAGTGTCGCCGTAGAGACGGACGACGCCGAACTGATCGCTGATTGCGGTGCGACTGTGGATACCCGACACCCCCGAGCGCCTCACGCAGGCATCCTCTTGGTTTCTTCTTGTGTCGCTTGGGGATTGGGAATAGACCGGGGTGGTGTCTAGACGCCGTTGTTGACAATGCAATGATCGTGGTTCATCATGCAATCACCGCACGTGTGTTTCTCCCACAGCGGCAATTGTTTACGATCCTCACTGAAAGGGTTACGCCACGATTCCCTAATCAAGAAAGTCTTTCACAAGAGACAATTTCATAAACCCAACCTCAAGCAGCTGCCCGGCGGTCTCCCAATCG
>JAJYSW010000039.1 GCA_021793335.1 Actinomycetes bacterium
GCAGCTCGGCGACCGGCGAATCGGCGGCCTCCGGGGCGAAGAACCCGGCCGTAGCGAAACGGCTGCCCGGCCGCAGCACCCGGCGGACCTCGCGGGCGACCGCGGCGAGATCGTCGACGTGCTGCAACATCTCGACGGCATAGACGCCCTCGGCCGCGTTGTCGGCCACCGGCAGCGCGGTGACCGACCCCTGCTGGAACGAGAGCCGGTCGGGAAGCGTCTCGATCGCCTCGGCGTTGACCGTGCGGGCGCGTTCGAGTTGCGCCTCGGAGCGGTCGAGACCGGTCACGATGACGCCGAACTCGCGCGCCACCAGAGCCGCGCCCACGCCGAGGCCGCAGCCCAGTTCGAGCAGGCGGTCTCCCTGCCGGGCCTTGAGCCCCGAGACGACCAGGCGATACAGCTCCGCCTGGCTCTCAGTGCGCTCCTCGACCGTGATCGGCCGGTCCGGGTCCGTGCCCTGCCAGTACCCGTAGTTGATGAACGAACCGGAGAAGATCGACAGCGAACTCAGGTCGTGCTCACCGTACATCGAGTCGCGCCGCTCCTGCGGGCTCGGGTCCTGTGTCATACCGCAATATTCTGGCACGTCGAGGCCGGAGGCATCGGGCCTTAGACTGGAGGCGCGTTCCTCCCGAACGCCCCGTCCTCGCCACTGTGGAGATGCCGCCATGTCCGATCCCGACCCCGATTCGCTCCGCGTCTCCGATGAGGAGCGCGACGCGGTCGCCGCACAATTGCAGGACTCGCTGGACGCGGGCCGGATCGACCTGAGCGAGTTCGACGAGCGTACCCGGGCGGCCTACGACGCCGCCACCTACGGCGAGCTCAACCGGCTGCTCACCGACCTGCCCGGCGCGGTCCCGGCGGTCCCGCCCCGGACCGATGGGCGCTCCTCCCCCACCACGTCGGGCATGGCCGCGAAACCGTCGAACGACCTGGGGACAGGGGCGCTGGTCTGCGGAGTGATGTCGGTGGTCGCCTTCTTCCCGTTCTCGATCCTGGCGATCGTCCTGGGTGCGGTCGGCATCGGCAAGGCGAACAAGGGTTCGGGCCACGACAAGTCCCGTGCGATCGCCGGGCTGATCCTCGGTTCGGTGAGCCTGCCGGTGTGGGCCACCTTCGTCACCCTGAGCTCGACCCTCTGGTGGGGTTAGCCGCACGCGCAGCCGGGGGCCTCGGTCTTCGGCTCGGGCCCTCGGCCGATCGTGGGCATCCCGAGGTTCACGCCGGGCAATTTCGGGGCGGTCCCGGCCTCCCAGGCGTCACCGGCCTTCGTACGGCGGTGGGACAGGATCGCGGTATCGGCCACCAAGTGGTGCGGGGCCCCATAAGTGACGGTGGTGGTGACGACGTCGCCGGGGCGCACGCCCTCGGCGCTCGCGAAGTGGACGAGCCGCCCGTCGCGGGCGCGGCCGGTCATGCGGCCGGCGGCCCCGTCCTTGCGGGCGTCCCCGACGGTGACGAGCAGTTCGACCTCGGAGCCTTCGAGCTTCCGGTTCTCCTCCCAGGAGATGCGTTCCTGGAGCGCCACCAGGCGTTCATAGCGCTCTTGGACGACGGACTTGGGGATCTGGTCCTCCATCTCGGCGGCGGGCGTGCCGGGCCGGATCGAGTACTGGAAGGTGAAGGCGCTGGAGAATCGGGCGGCTTCGGTGACGTCGAGCGTGTCCTGGAAGTCCGCTTCGGTCTCTCCGGGGAAGCCGACGATGATGTCGGTGGTGATGGCCGCGTCCGGCATGGCTTCGCGAACCTTGTCGAGGATCGCGAGGAACTTCTTGGAACGGTAGGAGCGGCGCATCTCCTTGAGGACCCGGTCCGAACCGGACTGGAGCGGCATGTGCAGCGAGGGGCAGACGTTCGGTGTCTCGGCCATCGCGGCGATGACGTCGTCGGTGAAGTTCCTCGGGTGGGGACTGGTGAAGCGGACGCGTTCGAGGCCGTCGATCTCGCCGCAGGAGCGCAGGAGTTTGCCGAAGGCGTACTGGTCGCCGAATTCGACGCCGTAGGTGTTGACGTTCTGGCCGAGGAGGGTCACCTCGGAGACGCCTTCGGCGACGAGGGCGCGGATTTCGGCGAGGATGTCGCCGGGGCGGCGGTCCTTCTCTTTGCCTCGCAGCGCAGGGACGATGCAGAATGTGCAGGTGTTGTTGCAGCCGACCGAGATCGACACCCAGCCGGAGTAGGTGGACTCGCGTTTGGTGGGCAGCGTGGAGGGGAAGACGTCCAGGGATTCGAGGATCTCGACTTCGGCGGCCCGGTTGTGGCGGGCGCGTTCGAGCAGGGTCGGGAGCGAACCGATGTTGTGGGTGCCGAAGACCGCGTCCACCCAGGGGGCGCGTTTGACGATCTCGCCGCGGTCCTTCTGGGCGAGGCAGCCGCCGACGGCGATCTGCATGTCGGGGTTCTTCTGCTTGGCCGGACGCAGATGGCCGAGGTTGCCGTAGAGCTTATTGTCGGCGTTCTCGCGCACGGCGCAGGTGTTGAACACGACGAGGTCGGGATCGGCGCCGCCGTCGACGGGGACATAGCCCGCCGATTCGAGGAGGCCGCCGATCCGCTCTGAGTCGTGGACGTTCATCTGGCACCCGAACGTCCGGACCTGGTAAGTCTTCACACCTTGCTGAACCACCCTCCCAGGATAGACGCGAGGTGCGTCACATGGAAAAGCCCGGAAGCCCCGAGGGTTCCGGGCCTGCTGCGCTCCCTCTTCAGCGGTCGAGGTCGTCGACGCCGAAGACGCGGCCGTCGGCGAGGCGGAGTTCCACCGGGCCCCAGATCGAGTAGAAGCGGAGTGCGCCGAAGGCGCTGGCGTGCTTGCCGAAGCTCTGGCCCGCTTCCGGGTAGACGACGCTGGAGAACGCACCGGCACCGGCGGTGTCGTACCCGGCCGCGATGACGCCGGGACAGTGAGGCAGATGCGAACCCGGTTCGGGCTCATCGCACATGGCGCACTCGATGGTGAAACTCTGTGGCTCGCCGAGCGAATCGGGCTTGGTCTCGCCCGCCGGGTGGGCGACAATGGGTACGGACACGGTGGTTACCTCCGATGTCTGCGACCGGGGCGGGCCTCCGGTGACCAAACTTTCGGCCCCGCCCCGGTCGGCTTTTCGAGTCGCACGAAATGTCCATCTACGCGAACTCTCTCCCTCTGAATCGCGCGATGAACCCTTCGCACCTGTTTGATATCCTCACACAGAAGTCATTGGAATACAAGTTTGCATTCCGATTCCTTTGAGATTTTTCACTCTATGGTGTGAGGAACGGTGAAGATGGCCCGCGTTACCGGCCCCGGTCCCAGCTTGCGATCACAGTGGCTCGGCGAGCGGATGCGACGCATCCGCAAGCGACTGCACATCCCGCAACAGGAGGCCGCCGACCACATCCAGCGGAACAACAGCATGCTCGGCCGCTACGAATCAGGCGAAATCCCCTTCCGCCGCAACGACGTCATCGACCTGCTCGACTTCTACGGGATCTCCAACGAACTCGAACGCAACGGGCTGCTCCAGCTCTGCGACGACATCTGGCGCAAGGACTGGTGGGACCCGCACACCGACGACTTCGGCCAGGACTTCATCGACATCCCCTGGCTCGAATCGCGTGCCGAGCGCATCTGCGTCTACCAGCACATCATCATCCACGGACTCGTCCAGACCCGGGAGTATGCCGAGGCGCTGATCCGTTACGGCTCCAAAGAGCGGACTCCGGAAGTGCAGATCGCGAAGTGGATCGACCTCCGTATCGAACGGCAACGCGTGCTGCACGGAGACGATCCGACCAAGCTCGCGGTCGTGCTGGAAGAAGCCGCTTTGCAACGGCCGATAGGAAACGAAGAGGTCACACGAACTCAGTTGCAGAGGCTGGTGGAACTCAACGAACTTGCCAGCATCGAACTCCAGGTGATCCCCACCCGTTGCGGGCCGCACGCCGCCCTCCGTGGCAGCTTCCAGCTCTACGAGATGCCAGACCCGTATCCCGATGCCGCGCATATCGAGACCGTTGGTGGCTCGCTTTACATCGAGGAACCGACAGTAAGCCACATCCGGGAGGTATGGAAGGATCTTACTGAGAGCGCATTGCCTCCTGACGAGTCGATTGCGCTGGTCAAGCGGTACTTGGAGGGTTGAACATGAAGACCGGCACCTCACAGGAACTCACAGACGGGGAGCTGGCCGGTATTCGCTGGCAGAAAAGTAGCCGCAGTCAAAGCGATAACGGCCAGTGCGTCGAGGTCGGGCCGCTTGCCGACGGCTCCGGCCGGATCGCCGTCCGCCACTCCCGACACCCCGAGGGCTCCGTCATCGTCTACACCCGCGCCGAATGGGACGCCTTCCTCGCCGGAGCCCGAGACGGCGAATTCGACTTCACCGGATAAGACGGCCGCGCACGGGCCCTGAACGACAACACAGGCCGGGAACCGCATCCGCGTTTCCCGGCCTGGAGCGTTCTCGCCCTCAACCGCCCGTACCGGAGGCGACCAGCGGCGGGTTCAAGCGGGCGAAGCCCTCCTGCCGCTCATAGGGGTAGTACGGATACGGCGGGGTCTTCGCGCTGGCCGCGTCGAGTGCGGCCACCTGCTCGGCCGTCAGCTCCCAGCCGATCGCACCGAGGTTGTCCCGGAGCTGCCGTTCATTTCGGGCACCAATGAGGACCGAGGCGACCGTGGGGCGGCGCAGCAGCCAGTTGACGGCGATCTGCGGGACGGTCTTCCCGGTCTGGGCACTGATCTCATCGAGGACGTCGACCACGTCGTAGAGCCGCTCGTCTTCCACCGGCGGCCCCCACTGGGCGGTGTCGTGCAGGCGGCTGCCCTCGGGCAGCGGGCGGCCCCGCCGGATCTTTCCGGTCAGGCGGCCCCAGCCGAGCGGGCTCCACACCAGCGCCCCGACGCCCTGGTCCTGCGCGAGCGGCATCAGCTCCCACTCGTAGTCGCGGCCGATGAGCGAGTAGTAGACCTGGTGCGCCGCATAGCGGGTCAGCCCGTGCCGGTCGGCGGCGGCAAGTGACTTCATCAGCTGCCAACCGGCGAAGTTGGAAACGCCGATATAGCGGAGCTTCCCGGCGCGGACGAGGTCGTCGAGGACGTCGACGGTCTCCTCGACCGGTGTGCCCGCGTCGAAGGCGTGGAGTTTGAACAGGTCGATGTAGTCGGTGTCGAGCCTTCGCAGCGCGGTCTCGACGGCCTCTGTCAGGTACGCACGGGACGATCCGGCCTCGCCGGGGCCCTCTCCGGTCGGCAGGCCCGCCTTGGTGGAGATGAGCACCTGGTCGCGGCGGTCTTTGACGGCCGCGCCGAGGATCGCCTCGGAGGCGCCCTCGGAGTAGACGTCGGCGGTGTCGAACAGGGTGACGCCCGCGTCGAGCGCGATGTCGACCATGCGGCGGGCCTGATCGGCATCGGTATCGCCCCAGGCGCTGAACAGGGGGCCGCGTCCGCCGAACGTGCCTGTACCGAAGCCGAGTTCGGGCACGTGGAGGCCGGAGGCGCCGAGTCTGCGGTATTCCATCTGCATGCTCCTATTAATGGTTCTATGGTTTCGTTAATACTTCGCCTAAACTAGCCCGGAGGATTCACTAATGCAACTGGAGGCCCGTTATGAGTGGTGAGCGTCCTGACCCCGGCACCATCCGACCCGGCGGCCGGACCGCCAAAGTGCGCGCGGCGGTACTGCGCGCCGCCGGGGACGCCCTCGCCGAAGCGGGCTTCGACCGCCTGGACCTGGCCGAGATCGCGCGCCGAGCCGGAGTCGGGAAGACCACTGTGTACCGGCGCTGGGGCACCGTACCGGGGCTCGTGGCCGACGTCCTGACCGAGATGGCCGATGAATCCTCGCCGCGCACCGACACCGGTTCGCTGCTGGGTGATCTGAGGGCCAACGCGCGCCTGGTGCACCGGACGTTGAACGATCCGAGGCAGGGTCGGCTGTTCCGGGCATTGATCACCGCGGCGGGCTGCGACGCACAGGCCGCGGCGGCGCTCCACCGCTTCTACCGCGCCCGCATCGCCGAATGGGCCCCCTGCGTCGAAGCCGCCGTCGCGCGCGGTGAGGCTCCCGAGGGGACCGACGCGGCCGAGGTGATCAGGGCCGTCTCGGCACCGCTGTACTATCGTTTCCTCGTCAGCGGCGACCCGCTCGATGAGGCCGCGGCCGACCGCGCCGCAGCCGCGGCCGTCGCATCGGTCGAGGCCGGCGTCTTCACAAAGGGGACGGCTCAGCCGTAGAGTTCGGTGAGGCCGATCAGGCGGTCTTCTTGAGCGCCTTCGCAAGTTGGGAGACGCGCTGCTCCGAGATTCCGAGCACCGCCGCGATGTCGCGGCCGGTCATCCCGGCATCCTTGAGCATCGCCACCGTCTCGCGGTTGGTGGTCGAAGCCCGCGCCTGGAGCCGGGCGGCCCTTGTCGCGTCCGCCTTCGCGTCGGCGATCCGGGCGTCGATCTCGGGGGCGATGTGCCAGACGATGGTGATGGACGCGGTGTCGGCATCTGCCGCACCGAGACAGTCGAGGTAGTCGCGGACCATCTCCTCGGCGCCTCCGGCTGTGATCGACTGAGTGACGCCGACACCGGGGACATCGAGTTCCCACAGGTCGTGAACGCGCGTCGCGACGACTGTGTAGTCCTTCATCGCAGCCACCCCTCTTCCAGGCATTCCAGGTGCCGGATGATGCTGGCGCAAGTGCCCGGGCTGATGTCCCGATGCCGCGGCAATGCCGTTGTATGGGCCCCGCAAGGGCAGTTCCATATCTCATGGCCCCCTCGCTTGGCGGTACCTCGCGGGGAGCACCCGGCCTTGAGCAGAGCGGTCACAACCTCGCGCCGTTTAATCGGCGCGGCCATCATCATCATGGCGTTAAACTCTATCGGGCCTAGAGTACTGACCTCTAGGGGGCTAGAGCAACCGAGAGCGCGAATCACTCCTGGTAACGGAAAAATACATGAGCGAGCGAACGATGACGGCTGTTCCATTGTCACGCACACTGCGGCAATGACGTAGACCGCGGAAGCCGACCGCGATCACGCGGGCAGGCCGTCATCCGTCGTAGCCGATACACCGCATCTCGGGTCGAATGCGCGAACAGCCCCCGCGCGGGTGCGCGGGGGCTGTCGTCGTCAGAACGCCGTACCGGGACTACGCGGTCTCGGTGATCTCGCGCTGCACCCACGGCATGAGGTCGCGCATCTTCTTGCCGACCTCTTCGAGCTGGTTATCGGTCTGAGCGGCCTGGAGCTTCTTGAAGTTCTCACGCTTCTCGGACTCGGCCACCCACTCCTTCGCGAAGGAGCCGTCCTGGATCTCGGCCAGGACGCGCTTCATCTCCGCGCGGGTCTCCTCGTTGACGATCCGCGAACCGCGTGAAACGCCACCGTACTCGGCGGTGTCCGACACCGAGTACCACATGTTCGTCAGGCCGCCCTCGTAGATCATGTCCACGATCAGCTTGAGCTCATGCAGGCACTCGAAGTAAGCGGCCTCCGGCGCGTAACCGGCCTCCACCAGGGTCTCGAAACCGGCGCGGATGAGCTCGGCGGTGCCACCGCAGAGGACGACCTGCTCGCCGAACAGGTCGGTCTCGGTCTCCTCCTTGAAGGTCGTCTTCAACACGCCCGCACGGGTGCCGCCGATCGCCTTCGCGTAAGACAGCGCCACCGCCTGAGTGTCGCCGCTCGGGTCCTGCTCCACCGCGACCAGCGCGGGCACGCCCTTGCCATCGACGAACTGGCGGCGGACCATGTGGCCCGGGCCCTTCGGCGCGACCATGGCGACGTTGACGTCCGCCGGGGGCTGGATCAGGTCATAGCGGATGTTGAAGCCGTGACCGAAGAACAGGCTCTTGCCGGCGGTCAGGTTCGGCGCGATCTCCGAGGCGTACAGCTTGGCCTGGACCGTGTCCGGGACCAGGACCATGATGACGTCGGCCCACTTCGCGGCCTCGGCCGGAGTGAGCACCTTCAGGCCCGCCTCCTCGGCCTTCGGACGCGACTTCGAGCCCTCCTGGAGCCCGACGACCACGTCGACCCCCGAATCGCGGAGACTCAGCGAGTGGGCGTGGCCCTGCGAGCCGTAGCCGAGGACGGCCACCTTCTTCGCCTGGATCAGAGCCAGGTCGGCGTCGTCGTCGTAGAACACTTCAGCGGACATGCGTTTGATTTCTTCCTTACTTGACTTAGCTCGGCGAAACGTAGCGGGACAGGGAGGCCATCGATTTGGCCCCGCGCCCCAGCGCGACGGTCCCCGACTGGACGAGCTCCTTGATCCCGAACGGTTCGAGGACTTCGAGGAACGACTCGATCTTGTCGGAGTTCCCGGTGACCTCGAAGGTGACCGTGTCGGGTGTGACGTCGACCGACCTGGCCTTGAACAGGTTCGCGGCGGCGACGACCTGGCCGCGGGTGGCGGCCTCGGCACGGACCTTCACCAGCAGCAGTTCACGCTGCACGGAGGCGTCCGCTTCGAGCTCCACGATCTTGAGGACGTGGATGAGCTTGTTGAGCTGCTTGGTGACCTGTTCGAGCGAGCCCGCCTCGACGTCGACCACGATCGTGATGCGGCTGACGCCGGGGTGTTCGGTCTCGCCGACGGCGAGGGAGTCGATGTTGAAGCCGCGCCTGGAGAACAGTGCGGCTATGCGGGCGAGGACGCCCGGCTTGTTCTCGACGAGCACCGACAGAGTGTGTGTACTCATCAGCGTTCACTCCAGTTCGGGAACGGCGTGGCGAGGCGACGCCGGGTCGGTGCGGGGAGCGCGAAGCGCTCTCGGTGTCGGGCGGCGGTGGGAGACGGGTGGGCGCGAAGGACGTGGACGCTCATCAGACGGCTCCCTCGTGCTCGAAGGTGGGGCGCACGTCGCGGGCGTACAGGATCTCGTCGTTGGAGACGCCCGCGGGGACCATCGGCCACACCATGGCATCGGGACCGACGGTGAAGTCGACGACGACCGGGCGGTCGTCGATGGCATTGGCCTGCTTGATGACCTCGTCGACCTCTGCTTCGGTGTCACAGCGCAGGCCGACGCAGCCGAGCGCCTCGGCGAGCTTGACGAAGTCGGGCACGCGCGGGGACTCGTCGGTGTGGTGGGTGCTCAGGTCGGTGTTGGAGTAGCGCTTGTCGTAGAACAGCGTCTGCCACTGCCGGACCATGCCCAGGTTGCCGTTGTTGATGACGGCGACCTTGATCGGGATGCCCTCGACCGCGCAGGTGGCGAGCTCCTGGTTGGTCATCTGGAAGCAGCCGTCGCCGTCGATGGCCCAGACGGGACGGTGCATCTGCCCGAGTTTCGCGCCCATGGCCGCCGGGACGGCGAAGCCCATGGTGCCCAGGCCGCCGGAGTTGAGGAACGTGCCCGGCTGCTCGTAGTCGATGAACTGGCTGGCCCACATCTGGTGCTGGCCGACGCCGGTGGTCCAGATCGTGTCGGGGTCGGCGAGCGCGCCGAGCCGCTGGATCACGTATTGCGGGGCGGCGAGGCCGTCATCGATGTCGGTCCAGCCGAGCGGGTAGCGCTCGCGCAGGTCGTCGAGGATCTCCCACCAGGCCTTGAGGCGCTCGGGCCCCGGATCGACGTACGCCTCGACCATGGCCGCCAGGGCCGCCTTGCAGTCGCCGACGATCGGGACGTCCGCCTCGCGGTTCTTGCCGATCTCGGCCGGGTCGATGTCGACGTGGACGACCTTGGCCTCGGGGGCGAAGGTGTCGAGCTTGCCGGTGACGCGGTCGTCGAAACGGGCCCCGAGGGCCACCAGGAGGTCGCTCTTCTGGAGCGCGTGGACGGCCGGCACGGTGCCGTGCATGCCCGGCATGCCCAGGTGCTGAGCGTGGGAGTCGGGGAAGGCGCCGCGGGCCATGAGCGTGGTGATGACGGGCGCGCCGGTCAGCTCGGCGAGCTCCAGGAGCTCGGCGTGCGCTCCGGCCTTGACGACGCCGCCGCCGACGTACAGCACGGGGCGCTTGGCCTCGGCGATGAGCGCGGCGGCCTCGCGGATCTGCTTGCCGTGCGGCTGCGTGGTGGGCCGGTAGCCGGGCAGGTCCATGCGCGGGGGCCACACGAAGGGCGTCTGTGCGGTGAGGATGTCCTTGGGGATGTCGATCAGGACCGGGCCCGGTCGGCCGGTGGCGGCGACGTGGAACGCCTCGGCGAAGACGCGCGGGATCTCGGCGGCGTCGCGGATGAGGTAGGAGTGCTTGGTGATGGGCATCGTGATGCCCTGGATGTCGGCTTCCTGGAAGGCGTCGGTGCCGATGGCGGTGGAGGCCACCTGCCCGGTGATGGCGACGATCGGGACGGAGTCCATGTGGGCGTCGGCCAGCGGGGTGACGAGGTTGGTGGCGCCGGGCCCGGAGGTGGCCATGCAGACGCCGACCTTGCCGGTGGCCAGCGCGTAGCCGGCGGCGGCGTGTCCGGCGCCCTGCTCGTGCCGGACGAGGACGTGGCGGACCTTGGCCGAGTCCAGGAGCGGGTCGTAGGCGGGGAGGATGGCGCCTCCCGGAATGCCGAAGACGGCCTCGACCTCAAGCTCTTCCAGGGCCTTTACGACGGCCTGCGCTCCGGTGAGCACCGGCGCGATGGCCGGGGTGCTGTGGGGAGGTCCGGGCTTGGGGGCCTTCGGCCTGGCGGGCTGCGTCTTGGCAGCCTGCGGCCCGGGCTTCGGTGCCTTCACTGGTGTGCTCATGTCCTTCGTCCAATAGGGTTGGCTGACTGATACGACACTGGGACGTCGTTCCCCGGGCAGAAAAAATCGCCCGCGTGCAAAGACGCACGGGGCGAGCGCACCGTTCGGGAAACGACGGTGCGCTACTAAATAAGTACTACGACGAGCAGCCGCTCGGCGGCGGCTGTCTGGAAGTAGTTCTGCTTCGGCACGGTTCCAGCATGCCTGATTCCGTCCCGTGAGTCAACTTTTCTCAGACTTCGGGATGTCTCGGCGGGTCGGCGGCGTCCGGGCCAGCCCGCTCCGCGCACCGGCGTCGATGCCGTTCAGGCGGCGCTGATCGCGGGCGTGCCCTCGCGCAGCCATCTGGTGAGTTCGTCGGCGGGCATCGGGCGGGCCAGCAGATAGCCCTGCACGAGCGGCGCCTGGGCCTTGATCATGGCCTGCAATTGGGCGTCGGTCTCGATGCCTTCGGCTATGACCTCCATGCCGAGTCGGCGTCCCAGCTCGACGGTGACCTCGGCGAGAGGGCCGACGCCGCCGTCGTCCTTGGCCACGAGGTCGCGGTCGATCTTGATGATGTCGACCGGAAGCCGGTCCAGCTGCCCCAATGAGGAATAGCCGGAGCCGAAGTCGTCCAGTGCTATGCGCACCCCGGCTCCTCGCAGTGCTTTGAGCTGTGCCACGAGGGTGTTCATCTGGTGGGAGAAATCGTGCTCGGTCACTTCGAGGACCAGCCGCGAAGGCAGCACTCCTGCGGCGATGAGCGCGGCGTTGACCTCGGTGGCGAACAGGTGCGTGTGCAGTTCTTTGACCGAGACGTTCACCGAGATCCAGGTCTTGATGCCCGCCGAGTGCCACTGCGCGAGCTGCTCGGCCGCGCGGTTGACCGCCCAGATGGCGAGGTCCTGGGTGAGCCCGGACTCGGTGGCGGCCGGGATGAACTCGCCCGGGCTGATCTGGCCGAGTCTGGGGTGGTGCCAGCGCAGGAGCGCCTCCGCGCCGACGATGGTGCGGTCGGCGGGGGCGCACACCGGCTGGTAGACCAGGCGGAGCTCATCGCGGGCGATCGCGCCGCGCAACTCCTGGGTGAGCTCGTTCCGGCGCTGTATCCTGTGGTCGAATTCGGCGTCGTAGGTCTCGTAGCGGTTCTTCCCGGCCTGTTTGGCGGCCCGCAGAGCCAGGTCGGCCTTGCGCAGCAGGATCTCCGGATCGTCCAGGTTCTCCGAGGCGGTGGCGATGCCGATCGAGCCGGTGATGAACACGGTCGATTCATCGTGGAACTCGTAGGGGTCCGATAGTTTCCTCACCAGGTCGTCGGCCATCGCGACGGCTTCGGATTTACTGGCCCGCAAGAGGATCGCGAACTCGTCGCCGCCCAGGCGCGCACCCAGGTCGGTGGGTTGGAGCAGTTCCTTGATGCGCCGGGAGACCTCGACGAGCAGTTCATCGCCGAAGTCGTGGCCGCGGGTGTCGTTGATGTTCTTGAATCCGTCGAGGTCGAGCAGCAGCAGCGCGGTCGTGTGCGCCTCGGAGGCCGCGCCGTCCTCCAGGTGCTGGAGCAGGGCGCGACGGTTGGCCATGCCGGTGAGCGGATCGGAGTAGGCCATACGGGCCAGTTCGTTCTCCAGGCTGCGGCGGGCGCCGACGTCTTCGACGCGGGCGACCAGGCCGCGCACCTCGGGCTGGCCGCGCAGGTCGGTCACGACCGTCTCGGTGTGCCGCCAGCGGCGGGCCGAGTCGCGGACACGGACGTTCAGCACGGTCTGGCCGGCGGCGTTGACGCCGTCGATCAGGGCCTTCAGGTCTTCTGCGGCGCAGCGGCGGTCATCGGCGTGGACGAGGTCGAGGAAGGATTCACCGACGCAGTCGCCGGAACGGCTCACGGGCTGCCAGGCCGAGTACTCGGGGTGCCAGGTGACCTTGAGCTCGGAGTCGAGGACGAGCACCGTGTCGGAGGCGACTCCCACGATGGCCGAGAGGCGGCGCTGCCGGTCGGCGGCGTCGCCGGTGACGCGGCGGACGTCCAGGTGGGTGAGGACGAGTCGCCCGCACAGGGCGGCCACGGCGGCGAGTGCCAGGAGCGCGGCGTCGAGCGGCAGCGGGCCGGAGGCGGCGCCATTGTGGAGGAGCACGGCGGTGGCGGCTCCGGCCGCGCCGATCATGATGGCGTAGTGAATGGTCGGGTAGCTGCGTTTGTCGATGGCGGGCTTCTGGCGCAGTGCCAGGTAGGTGACGCCGAGCAGGACCGCGGAAGAGGCGATCCAGGCCACCGCCCACCAGAAGGCGGCCGCGCCCGGCCGGTGCCACTGCCAGGCGGCGAACAAGGACATGCCGCTGGTGTGCACGGCCAGGACGGCGAGGTAGGCGAAGGCGTGGCGTCTGCGCCAGCGGTTGAGGCGGAATGTGGTGGTGCATCCGACGCCGAACAGGATCATTCCGAGCATGCCGGGGATGATGATGGCGAGATCGCCGGTGGCGAGGTGTTCGCGGTTGCCTTGGAGCCAGGAGCGGGCGAGGACGATCCAGAAGGCGAAGAGCAGGCAGATGCCGACGAAACTGCCGTCCACGAGGCGGCGCTGGACGGCTGCGGGGTCCCAGCCGTCGTCGGGGAGTCGCAGCAGCGCGAGGCCGTAGAGCACGATCGCGACGGTGAAGCCGATGCCGGCGACGAAGGAGGCGGCGCCGGTCGGGAGCCAGCAGGCTGCGGCGACGGTGCCGGCCGTGGTCTGGAGGCCGGCGGCCATGATCTTGTACGCGATGCGGCGGGCGGGCCTGAGGCGGGCGGCGACACGCCACATGAGCAGCCCGGCGCAGGCGGCGCCGAGGCTGCCGACGCCGGCGGCGGCGGCCACGCTCAGGCCGCCGGGGGCCGAGCGCAGGCCGGTGACGACGGCGGCGGCGAGCACGGAGCACCACACGGCGGTGGCCGCGATCCACGACGCCATGAGGCGCACGCGACGGGGTGATGGCGACATGCTCAGAGCCCAATCCTAGAAAGCCTCGTGCCATACAGAATGCCCCATCGGCGAACGGATGGGAACCGCGCCCTCAAGCAGACGCGAAATGCATATGCATTCTTTATGGAAATCCGGGCATGAAACGTGTCCATCAGATGACGCCTCGTGACAGAAAATCTCGACTAATGCCTCATTTAGGTCATGCCATGTTCGCGCGTCGGTCCGCAGCGGAGCATGCGTCGCCACCTCATGACATGATCGGCGCTTGCCGAGTGCCTTAATGCGGGTGTGCCAACTTTCCTCGCGAGCCCGCGAGAAGACCGAAAACGACCACGCCGCCCCATTGCGGCGGCGGAGTCGCCGCTCACAAGGACACGCGTCCGCCACAGCGGCCGCCGCCCGGGCACGGTGATCGCACCTCCGAAACGGCGGGCGTGCCGGGCGCGTTCAGCGGAGCGCAGGCCCCGAGCGGGACTCCGGCAGCGAGGCCAAGAGCGCTTCGCTGGCCTTCCCGAGAGCCGCGACACGCTCAGCCCGTTCGGCCTCGGCTTCCCGGACGGCGTCCTTCGCGTGTTCCACCTCGGTGCGCAACCGTGCGATCTGCCGTTCGCAGTGCTCCCGATTCATCGCCTGCTCGTCCCCGCTCTTGCGGTAGAGCCACAGCGGCACCGCCGTACCGATGAGGCACAGCACCGCCAGCGGCCACGGTCCCCCGAGCGCCGGGATCAGCACCGCCAGGCCGAGGAACGCGAACGCGGTGACGAGCAGCGGCTTCGAGGGCCCCGCCAGGCTCATGTTCTGTTCGATGCGCCGCTCGGCCGCTTCGAGCTCGGCTGCGTCGTGGCCGTCGCGCCCGACCGTGATCTTCGAGCCGACTCGTTTGACGACCCGCGTGATCGGATCCAGCGTCTCGGGCGTCTCGCCCAGCCGCTCGACGCACGAGCGCAGCAGCGGCGCGGCCAATTCGAGCGCGATCGCCCGCAGCGCCGGCGCACCGTCGGGGTCGAGCAGGTCTCGGCGCACCAGAGCCGCGACCGTGCCCGCCGAATCGGCCCACGCAGGATGGGAGCGCTGGAGCCGGTCCTCGGGCAGGTGCAGTTCCTCCATCGCCTCCACCAGCGGCAGCTCGGCGGGACTGGGCTCCTCGATGAGCTCTTGGAGGTACTGCCGCCAGCGCTCATCGGGCTCGACCGCCACTTCCGGGGCCCGCGGCGCCTCGGCGGCCAGCAGGTGCCCGCGCAGCCGCTCGAACGCCTCGGCTTCGGACGGCGAGGCGGCATCGCCGCCGCCGAACGTCAGGATCGCCCGGTCCCAGGCATGCAGTTCCTCTTCGTCGAAAGCCTCGGGATCGAACAGGGCCGCGAGACGTTCGCGCAGCAGCGCCTCGGCGCTCGGACCGAACTCGCCGAGTGCCGCGTGCTCCCACAGCGTCCGCCATCCGGCCGCGACCTCGCCGGGCTCGCTCAGCCCCAGGTCGGTCGGCTCGCCCAGCAGCCGCAGCGCCGAGGCGTCGATGAAGGCCGGCTGATCGAAGCACAGGGCCACGGCGAGGGTGAACAGCTCCGAGCGGACGGCGTCGCGTTCACGGGCCAGCTCCAGGCTCGTGCCCAGGTCCGCGAACGGGCCGGAGACGGCCCCGCTGCGGGTCACCAGTCGCAGGAGTGCCACGGCCGCGGGCGGCAGCCAGTAGCCCGGCACGTCCTCGACGTCGGGGGCGACGGCGGGCAGTCCACCGGCCAGCGCCCGGAACGGCCTGCGGATCGCCTGGCGCGCCGCGTGCTCGTCGAACTCGATCAGCTGGAAGCGCAGGTCGGTCCATTCGAGGATGGTCTCGATGCGGTCCGAGACGGAGCTGAGCTTGGAATCGACCTGTTTGAGCCCGCTGGAGAATTCTGCGCGAGCCTCGCGCAGGCGACGCTGCTGGAACTGCCTCTCGGCCTCGATCTCCTGATCGAGCTCGTTGATGGCCCTGGTCTGGGACCAGTCGGAATCCCAGTTCCAATGGCTCACGCGGGTCATGGGTTCACTCCAAGGGGCGAGGGGACGGCGGGCGTCCTCATTGTGGCCCGAGCGCGCAAACGGCCGGGCCCGAGACCGGGCCCGACCGTGCACAGGAAACCGGGGTCGGTTTAAGAGCCCTGGAGGGGCGCTGTCCGATCCGTTCGCCCGCCCGCTGCGGTGTCGGGCCTCTCAGGGCTCGGTGCTGGACCGGGAAGGTCCTCCGCCTTGCGAGCGAGTGAACGGACCCGGACGCCACCTCGCTCCGAGTCTTCGCATCAGGTTCTAGTCGACCTTGCGGACGGCGCCGTCGCTGGCCGGGGTGGCCATCGAGGCGTAGGCGCGCAGGGCCGCGCTGACCTTCCGGTCGCGGTCCACCGGGCTGAAAGGCCGCTCGCGTTTCTCTTGGGTCACTCGCCGCTCGGCCAGCGTCGCGTCGTCGACCTTGAGTTCGATGCGCCTGGCGGGGATGTCGATCTCGATGATGTCGCCGTTCTCGACCAGGCCGATGACGCCGCCGCCGGCCGCCTCGGGGCTGATGTGCCCGATCGACAGGCCCGAGGTGCCGCCGGAGAAGCGGCCGTCGGTGATGAGCGCGCACTTGCGTCCCAGCCCGCGCCCCTTGAGGAACGAGGTCGGGTACAGCATCTCCTGCATGCCCGGCCCGCCCTTGGGGCCCTCATAGCGGATGACGACGACCTCGCCTTCCTTGACGGACTTGTTCAGGATGCCGGTGACCGCGTCGTCCTGGGACTCGAAGACGTGCGCGGGACCGGAGAAGGTCAGGTTCTCCTCGGGGACGCCCGCGGTCTTGACGACGCAGCCGTCTTCGGCGAGGTTGCCGAACAGGACGGCCAGGCCGCCGTCGACGGTATAGGCGTGCTCGACCGAGCGGATGCAGCCGTTCTCGGCATCGGTGTCCAGCGATCCCCAGCGGTTCTGCGTCGAGAACGCCTTGGTGGTGCGGACGCCTCCGGGCGCGGCATGGAACAGTTCGACGGCCTCTTCCGAGGGGTGCTCACTGCGGATGTCCCATTTACCGAGCCATTCGGTGAGCGTCGGCGAGTGGACGGCGTGGACGTCCTCGTGCAGCAGGCCGCCACGGTGGAGTTCACCGAGGATGGCCGGAATGCCGCCGGCCCGGTGGACGTCCTCCATGTGGTACTCCTGCGAGTTCGGAGCGACCTTGGAGACGCACGGGACGCGGCGCGAGACCGCGTCGATGTCGGACACGGAGAAGTCCAGGCCGGCCTCGCGGGCGGCGGCCAGCAGGTGGAGGATCGTGTTCGTGGACCCGCCCATGGCGACGTCGAGCGCCATGGCGTTCTCGAACGCGTTGTGCGTGGCGATGTTGCGCGGCAGGACCGATTCGTCGTCCTGCTCGTAGTAGCGGCGGCACAGGTCCATGACGACGCGGCCGGCCTCGGTGAACAGGGCCTTGCGGGCGGCGTGGGTGGCGAGCGTGGAGCCGTTGCCCGGCAGGGACAGACCGATGGCCTCGGTGAGGCAGTTCATGGAGTTGGCGGTGAACATGCCCGAGCAGGAGCCGCAGGTCGGGCAGGCCTCTGCCTCCATGCGGCCGAGTTCGGCATCGGAGACGCTGTCGTCGGCGGCGGCGACCATCGGGTTGATGAGGTCGAGCTTGCGGGTGACGACGCCGTCGGTGTCGACGGTCTTGCCCGCTTCCATGGGGCCGCCGGAGACGAAGACCACGGGGATGTTCAGGCGCAGCGCGGCCATGAACATGCCGGGCGTGATCTTGTCGCAGTTGGAGATGCAGACCAGGGCGTCGGCGCAGTGGGCGTTGACCATGTACTCGACGGAGTCGGCGATGATCTCGCGGCTGGGCAGCGAGTAGAGCATCCCGTCGTGGCCCATGGCGATGCCGTCGTCGACGGCGATGGTGTGGAACTCCTTGGAGACGCCGCCGGCCTCGGCGATGGCCTCGGCGACGATGTCGCCCATGTCCTTGAGGTGGACGTGGCCGGGCACGAACTGCGTATAGGAGTTGGCGATGGCCACGATCGGCTTGCCGAAGTCCGAATCGGTCATGCCGGTGGCGCGCCACAGCGCGCGGGCTCCGGCCATCTGTCGGCCGTGCGTGGAAGTGCGTGAACGAAGCGCTGGCATGCAGCAAGTCTGCCACGTTCCAGATCCCGGGACCAATCGCCCGTACCGTAGGACACTTTCAGGTTCTCGGTGGGAGCGGCCCCGAAAAGCGCTCGTTCCGGTTCAGGACGGGAGCGGAGACCGCGGCGAAGACGACGAGCAGGGGCCTCGCCTCAATGGTTCGGGCCGGACCGGTCCGGTGGCCGGTCCACGTGCACGGGCACCGGGCAGACCTCGGCGCAGCGCCGTCGAGTCCGGTCACGGTGCCGAGGTGTTCGGGCCCCGGGTCTCGGAACGCCGAAGCGAACGCGTCCACCCCGGTCTGCCAGGGCAGGTCGATGCGCAGGCCCTCGATCGGCGCCGATGCCGAGCCCACCAGAACGGGGGCGGGCGGGGGTGCATCGGGCGCTGTCCCGGCCGCGACCGAGCGAAGTGAGCGACTGACGCACCGGCGGCTGCGGAGCCGGGCCCCGCAGGCGCTCAGAA
>JAJYSW010000318.1 GCA_021793335.1 Actinomycetes bacterium
TATTTACCAGGCGCGGACCCCGCTCTCGACAGGCCAGCAGGTCGAGTTGACATCGATTCTTCGGGTGGAGAACATGACGATCGAGATGCACAGCATCATCGGCAGACCCCTGCAGACTGAAGCGACCATGGACCAGATCGTTGCAATCCACTATGCGATCGCCGATGAGCTCGCCCGAGCGGCTGAGATATGAGCTGATCGAAGATACCGGCCAAGGAACCCATCGGGCCGTTCGGCATCGGCAGGGGCTCAGGCGGTCGGCGGCGAACTCGACGCGCATGTCGGGCTCGTACCTGTCGTCGGCATCGGCCTTCGGCTCGGCTGCGGCAGGCACGCCCCGCCGAGTCTCCAGAGCAGTGTGCGCCCATGGCTGGGCACGCAGCAGCGCAATGGGAGGGTTTCGCCCTGTATTTTCTTCTCGAAATACCCTGGTGGGGGGTTTTAGAACCCGGCATGGTCGCTGGCACACGCGGTGCCTCGCAGGCGAGACGGGCCGGAATCAACACGGCAGGCGGTGAGCGCCATTTGCGAGCGAGGGGGCATCGCTCCGGTCGTATGAGCGCCGGTCACCGTTGAGAAGCGGCCGGGACCGCGTGCGAGCGCACACGGCCCCGGCCCCCGCCGTCACGACAAGGTGATGTTGTCCAGCTCGGCGTAACCGGTGCCGCCGCTGAAATGCGGCGAGCCCTTGGCCAGGCGGATGACGTTGTATCCGGCCTTCAGGTCGACGGTCACGCTCGTGGTGTCGAACTGCGCCCATCCGGCCGTCGGCGCGTACGACACGGTGGACCAGGCGCCGCCGTTATAGGCCAGGCCGTGGGTCGCGGTCGATCCGGTGCCGTTGGCGTATCTGATCGTCATCGTGTAGGCCCGCGTCTCGGGGACGTTCACGGTGAAGTCGACGAACGAGTCCGAGCGCATGTCGGCGTCGCCGTCGATCTGTCCTACGTAGTACCCGTTCGACGCCCCGCCGGAGGCGAAGGTGTTCGCGTTGACGACCGTGGCGTTCTCGGCCTCGTAGACCTGCTGCCAGGGGGTGGTCGGGCCGCCCGCCGGGGTGATCAGGAGCTGGTAGGCCCCCTCGGCGTTCATGCCGTCCACCGGGACCGTGATCTGCCCGCCCGAGACGGCCATCGTCGACTCCGAGACGACGGTGGGGGCGGCCACGTGCGTGTGCCGGCCCGAGCCGGGGGTGTACAGGACTTGCACGTCCACCGAGGAGCCGAGTTCGCCCAGTCCGGAGACGTTCACGGCGTTGTCGCCCCAGTCGCCGCCGAAGACGACGTTGACGATCTTCCGGCTGGAGTCGTAGGAGGCCATGCCGTCGAGCCAGCTGTGGGGCGTCGTCTCGACCATGTTCCCCGTCATCGCCCCGTACCAGCGGTAGACCCAGTACGACGCGGTCGGCTCTCCATCCAAGGTGAACAGCCCGTCGAAGGTCCCGGCCTCGAACCAGTAGGCGCGGTGCGCCTCGCGGGCGCCGTGGCGCTCGAAGACGCTCATCCAGTGCACGGCCACGCTCGGGATGTCCATCTGGTCATAGCTGTTGTACTCGTTGATGGCGATGGGGCGCGGGGAGATCCCCAGCGAACTCTCGATGGCGCGGTAGTCGGCGACGTGGTCGTCGAAGGAGTCCCAGTCCATGTTGCCGAGTTCGTGCCACACGATCACGTCCGGGAGCGTGCCGGTGTCCTTGGCGTGGGTCATGAACGAGAGCATCCGGCCGTGGTCGTAGTACGCCCAGCTCGGGCCGACGATCGGCGTGACCGGGTCCAGGGAGCGCACCAGGTCGTGGGTGCGCGTCCAGCCGTCGTTGAAGGGGCCCGCGGCCGCGGTGTCCCACGTCCAGTCCGGCTCGTTCCACAGCTCCCAGCCGTGGACGTTGGTGACCTCGGTCGCCGCCAGGCGGTCGTTCACCATGGTGGTGACCTTCTCCTCCCAGTCGTCCCAGCCCTGCCACTGGTAGGGGAAACTCGGATAGATGTCCGGCATGCGGATGAACTGCTGGGCGCCGGCCCGGATGAGGTTGTGGCCGACGTCGAGCGCGTCGCAGCACGGCTCGGTCGCACCGTTGCCCAGGTGAGTGGTCCCGGGCGGGGGCTGAGTGAAGCTGGTCGGATTCAGCGGCAGCAGCATGTCGGTGCTCGGTTGGGAATCGGAGCCGACGCCGTACAGGCCGCCGGAGGCGACCTGTGTAGCCGGGCGGACGACGCGGCCGACGTCGACGCCGAGGGTCAGGTCGGCGGCGCTCGCCGGGGCGGCGGGTGCCGCCGCGAGGGCGCCGATGGCGAAGGCGAGCGCGCTGAGGCGCGTCAACGCTCGTTTCACAGTGCGATGCATGTTGTCTCCTCGTTGCGGAGTTGAACCGGTTCGACAGTTCAGGTCACAGTTGACGTTAGTTTCGAACCTTGTTCGATGCAAGAGCTTCAATATCTAATTATGTTTTCACAGATAGATTGCTGTGTGTGTGACTTGCGATTCGCTGGCTGCGCGGTTATGATTCGAACCGGTTCGATCAAATGAGCCATGAAGGAGGACGCTGTGGTCACCATCGGGGACGTCGCCCGCGCCGCCGGCGTGTCACGCTCGACGGTCTCGTACGCCTTGAGCGGCAAGCGGGCCATCTCGGATGAGGTGCGCGCGCGAGTCGAGCAGGCGGTGCGCGATCTGGGCTACACCCCGAACGCCGGGGCCCGCGCCCTGGCCACCTCCCGCTCGAAGGTGATCGGCCTGCTCGCCCGGTTCCTGCCCGACGAGTTCGCGCCCGCGATGATGCAGTACATCCAAGGGGTCTCGGACACCGCGCTCGAAGCCGGCTACGACATCCTGCTGTGCTCCGACCCCGACGGGCCCCAGGCGCTCAAGCGGATCACCGACTCGCGCATGGTCGACGGCGTCGTGCTCCTCAACGTCGCCGAGGACGACGACCGCCTGCCGGTGCTGCGCGCCGCGCCGCAACCGGGCGCACTGGTGGGCCTTCCCGGTGACTGCACCGGCGTGGACGTCTTCGACCTCGACTTCGAAGAGGCCGGCCGCACCATGGTCGAGCGCCTGGCCGCGCTCGGACACCGCGAACTGATCCTCGTCTCGCAGCCCGAGCACGTGATCGAACGCGGCGGCGCGTACGTCTGGCGCCTCCAGAACGCGGCCCTCCAGGCCGCCGCGGCCCGCGGCCTCACGCTGCGCGCCGTCTTCGGCCCGTCCACGCAACCCGAGATCGGCCGCGACCTGCACTCCCTGCTCGACGCCCACCCGCAGACCACGGGGCTGCTGCTCAACAACGAGGCCGCCGCCGCGGCCCTGCCGACCAGATCGG
>JAJYSW010000040.1 GCA_021793335.1 Actinomycetes bacterium
GACCGGCGAGGTGCCGAACAGTTCGGACAGCCCGAGGGTGGTGCTCGGGTTGGCGGCGACGGCGGTGACGCGGTCGCCGGCACGGGACATCGCGGTGGCGAGGTTCGCGGCGACGACGCCCGCCGCTGGACCGGAGGCGACCCCGGCGATGACCACGACGCGCTGGTCGCCGGTGAGCCGGGAGGCGATGACGTTGCGCAGCTGTGAGAAGGCGCGGCCGCCGGTGCTATAGGCGCCGAAGACCTCGCGCCGCTGGAACTTGACCGATTTCGGGACCGAGCCGAGGACGTCGAGTGCGCACCGCTCGACCAGATCGGCGGGACAGTGGACGCGGCGGGCCAGGCGGTGCCGGGCCCAGGCGAGCAGCAGGCCGAGCGGCAGGCCGATCCCCAATGCCGCGGTGATGTTGAACGGCGGGTTCGGCGAGATGGGGTCGGCGGGCAGGTCGGGCTGGTTGATGATGCGCCCCGGCGTGGTGGCGTTCAGCTCGGCCTCCATCGCCGCGATCGTCGACTCGATCTCGCCGGCCTGGCGACGCAGATTGTCCAGGCTGGATTCCAGGGCGGTGCGGTCCTCTTCCGCGCCGAGCGAGTCCAGTTCGTCCTCGACTCCGCCGATCTCGGTGAGAAGGGCGTCGAGCCCGGTCTGCGCGGTGGTGATCGCGCTTTCGATCGAGGCGGTGGCCGCGGCCCTCCGGTGGTCGAGGTAGGCCTCGCTGAAGGCGATGGTGCCGTCCCGAGCCCCTTCGGGGGAATCGGCCCGGAAGCTGATTTGCAGCACTGACGTGTTGGGCGGCACGGTGATCAAGAGTTGTTCGGTCAGTTCGACCTCGGGCGGGGCCGAGAGTCGCTCGGCGGCGGCCTGAGCGACCTCTGTGGATTTGACGAGTTGGGCTTCGGTGTCCAGATTGATCTGGCCGAAGGTGCGCGCGCCGGTGACGTCCGCATCGGTGGCGGTGGGCAGCACCAGGACCGAGGTGGTGGATTCGTAGACCTCGTCCGCGGCGATGGTGTAGCAGATTCCGACCGCGATCGCGGCGGTCGCGGCACCGGCGATGAGCCACCATGAGCGGCGGGCGATCGTGCCGTAATCGGCGAGCGTGCGGGCAGCGGGTGACCTCAACGCGAATGCCTTTCTCGTTCATGGGATCTCGCTCGAATAACGAGTCAGTAGGAGGAAAGGTGACGGGCGACGCGATCCGTCCGAGCGGCATCGCTCGATACGAGCGATGCTCTTGTGCTTAGGGGTGGATAAGGGGCAAGATGTTATCTATCATGTTGCTTGCGGTTTTGATGGTGTTTCACAACGGAGTTCTCGTGAGGGAGCTCTCGTGAGGTGGGGGCGAACATGAGCAGAACTGACCGACGGCCGATGCCGCAGCCAGGCCGAGGGCTCGCCGCACTGCTGGCCACCGTTCCGCTGGTCCTGGCGGCCTTCGTCGTCGGCTACGGCGTCGGCAGCGGCGGTGTCGACGCCGCCGTCGAAACCGTGCCCGCTCAAGGCGGATCGCCCGGCCGCACCGACCACCGGCCGGTCGTCGCCTCCTTCACCGCCACCGGTTTCGACGGCCCCGCCCCGGCCGGACCCTCCGCCCTGCCGGTCGGCGTCACCGACGACCTCGGCCTCGCCGTCGTCCACCTCCAATTCGTCGTCGATGAATCCACAGTGGGACCCGATCACACCGCTGAGCTCCGCATGCCGGTGCTCGCCGCGCCCGAGGACGAGGCGATGACCATCGAGGTCTCCTCAGTGCATCCCGTCGAGTGCCTGTGCTCGCTCACCGCCGACACCGCCCCGCCCTACGGCCGCGTCTGGGACACCGCCGTGGTCGAGACCGACACCACCGAGGTCGTCTTCGACGTCACCGGAGCGATCGACGCGCCCGGTCACCACGGCTTCGCCGTCTCCACCCCCGAGACCGCGAACTCCCTCGCATTCGAGAGCCCGCGGCTGGAGGGCAGGGGCCCGATCCTGAGCACCGAGACCGTGATCGATGAGCCTTCGTCCGAAGAGCCGCCGCCCGAAGGCTCCCCGTCGGAGACGTCCGATGCCGAGCCGGAGACGCCCGCGACCGAGGGGCCCTCGCCCGCCGACGACCGGCCGACCGCGCTCGTCCCCGAAGCGGGCCAGGCCGCCCGCGACCTCGACAACTGTGTCCTCGGCCAGAGGCTCGTCCCCACCTGCGGCGCCCTCGTCGGCGTCGCCGCAGGAGCGCACACCGACGCCTCCAAAGAGGAGTCCTTCCTCGAATTCGAGCAGGATGCCGACCGCACCCAGCAGATCCACCATGTCTACGAGCGGGCCGACGAGCGGCTCTTCCCCACCCCCGAGCAGATCGAGCTCACCGAGGACCCCGAGCGCCCGCGGACGCTGTTCGTCAACTGGAAGCCGCAGACGGCCACTTGGGCCGAGATCGCCGAGGGCGACCCGGAGGTCGACGCCTACCTCCTCGACCTCGCCGACCACATCAAGGAGAACTTCGACAAGCCGTTCTTCTTCACCGTCCATCACGAGCCCGAGAACGACGTCGTCCAAGAGGACGGCTCGGGCATGGAGGCCGCCGACTACGCCAGGATGTACCGCTACGTCGTGAGCTTCCTCCGGGAGCGAGAGGTCGACAACCTCGTCACCGTCATGAACTACATGGGTTACCTCAAATGGGTCGACATGCCCTGGCGCGACCGGCTCTACCCCGGCGACGACGTCGTCGACTGGATCGGCCTGTCGGGATACGGCCGGTCCCCGGACGACGGTGGCCGCTCCGATTTCGCCGAGATCGTCGACCAGACCGACGGCGGGCCCTGGCCCGGCTTCTACCACTGGGTCGGTCAGGCCCACCCCGACAAACCGATGATGCTCGCCGAATGGGGCGTGTTCCACGAGAACGACCACCCGAACCACCAGCGGGACGTATTCGAGGCCGCCGCCGAGCAGTTCGCGCATTACCCCAGGCTCAAGGCGATCGTCTACTTCTCCTCACCCGACGCCGAGGGCCGGAACTCCGAGATCACCGTCGACCCGGACGCGAACCGCGCGTTCCGCGAGCTGATGGCCTCGCGTCATTTCGAGGTCGCCTTCGAATGACACCGCCCGGTACGGGGTTCCCGGGCGTTCACGCCTCGCGCGGGGGCGCCTTCGGGTGGCGCCGGTACGGCGAGACGAACACATCGCCGTCGATCCAGAACCGCCACGGCACTTCGGCGGCCTTGGTAATGCCCGTCCGGGGCCCCGCCGCCACCGAGAAGCCGGTCCCGCCGGCCCGCACCGAACCGACCATGTCGACGCCGTCGTCGCCGCGATCCCAGCCCAGCGCCTGTGCCAACCGCGCCGGGCCCCGAGCCAGATCCCGGAACGCGACCCGTTCGCCGCGCCTGGCCCGAGCGGCCTCGATGCCGTCGACGACCTCTCCGGCGCGCAGCAGCACCGCCGAACCGAAACCCTCGGGACCGCAGGTGAGATTGGCGCAGTAATGCATCCCGTACGTGAAATAGACGTACAGGTGCCCCGCCGGACCGAACATGGACGCCGTGCGGGCGGTACGCCCCCGGAAAGAATGCGAGGCCGGATCATCCTGCCGGTAGGCTTCGACCTCGGTCAGACGCACCGTCACCCCGTTCGCGGTGACCAAGAGGCCCAACAGCTCAGGAGCCACTTTGACCGAATCGCGCTCGAAGAAGGAGCGGTCCACCCGTCCGCCGCCGGGCCCGGCCGAGAGGGCCGCCGCGCTCACGAGCAGCCCGACGGCGCATCCTCCGATACGAGCACCGACGCCGCGATCGTCTCCGCCAAACCGTTCAACACGTCCACCGGCTGCTCGTACTCGGACGGCACCGCCACGTGCACCGGTACCTGCCGGTCCACGGTCGTCCACTCGGTGCCGTCGCCGTCCCCCTCGGTGAACCAGCAGACTCCGTCGAGCAGGTACACCACCGCGGTGTCCTCGATCGTCACCGCATCGGCCCCACAGGTCGCCACGACCGCCGGATCGCCGTAGGCCAGCACGAACTCGGCGGCGTGCTCACCGCCCTCGACCGATCTGGCGGGCAGCTCGGCGACGCGCTCGGGCGCCTGCGCCGTCATCGCCAAGCACTGTACGGCGTCCTCGTCGCTCAACTGCGGAACCTCGACGCTCACCGGCGACAGGTCCTGGTCGAAACGGGAATCATCGACGGCCGGCTCCATGAAGCCGAACACGAGGATGCCCGCGACCGCCGCCACCGGCAGCGCCACCGCCGTGGCGATCAGGGCCGGAAGCCTCGTCTTCCCCACGATGCTCCTCACAGGTGCAGAATCGAACAGGTCAACATGCGGACGATGCCCTCCACTCGTCGGACTCTACTCGCCACGGAGGCCCGCAACCGCTCGGCGGTGGCCGCCTCGGTGAGAACCACCACGTCATAGGGGCCGGCCACGGTGTCGGCCCGCACCACGCCCTCGATCCGCGCGAGGACATCGGACACCTGAGAGGCCATCCCGACCTCGGTTGAGAGGCCATCCCGACCTCGGTCTGGATCAGCATGTACGCCTGTACCATCGACAGGCCTCCCAACGTTCGCGGGCAGGGGATCGGCGGCCGGAGAACGGAACCCGGCGGGCCTGACCGGTTCACGATCGCCGTTGAGCGAAGATTACGCAGGCATGCATCCGACCGTCAACTGCCCGAGGCTGGAGCCAATCGTGAGCGAAACCGTCGCCGAGATCGGCGAATTCCCGATGATCGAACGCTTCACCAGGCACTTCGCCGCCACCGAGGCCGTCGAGCTGGGGCCCGGCGACGACGCCGCGGTCGTGGCCGCGCCCGACGGCCGGATCGTCGCCTGCACCGACATGCTCATCGAGGGCAACCACTTCCGTCGTGACTGGTGCTCGGCGGCCGATGTCGGTCACCGGGCGGCGGCCGTCAACTTCGCCGACGTCGCGGCGATGGGCGCCCGTCCCACCGCGCTCCTCGCGGCCGTCTCGGCCCCGCGCGACACCCCCGCCGAGTGGCTCGACGGACTCGCCTCCGGACTGGCCGCCGAAGCCGCCACCGTCGGCGCGGCCGTCATCGGCGGCGACACCACCCGCGGACCGCAGCTCACCGTCACCGTCACCGCACTCGGCGATCTCGCAGGCCGCAGGCCGATCACCAGGTCCGGGGCGCGGCCCGGCGACACGCTCGCCCTGGCCGGCAGGGTCGGCTGGGCCGCGGCCGGGCTGCACGTCCTTTCACGAGGGTTCCGCTCACCCGGAACGCTGGTGGCCGCCTACCGGCGCCCCGAGCCGCCGTACGCGGCCGGGCCCGAGGCGGCCCTCATGGGCGCGAGCGCGATGATCGACGTCTCAGACGGGCTGCTGGCGGACCTGGGGCACCTCGCCGAAGCCTCGGGCGTGGCCGTCGACGTCGAGACCGCCGCGTTCGACGTCCCCGAGCCGATGGCCAACGCGGCCGAGGCGCTCGGTGCGGAATCGCTCACATGGCTGCTCGCGGGAGGCGAGGATCATGCCCTGGCCGCGGCCTTCCCGCCCGGCGTGATCCTGCCTCAGGGTTGGAGACGCATCGGCACGGTCGGCGAGGGAGCGGGCGTCACCGTCGACGGGCGATCCTGGACCGGCCCGGCCGGCTGGGACCATTTCGAGAAGCGCCGCGAGAAGACGCAGTGAGCAGGCGCGGCGAAGCGGCGTCCGCGCACGCGGAAACGCCGCCGAGGCCCGGCCTCGGCGGCGTGCAGCCTTCATCGCGCTTTAGCGGGCCACCTTGTTGGCCTTGATGCACGAGGTGCAGATCTTCGCGCGGCGCTTATTGTCACCGGAGCCAGTCGCGATGCGAATGGTCTGAAGGTTCGGGTTCCAACGACGCTTGGTCTTCTTGTGGGACCACGGGACGTTGTTGCCGAAGCCCGGGCGCTTGCCGCAGACTTCACACACGCTCGACATTTTCCAAACTCCTGCGTTGACGATTCAGCGGCCCGCCCCCACGGCGGGCAACCCGGCAATTCTAACGGACCTGTGCGGCATAGCCCCATCCAGGGGCGAGGGGCCGTGTCACAGCATGCGGCGAGTGCAAGACCCGATTCCGACGTGTCGTCCGAAACGGTTATCCGAGGTGGCGGCCCACGATGCACTGTGGCGGCTGCCGCGATCCGCCGCCGTCGACCACTCTAGGATTGGGTCGGATCCCGTAGGCTACGCACATACAGTGATGTGCCGATGCCCATATTTTCGTTGGTGAGTCGATCATGAGCAACACCCCGCAGCCTCCAGCCGACGGCTGGCAGCCGCCGCAGTCTCCGCAAGAGCCCCCGGTGTACCGGCCCCACGAGCAGCCCCCCACCGAGGAGCCGCCCCCGTGGTCGCCGGAGAGTCAGCGCATGTCGCCACCGAGCCAGCGCATGTCGCCGCCCGGTCACCAGGTGCCCGTCGAGGACGTCGACGGCACGGTGAAGTACACGGGCGGCCCCGGCGGCCGACCGCAGGCGCCGTTCGGCCCGCCCCCGGGCGTGCCGGTGTCTCCTTTCGACGGACCAGCGCAGCACCCGGCCCCCGGCATGCACCCCGTCTCGGGCATGCCGCCGGTCTCGGGGATGCCGGTCTCTCCGAGCCAAGGCGGCCAATTCGGGCCGCAGGGCGGCCAGCTGGTCCCCGTCTCGGGTGTGACGGGATCACAGCCGTGGGGCGGAGCGCAACCCGGCCAGATCCAACGCAAGAAGAAAAGCGGCGGTAAAGGTCCGCTGTGGATCTTGCTCGCCGGGGTCGTCGTGATCGCCGCTGCGCTCGGCGTCGGCGGATTCATCCTGTTCAACCCCATGGGCGGCGACAGCGGCCAGGACACCCCGTCCGCGACCATCGAGACGCCCGCCGCCCCCGAACCGATGGCGGTCGGCGACGCCACCGCCGGACTGAACTTCGTCGTCGGCGACGGCGCGGCCTGGGCCGAGAGCGGCGACTTCCCCACGGCCTTCGCCGCCGCCACGGGCGTTGCGACCGAAGAGGGCGCCTCGGCCTTCGTCGGCACCGTCGACTCCGAGGCGCTCGGGGCCGATTCCGACGCGACCCTCGGCGATGTCGGCGCCGCATTCGACGCGGCGCTCGCCGAGCACCTCGGCGGCGAAGCGGCCGAAGCCACAGTCCAGACCTATTGGATCGACGCCCGGCCCGCCCAGTTCCGCACTTTCGCCGTCGGCGACGTCACGGTGTTCGCCGCGATCATCGAACTCGAAGACGGCCATGCCGGATTCGCCGGATTCGCCGACGCCGACAGCGCGGAGGCCGTCGAGGGCTTCCGCGGCACCCTGCAATTCGGCGAGCCCGTACTGTGATCGACGGCGGCGGTGCCCGACCGGCCGCCGCCGCGTACCCTGAGAGGCCGTGAAGGCAGACATCCCCGAACACGGCCCGCAGGACCTCGACGCCCGCGCCATGCGGCAGTGGGCCGCGCGCGGCATCGACACGCTGACACGCCACCGACGCGTCGTCGACGAGCTCAACGTGTTCCCCGTCGCCGACTCCGACACGGCGACCAACATGGTCGCCACGCTCCAGGCCGCCTTCCAAGGGGCGACGCCGAACCTGCCGCTGCACGCACTGCTCGACGAGGCCGCCGGACGCGCGCTCCTGTCGGCCCGCGGGAACTCCGGGGTGATCCTCGCCCAGATGCTCCGCGGCCTGGCCGACGCCTGGACCGCCGAGAGCGTGGACGCCAAGGGCTTCGCCGCCGGGCTGCGCTCGGCCACCGACGCGGCCACCGCCGCAGTCGCGGTGCCCACCGCCGGCACCATCCTCACCGTTGCCGAGGCCGCCGCCTCCTCCGCCGCCAAAGCGGCATCGTTCGGGCTGGTCTCGGCCGCCCGCGCCGCCGCCGAGGCCGCCGCCGCCGCGGTCGCCGCCACGCCCACCCAACTGCCCGCCCTGGCCCGTGCCGGCGTGGTCGACGCCGGAGGGCTCGGGCTGACGCTGCTGCTGGAAGCCCTGGTCGACACGCTCACAGGCTCCACTTCGACCGGTGCGCTCGGGCTCTTGGAGAGCCACCGCGCCAGAGCCGCCGGACCGGTCGAAGAGGTCCCGCGCGAGACCGGCTCGGAAGCCTACGACTACGAGGTCCAGTACCTGCTCGAATCCTCGGCCGAAGCGGTCGACGAACTGCGCCGACGCCTGACCGAGCTGGGCGACTCCGTCGTCATCATCGGCTCGCGCGCCGCCGGCTCGGCCACGACGTTCAACGTCCACGTCCACGTCAACGACATCGGCGCGGCCATCGAGGCCGGGATCGAGCGCGGCCGGGTGCACCGGATCTCGGTGACCCGCTTCGACGACGCCTATTCGCGCCCTCCCACCCGGGACCTGGACCGGGCCGTCGTCGCCGTCACCGCCCAGCCGCAGCTGCGCGACCTGCTGGAGAACGAGGGATGCCGGGTGGCCGCCACCGGCGGCGTCGACGACGTGCTGATGGCCGTCAGGGCCGGAGGCGGACCGAACGCGGCCGTCCTGGTCGACGACCCCGACGCGGTCGAGGCCGTCCGCGAAGCCGTGCAGGCCGCCCGCGGCGACGGCTATCGGGTCGCGGTCATCCCCACCGGCTCGATCATGCAGAGCCTGGCCGCCTTCGCCGTCCACGACGCCGAACGGCCCTTCGACGACGACGTCATCGCCATGGCCGAGGCCGCCGCCTCCTGCCGCACCGCCGAAGTCCGCTACGAGAACGGCACGGTGTACGGCCTGGTCGACGGGGACGTCGTCCACACCGGGACCGACCCGGCGGTGGCCGCCCTCGACCTGGTCGACCGGCTGTGCTCGGCCGGGGCCGAACTCGTCACGCTGCTGGCGGGCGCCGAGTCGGACCCCGAAACCGTCACAGCCCTCAGCGATCATGTGGGGCGGGCGTGGCCGCTGGTGGAGATCCAGCGGCTGCCCGCCGGACAGGACCGGCCGCTCATGCTGATCGGGGCGGAGTGACGGGCCTGGACCCGAGCCGCCGAACGGGAAGAGGTGACCGCCGACCATGAACATGGACACCCGGCTGCGCGACGCCGTGGGCAAGGGGCCCGCCGCCGCGCTCGATAAGTGCTTCGGCTTCGAGACCGTCGGAGACCTGCTGTCCCATTACCCGTTCCGCCACATTCATCGCAGCGCACAGACGGACCTGGGCTCGCTCCGGGTCGGCGAGGAGGTCACGGTCTTCGCCCGGGTCCGCGCCGCCGTGTCGCGGGAACTGCCGCCCAAGCCCGGCCGGCGGGGCGGGAAGCCGATGAGACGCCACCTGCTCGAAGTCGTCATCGCCGACGAGGCGGGCCGCTCGGTCACGCTCGCCTACTTCAACCAGCGATGGCATGCCCGGCAGCTCACCCCGGGCCGCCGCGGCCTGTTCGCGGGGAAGGTCGCGATGTTCCGCGGACGGCTCCAGCTGAACTCGCCCCAGTACCGGCTGCTCGCCGAGGACGACTCCGATCCGGACGAGGCCGTCGAGGAGCTCGCCCGCGAGATCATCCCCGTCTATCCGGCCACGGCCGAGCTGACGACATGGAAGATCGACAAGTGGGTGGGTCTCGTCCTCGACCGGCTGACCGACCCGCCGGATCCGCTGCCCGCCGCGATCCGCTCCAGGCAGGGCCTGATGGACTACGCCGCCGCGCTCCGTCGGATCCACCGGCCCGAGTCCTTCGAGGCGCTCGCCGCGGCCAAGAAACGCCTGAAGTGGCAGGAGGCGCTGGTCATGCAGGCCGCGCTGGTGCGCCGCAAGGCCGAGGCCACCCTCGCCTCGGCGACGCCGCGCCCGCGAGGCGGGGCGATCCTGGACGCCTTCGACGCCTCGCTGCCGTTCGAGCTCACCGCCGGACAGCGCCGGGTCGGCGAGGAGATCGCGGCCGAACTCGCCTCGGAGCATCCGATGCACCGGCTCCTGCAAGGCGACGTCGGTTCCGGCAAGACGCTCGTGGCCCTGCGCGCCATGCTCCAGGTCGTCGCCCACGGCGGTCAGGCCGCGATGCTCGCGCCCACCGAGGTCCTCGCCGCCCAGCACCACCGCTCGATCGTCGAGATGCTCGGCGATCTGGCCCGCGGCGGGGAACTCGGCGCGCCGGCGGAGGCCACCCGCGTCGCGCTGCTCACCGGCTCGGCCACCGCCGCGCGTCGCCGCCCCGTCCTGGAGGCCGTCGGGTCCGGGGAAGCGGGCATCGTCGTCGGCACCCACGCCTTGCTCTACGACGGCGTCGACTTCGCGGACCTCGGCTTCGTCGTCGTCGACGAACAGCACCGATTCGGCGTCGAGCAGCGGGACGCGCTGCGTTCCAAGGCCGAACGTCCGCCGCACACGCTGGTCATGACCGCCACCCCGATCCCCAGGACCGTCGCCATGACCGTCTACGGCGACCTGGAGACCAGTCGCCTGGCCGAGCTCCCGGCGGGCCGCAGCCCGATCGCCACCCACGTGGTGCCCTATACCGACCAGCGCTGGATGAACCGCACGTGGGCGCGCGTCCGCGAGGAGGTCGCCGCCGGCCGCCAGGTCTACGTCGTCTGTCCTCGCGTGGGCGACGAGGGCAAGGACGAGCGCGGCGACCTCAAGGACACCGAGGACGCGGACGGCCAGGGCCGCCCGCCGCTGGCCGTCGTCGACACGATCGAGCGGCTTCGAAGCGGCCCGCTCCACGATCTGCGTCTCGGGCTCCTCCACGGCCGGCTCGACGCCGAGGAGAAGGACCGCGTCATGCGCGCCTACGCCGCCGGCGAGATCGACGTCCTGGTCGCCACCACGGTCATCGAGGTCGGGGTCAACGTCCCGAACGCCACCGCCATGGTCATCCTCGACGCCGAGCGCTTCGGCATCTCCCAGCTCCACCAGTTGCGAGGCCGGGTCGGGCGCGGCCACCATCCGGGCCTGTGCCTGCTCGTCAGCGAAGCCGAGGACGGTACCGCGTCCCGTGAGCGTTTGGACGCGGTCGCCTCCACTGCCGACGGTTTCGCGCTCGCCGAACTCGACCTGGAGCAGCGCCGTGAGGGCGATGTCCTCGGCGCGGCCCAGTCCGGTACGAAATCGCACGTCAAGTTGCTGTCGCTGCTACGGGACGTCGATATCATCGAGACGGCCCGGCGCGATGCCGTCGAGTTGATCGCCGCCGATCCGCAGCTGCGTTCGGAGCCGGCGTTCGCGGCGCTGGTCGACGATCTGGCCGAAGAGCGCGGCGAATATCTGGAGAAGGGCTGAGCGGCCCGCCTGAGTTACAGTGGTGGCCTCATGACCAGAATCATCGCCGGGGCCTTCAAGGGCCGTCGTCTCGCCACGCCCTCGGGGGACCGCACTCGGCCCACCTCCGACCGGGTCCGCGAGGCGTTGTTCAACTCCCTCGCGCCCGGCGGCGATCTCGAAGGGCTCCGCTTCGTCGATCTGTACGCCGGGTCGGGCGCGGTCGGGATCGAGGCGATCTCGCGGGGGGCCGAGCACGCCCTGTTCGTCGAGTCCCACGCGCCCACTGCGAAGCTCTTGCGCCGCAATATCGCTGATCTGGGCGTCGCCGGTGCGCGTGTGATCTCCGCCCCTGTCGCGAAGGCGCTGGCCTCGGCCCCGGAGGAGCCCTATGACATCGTCTTCGCCGACCCGCCGTACACTGTGGCCGATCGGGCGATCGCCGAGCTGCTCGCCGCACTGGTCGAGCACGATTGGCTGGCCGAGGGCGCGGACGTGGTGGTCGAGCGATCGGGGCGCGAGGCGAGCGTCCCGTGGCCCGAGCAGATCGCAGAAGACCGCGTCCGTCGCTATGGAACCACCGCACTTTGCTACGGTCACCGGCTGTGAAACCTGAATCTCGACACGCCGTCTGTCCCGGTTCGTTCGATCCGGTGACGTACGGTCATCTCGACATCATCCGCCGCACCTCGCAGTTGTACGATGAGGTGTGGGTCGCGGTCTTCCACAACGCCTCCAAGAACGCGGTGTTCACCGTCGAGGAGCGGGTGGAGCTCCTCCGGGAGACCACGGCCGACATGCCGAACGTCCGGGTCGCGTCGTTCCGAGGGCTGGTCGTCGACTTCTGTGAAGAACGTGGAGTCGGTGTCATAGTCAAAGGGGTCCGTGCCGTGTCGGACTTCGACTACGAACTGCAAATGGCCCAGATGAACTATGGGTTGAGGGGTATTGAGACGGTGATGATGCCCACCAATCCGCTGTACTCCTTCCTTTCGTCCTCGATGGTCAAAGATGCGGCGAAGTGGGGCGGGGACATCTCCCCCCATGTCCCGGACATCGTCCAAAGGCGACTGGTGGAGCGCATGCGTCAGGAATGACGCATATACAACCCCCTCATACGGGACAATAGCCTCATGACAGATATCGACGGGAGCAAATCGGTGGGTTCGCTCGACAGGATCGAAGAGATCATCGCCTATGTGGAGGCGGCCAGGGCCGTCCCGATGTCCCGCAGCTGCAAGGTGGACCGAGCCGAGCTCATAGCGATGCTGGAAGAGCTCCAGGGCGAGCTGCCCGGGGACATCCGCCGCGCCGAGGCCATGCTCCAGGAGCGCGACAAGATCATCGAGGCGGGAGAGCGCGAGGCCGAGCGCATCATCTCCGAGGGCGAGGCCGAGCACGCCAGGCTCGTCTCGCGCCACGAGGTGACGGTCTCGGCCGAGCACGAGGGCAACCGCATCATCGCCGAGGCCCGCGGCGAGGCCCAGCGCCTGCGAGACGAGGTGGACGAGTACGTCGACACGACGCTCGCGAACTTCGAGCAGTTCCTGCAGCGGGCTCTGGCCGGTGTCGAGCGCGGCCGCGACAAGATGCACACGCTCCGCGAGATCGGCTCCTTCGCGCCGCACCAGGCCGAGGAGGTCGAGGACGAGCGGCCGCTTCCGCAGCTCTGAGGGCCGGTGCCGCGGCGGCGTGCCGCCGCCCGGTCCGAGCACCTGACTGGGTGCGCCCGCCCAGCTGAGGTAGCATTGTCGGCCGGCCTCGATCGAGGCGCATCTCCCTGACGAAGGACTGCCGTTCACCGATGACCAACACTGCCTTGAATCCCGCGTCTCCACTGGTGGTCGACACCGCGGAGCTCGGGCGCAGCGTCGGCGCGACCATGCGCGTCGAACGCGAGGTCCCCGCGCCCGGGGCGCTCGGCCTCGGCGTGTACCAGGTCCCGGAGTCGTCACCGCTGTCGCTCGACCTCATCCTCACGGCGGTGAGTGAGGGCGTCCTCGCCGACGGCGACGTCGTGGCCGATGCCGAGGGGGAGTGTGCGAGGTGTCTCGCACCGATCGAGGACACTCTCAGAGTCCGAGTGCAGGAGCTGTACGCTTATGAAGGCTCCGTCACCGAGGAGACCACTGACGCCGACGAGGTTTTGCGGCTCCAGGGGGATCTGCTCGATCTGGAGCCTGCGGTTCGGGACGCGCTGGTGCTGGCGATGCCGGTCACTCCGCTGTGCCGACCTGACTGCCCGGGGCTGTGCGCCGAATGCGGCGTCCCCTGGGACGAGCTGCCCGACGACCACCGTCACGAGACGGTGGACCCGCGTTGGTCGGCATTGGAGAAGTTGCGGTCCGTCGACGTCGAAGGCGACGACAGGCCCGAGTAGCACAGCGTAAAAGTATGGAGTTCTGAAGTGGCTGTTCCGAAGCGTCGTACGTCGCGCAGCAACACCCGACACCGTCGTTCGCAGTGGAAGGCTGCGCCGGTGCGTCTGGTCGATTGCTCGCAATGCCACGCCAAGAAGCGCGGCCACCAGGTCTGCGAAGTGTGCGGGACCTATAAGGGCCGCCAAGTCCTGGAGGCTTAGCGAGGCGAAGGTCCGTTCGGGCCCACCCGGCGGGACCGCCTCGGAACAGACCGCTGAGCGCATGCTCGGCTCGCAGGCTTCGTCGGGTCGCAGTCGGACCCGGTGAGAGCGTGCCGGAGCGGCGGCTTCTTGCAATCTCGGCGGTCTGCCCTGAGGCGGCCCCCATGGCCTGGTCCGGCCGACGTCTCCGTATGTCCATCCTGGGTGGGAGGCTCATGGGCGACAAAGCAGTACAGCATTTCGAGGCGGTGTTCGGAGTCGGCGGCATCGACCCCGAACTGCTGCGCCTCGCCTTGACTCACCGGTCCTATGCCTATGAGCACGGCGGCATCCCCACCAACGAGCGGCTCGAATTCCTCGGCGATTCGGTGCTGAGCCTGGTGATCACCACCGCGCTGTACACCAACCATCCCGAGCTTCCCGAAGGTCAGCTCGCGCGGTTGCGGGCTTCGGTGGTGAACATGAAGGCGCTGGCGACCGTCGCGCGCCGCATGGGCGCCGGCGGCATCGGCCCGCACCTGTACCTCGGCAAAGGCGAAGAGTCCTCTGGCGGCCGGAATAAGAACTCGATCCTGGCCGACGCCGTGGAGGCACTGCTCGGCGCGGTGTACCTCCAGTACGGCGTCGAGACCGCCAAGCGGGTCATCCACGACTTCTTCGACCCGCTCATGGAGCGCGCAGCCGGGCAGGGCGCCGCGCTGGATTGGAAGACCAGCCTCCAAGAGCTCACCGCCGACTCCGGTCTGGGCGTCCCCGAGTACCGGATCACCGAGTCCGGACCCGATCACGCCAAGGAGTTCACCGCCTGGGCCGTCGTGGCCGGCGAGGAGTTCGGCGAGGGCACGGGCGGCTCGAAGAAGGACGCCGAGCAGATCGCAGCCGAGTTGGCCTGGCGGGTGCTGTCGGAACGCCTGGGCGTCAAACAGCGTTGAGGTCTCCCGCGGCCCGGCCGACGAGCACGGCCCGCCTCGCTCCGGCGACGCCGGCGATCAGCGCTGGCAGTCGGGGCAGTAGTGAGACGATCGGCCGCCGATGACCTCCCTGCGGATCGCCGCGCCGCATGTGCGGCACGGCTGACCGGCCTTCCCGTATACCGCGAGCTCTCGCGAGAAATACCCCGACTCGCCGTTGACCTGCACATAGAGCGGATCGAATGACGTCCCGCCCGCGTCCAGCGCCTCCTCCAGCACCGAGCGGACGTGCCCGATCAGCTCCAGGGCCTCGCCGTGGGAGATCCGCTCGCCGGGCCGCCGCCCGTGGATTCCGGCCCGCCACAGCGCCTCATCGGCGTAGATGTTCCCCACGCCGCTGATCCATCCCTGGTCCAACAGGGCCTTCTTGACCTCGATGCGCCGTGAGCGCAGTCTGGCCGCGCACCGCTCCGCGTCGAACTCCGGCTCGAACACGTCGGGCGCGATGTGGTCCAGTGTCTTCGGCACCGTCCCATCGTGGTCGACGACCTCCAGGAAGCCGAAGGTCCGCTGGTCGACGAACCACAGTTCGCGTTCGTCGTCGAAACGCAGGCGCACCCGCAGGTGCCGGTGCGCCTCGGCCCCGGCGTCCATGACGCGGAACTGCCCGCTCATGCCCAGGTGGCACACCAGGGCGCGGTCGCCTTCACGGGCCCGGTCCGCCGCGGACGGGGCCGCGTCGAGTTCCAGCCACATGAATTTTCCGCGGCGGCCGCTGCCGGTGACCGTCAGCCCGGAGAGGCTCGCGGTGAAATCCTCGATGCCCGCCACATGGCGGCGCACCGATCTGGGGTGGTAGACCTCGACGGCGCTGATGCGTCCGCCGCGGAAGGCCGCATCGACTCCGCGGCGGACCGTTTCGACTTCGGGAAGTTCTGGCACCGTTCAAGTATGCGTGTGAGCCTCAGCTCAGCTGCGGGTGCTGCTCTCGCACCGGCTCCAAGCCGTAGTTGATCGCGAAGGCGATAGCCGCCAGACGCGAGTTCACCCCGAGCTTGCCCAGGACGTTCTGGATGTGGGAGCGGACGGTCGAGACCGACACGCCCATCGCGTCGGCCATGTGGCTGGTGGCCTCGCCGCGGACGATACGACGCAGCACGTCGTCCTCACGTGGGGTGAGGTGATCGGCCAGCTCATGGGCGTCTCGCGCCCCGAGGAGCGGAGCGGGTTGCAGCGCGGCCCGCAGCAGCTGCGGATCGTAGTACGGAGGATTGGCGAGCCCCTGGTCGATCGCGTTGAGCAGATCCTTCGGGAGGATGTGGGTGCATGCGATCCCGGCCGCGGACACTGAGACGGCCTTGCGCAGGACCGAGCCGTCGTCGCGGTCGGTGATGAGGAACACCGGCCGCCGGCAGTCGGTCAGGATTCTGCTCCTGGAGACCGCCTCCAAGGCGACCAGGCAGCCGTCGACTCGCTCTTCCGAGACGAGCGCCTTCGCGTTCGTCGCCTCGATCACGATGTCGCCTCGGCGGTGGAGCAGCGGTCGGATGCTGGCTGAGAACACCTGATTGGGGTCGTACAGCATTACACGCACGGTGGCACCTCGTCCTTCAGGTTTTTGGTCGCCTCCCCAGTCGCGCGCCCATTCGGGCGGCCATCTCAGAATGACCGTTTGTAATCGCCGAGTCCAGCCTGAGTCGGATGGCCGACACAACTGGATATGAAAGGGATGAGAGCTGCGATAATGCGAGTCCGGTGCGTTGCGGACGGTGACCGCCGCACCGGATCGACGCCGGACCGGGGCCGCGGGGCGCTTGGTGGGTCTGCCGGGTGTCCGGAGCGGACCCGGCCCGGCCCTCCGTGTCCGCGAGGGGCCGGCTGCCTGGGTCGGCCGCTCGCATCAACCGAACTTCTGCACCCAGTAGAGGGTCCCCCCGCGATCGGCGATGCCGATGCCGATGCCGATCACGTCGTAACCGCAGTTCAGGATGTTCGCGCGGTGGCCTTCGGAGTTCATCCACCCCTCCATGACCGAGGCGGCGTCCCGGTATCCGGCGGCGATGTTCTCGCCCACGCCGCCGCTGTAGCCCTGCTGGGCGGCGCGGTCGGTGGGGCTGCGCCCGTCGAGCGAGGTGTGACTGAAGTAGTCGTTGACCGCCATGTCCTCGGCGTGGAAGCGTGCGGCCTCGTCGAGTCGCGAATCGCCCTGCAACGGGCCGCAGCCTGCGGCGGAGCGCTCGGCGTTGACCTGGGCGAGGAGCGCTCCTTCGGTGGTGCGGTCCTGGTCCGGCGCGGGGGTCGGCGCACCGCCGCCCTCGTCCTCGTCGGGTTCCGGTTCCTCGGGCTGTTCTTCTTCTGGGGGCGCCTCGGACGTGGGCGCCGCTTCGGCGTCCTGGGGCTGTACGACGGCTTCGCCGAGCGCGAGGTCGGGCAGGGCGGGCGGGGCGGCCTCACCGGGGAGCCCGGTGCTCTCGGCTTCGCTCGAAGGGGTGGTCTCGCCGAGTGGCGGATCGAGCGCCCACAGTGAGGTGGTCGCCGCGCCGAGTCCGAAGGCCAGAAGGATCGTGAGGAATATTCGGCGTCGGCGTTCGGCGGGATCGCGGTGGCGTCCGCCCCTGGGTCTGCTCATCGGGGTGGCGGCCTCATTGCGGGAGGTTATGTGAGGTGTATTCCGATTTTGAGGTACCCTATCAGGTGACAGGGACGTCGCAGCGGCCGCAAGAGGCGACCCCCGTCGAATCGCATGGGTAAAGCTTGTGCAAAACTTGACGGGAACCGCCGTGTGGGCGGATGATGTCCAGAGACGGCCGGTGTTCACGAGCCGTGCTCCACTGGCCCCGCGAGAGCGACCGGCGCTCGCGGCAAAAATTCACTTACTTAGATGCGACGTTATTCATGGTGCGTACACCACCGTCACCGAACGACGCGATCGCAAGGAGAGACTATGGCGAAAGCCCTCTATGGCCACATCGGCCAGGCCCCGAACAAGCGCCTGCTCGAAGAAGTGGTCCAACTACGTGCGCGAGTACGCAATCTGGAGAGCGAGCTCGCCGAGCTCCGCGCCCGGGAGAGCGAAGCCCAGCACGATGAAGCCGAGGAGTTGATGCGGCTGTCAGAGCCCGCGTTGACGTAGCCGTCACTCGCATAATGGAACATCAGCGCGCCAGCTGCACTACAGCCGGCGCGCATTGTCGTATCCGGGCCCGTGCCCGCCCGTTCCGAACCCCCCGCGGCCGACCGCCGTGCGACCGCTCTCCAATGCCCCGAACAGGCCCGACGCCCCAGGCCGCCCGCGATCGATATGCCCGTTCCCGTCGTGGCCTCCTTGTAGTCTTGGACGAACCCAGCC
>JAJYSW010000319.1 GCA_021793335.1 Actinomycetes bacterium
GGATGCTGGTCACCGAGGACGGCTGGCATGGACGTGTCGTCCTCCGTGAGGACGTCGAAGACGACGGGATGGTCATCGACCATGCTCTGCAACCGGTCCCCTCCGCACCTGAGATCGCGGTCCAGGCCCCGCCGGCATGGGAGCGCGGCTGGTATGACGGGGGCATCGTCCCCGACTCGGGATACCTGACCGCCGAATGAACCCCGCCATGGCGGCCTGATGCAACCCACGGGCGCCCGAGACCACGTTCCCGTGGTACGGCCCCCGTCTCGGCCGGGGGCGTGTGCATGTGCAGCGGCCAAGTGCTGCTCAACGACAATGGCGAGTGGGCGCGGCTTCGCCGCCTCGTCGAGCGCAGCACTGAAGACGATGGCACAAAGAGGCTGTGCGGCAGAGCGCGGAATACGGCAGGACCTGATGAACGGGGGACGGGCGCTTCCCGCACCGGCCCCGGCCGGTCGCCGACTTCCCGGGTTCTGGAGGTAGTGCGCCGGACCTTGACGGCCGAACGACCGAGCAGCTGTCACCGCAGGTCACAACGATAAGTTCGTGCGATCGTCGCACTCCTGGACAATGCGAGCCGCTCTTGAGCTTGAGGAATTCGCGTCCCAAGGCCGCAAGGTGGCCGCCCACGTCCGCGCCGAGGTGCCGCGAGCATTCCGATACCGTTCCGTGCGAAGCACAGCGTATGGCTGCAACCGCGCCCGAACCAGTAGGCTCGGACTCCACCGTCCGCGGCCGGCTGGGGCCGGTCCTGCCTGTGAAACGAGGTGCCGCTTGGACGACTTGGTGATCGACGCGGCGCTTGTGCGCTCGATGCTCGAAGAACAGCACCCGGACCTGGCTGGTCTCGAACTGCGCGAGGTCCTCGGCGGCTGGAGCAATCAGATGTGGCGACTCGGCGACGATCTTGCCGTGCGCATTCCCCGTACCCAGGAAGCCCCTGGACTGCTCGCCAAGGAGTACGAGTGGGTGCCGCGGCTCCCCGGCGGCCTGCCGCTGCCGATCCCGAAGCCGGTCCGCTTCGGTGAACGGTCGGACCGATTCCCTCATAACTGGACCGTCGTCACCTGGGTGCCAGGCGTACCCGCCGACTACGAGCCGGTCGAGCACGTCGAACCTTCGGCGCAGGCCCTGGCCGGCTTCCTCGGTGCGCTCCACCGTCCGGCTCCGGCAGACGCGCCCCGGGACGGCTACCGTGGCGGCCTTCTCTCCTCGATCACTGCACATGTCGAGAAGCGCCTCGCGAACATCGAGGAGTACCCGGCTATGACCTCGCTCCATACCGAGGCCCATCGGCTTCGGGAAGTCTGGGCCGACGCGGCCGCAGCCGAGCCGTGGGACGGCCCGCCGGTCTGGATTCATGGAGATCTCCACTCCGCCAACGTCCTCACTGCGGGCGGCGTTCTCTCAGGCGTCATCGACTTCGGCGAGCTGTGCACCGGTGACCCCGCCGACGATCTCGCGTCCGCTTGGGTCCTGCTGCCCGAAGGCGGCGCCGAGGCCTGCTTCACGCACTACTCACTCACCGACGAGTCCCTGATCCGCCGCTCTCGTGGCTGGGCCGTCATCCGGGCGCTCCTCCAGATCGAGGTCGGCTACTCGGGTGAGATGGGCTGGGCTGGAGGGAAAGCCAACTGGAAGCCCTTCGGCGAGGCCACGCTGCGACGGCTCCTCGCCTGACCTGTTCGAGAAGGGGCCGTCACCCCTCCTTGTGGACCGGTGAATCCCAGCCACGGCACTCGGTCCGTGAATGGACGCCGTTGCCGCGTCGAGCAGACGCTCATCCTCGCGGCTGTTCTCGCGGCGCACGATCACGCCGGCTGGGCGCTCGCCCGGACAGGGGGCTGTCAAAGAATTATTCACTGATTTGGGCAGTTAGAGTTTGATTGTACTGGAATGGGACCAGAGCGGCTGGGTAAGGCTGTTCCGCGGCTTAAACCGTATTTAGACGAGCGGCAACGGTGGCTGGCGTGGTGGCCAGGTGGCGACCCGATCAAGGTCAGGGCGCACGACTTCCCCGAGAAGAACGTGCCGAAGGCGGCCCCCTACGGGGTCTACGACCTGGGCACGAACACCGTATGGGTGTCGGTCGGGACTGACGCCGACACCGCTCACTTCGCCATCACGATATTGCGCCGCCGGTGGGAAGGCAAGGGCCGGCCCCGCTACCCGAACACCGAAACGGCTCCTGATCACCGCCGGTGCCGGTGGCTCGAACGACTACCGGGTCCGGCTCTGGGAGACCGGGCTCGCCGCCTTCGCACCCGAGGCCGACCTCGCGGTCACGGTGCTGCACTTCCCGCCGGGTACCTCGAAATGGAACAAGATCGAGCACCGCCTGTTCACCCAGATCTCCTCGAACTGGCGCGGCAAATCGCTCACCAGCCACGAAGCAGTCGTCTCCCTCATCGGTGCCACCCGCGCCCGGACCGAACTGACCGTCACCGCCGAGTTCGCCCCCAGCCCCTGCCCGACCGAAAAGCGCGTGCCTGCCGCCGAGGTCGAGCGGCTGCCGATCACCGGCCATGACCGGCACCCGGAGTAGCACTATACGATCCGGCCCAAGACACCCGAGCGAGCGCCGGACCCGGCCTTCGGACGGTTCCCCGAAGACGATGAACACCCCGCCTAGCTACACCACCCGGCCATCACCGACATGAGCGAACCCGGCTGGCGCGACCTCCCCGACCGCTACCGGCAATTCCTCGTCGAACACCCCCACCGTCGTCCCCTTCGCGAAGCACCGTGCCGGCGACACCGGCACTCGGAAGTTCTCAGCGGCCGACCGGCTCCTCATCGTCATCCTCAAACAGCGATGGAAGACACCGAACCCGCTGCCCAGCGGTCTGTTCGGCGTCTGTGGCCAACTCATCGACAGCGCCCGTCGAGAGGCAGCACGTGACCTCGACGCACTCGGCATCGCCACCGAACCAACCTGACAACGCATCGAAGCGGACCCGAGTTCCGAGCGCTCATCCCGGCACCACCGAACAGCAACAGCCCTGACCAAATCGAGGAGTAATTCTCCGACAGCGCCCTGCGGCTGGGCGGACACTATTCAGACCATCAGCGCTGGTCGCGATCCTCCGGCCCCGCCCGTCCACGCTCTGAGCCCGCACGAAATCTCAAATCATTCGACCGGCCCAACACCGGCCCCGATGCCAAGGAATCTGTCCGAATCCGGCCGGTCACCCGGACAGGACGGCAGTCCTCACCCTGGACGATCTGTGCCGCGCCCGAATTCACAGCAACCAGAT
>JAJYSW010000320.1 GCA_021793335.1 Actinomycetes bacterium
CCGCACCATCTTCGTCTCCAGCCATCTGCTCTCGGAGATGCAGCTGATGGCCGACGAACTGGTCGTCATCGGCAGGGGCACGATGATCTTCAACGGCGACGTCGACACGTTCGTGCGCGAGTTCACCCAGTCGAACGTGATCGTCCGCAGCCCTTCGGCCGGGGACTTCACGAAGCGTCTCGAAGAGGCCGGCGCCACCGTCACCACGGGCCCGGACGGCGAGCTGGTCGTCTCGGAGATGGCGATCGAGGCGGTGGGGCGCCTGGCGTTCACCGAAGGCGTCGAGCTCTCGGAGCTGTCGACCCGCTCGGCCTCCTTGGAGGAGGCGTTCATGTCCGCGACCGGCGCGTCCGAACAGTTCGTCGCCGAAACGCCGATCACGGCCGCTCAGCCTGGAGGTGCCGAGAATGCTTGATGCGCTCCGATTCGAGTGGATGCGGCTGTGGACGCTCCGTTCGACGTACTGGATGATCGGCATCGGTGTGCTCGCCGCGGCCGTGATCCCGTTGATCTTCGGGCTCGCCGCCAGCGGCGAGCTGTTGTTCGACGAGGTCATCGCGGTCAGTGTCAACGGCGGGGCCTCGTTCGGGATTCCGTTCCTGGCGGTGTTCATGGCCGTGGTCGGGATCCTCGCGACCGGCCATGAGTACCGGCACGGCACGATCCAGCCGACGCTGACGGCGCTGCCGCAGCGCTCCCGCCTGCTCCTGGCGAAGATCCTCGTGGTCTCGGCGGTCACCGTCGCGGCCACGCTGGTGTCGATGCTGCTCAACGTCGGCATCCTGCTGGCGTTCTGGGGCGAGGTGCCGGGCCTGTTCTCCGACCCGGTGCTGCCCTCGCTGCTCGGCTACCTGCTGTACACGCTGATCTACATGCTGATCGGCATGGGTTTGGCACTGCTGTTCCGGGGCGTGCCCCCGGCGCTGGTGGTGATCTTCCTGATGCCGCTCGTCATCGAGAACATCGTCGTCGGCCTCTCGCAGATCCCGGCGCTCGACTGGCTGGTGCCCGCGGTCAAATTCCTGCCGTTCACCGCCGGTTCGCTGCTGATGACGGTGGGGCCGGCCGATCTGGGGATGGGCTCGGACTTCGGTTTCTTCAGCCGGTGGGGTTCCGGCGGCGTGTTCGCCGCGTTCGCCGCTCTGATCATGGGCACGGCGTGGTACCTGTTCAAACGGCGCGACGCCTGAGAGGCGCCGTGACGGACGCGGCCCGGGACCGGAGCTTCGGTCCCGGGCCGCGTCGCCGTCGTGGCCGTCAGCGGTTCTCCAGCTCTCGGCGGACGAGGTCGGCGGTCTCGATGGAGTTGAGCGCCGCGCCCTTCATGAGGTTGTCGCCGACGACGAAGAACTCCAGCGAGTTCGGGAAGTCGATCGACTGGCGCAGTCGCCCGACCTGCGTGCCGGACTTGCCGACGCCGTCGATCGGCATCGGGTAGACGCCGGCGTCGGGGTCGTCGACGAGGTCGACGCCCGGTGCGTCCGCGAGCACGCGGCGGGCCGCCTCGACCGAGACCTCCCGCTCGAACATGGCGTGGACGGCCTGGGAGTGGCCCACGGCCACCGGCACGCGCACGCACGTCGAGGCGACCTTGAGGTCGGGCAGGCCGAGGATCTTGCGGGACTCGTTCCGGACCTTCAGCTCCTCGGAGGTCCAGCCGTCCTCACGCCAGCCGCCGACCTTGGGGACGACGTTGAGCGCCAGCGGCGCACCGAAGGGCGCGTTGAAGTCCTCGCCGAGCAGGGCGCGGACGTCGCCGGTCTCGGTGCCGATGCGGTCGGCGTCGGCGACTTTCGCGATCTGCTCGTACAGGGCCTCCAGCCCCTCCTTGCCGGAGCCGGAGGCGGCCTGATAGGAGGCCACGGACATCGAGACCAGGCCGAACGCCTCGTCGAGGGCCGCGAGCGTCGGGATGAGCGCGAGCGTGGTGCAGTTCGCGTTCGCGATGACGCCCTTGGGCCGGTCGTGGACCGCCTCGGGGTTGGCCTCGCGGCACACCAGCGGCACCTCCGGGTCCATGCGGAAATGCGCCGACTTGTCGATGACCACCACGCCCTTGGCGGCGGCGACCGGCACCCATTCGGCGCTGACCTCGTCGGGCAGGTCGAAGTGGGCGATGTCGATGCCGTCGAAGACCTCGGCGGTCAGGGCCTGGACTTCGATGCTCTCCTCGCCGACGGACAGGTGCTTCCCGGCCGAGCGGGCCGAGGCGATGAGGCGGACCTCGCCCCAGTTATCGCGTTCGGCGGCGATCAGGCGGCGCATGATGCCGCCGACCACGCCGGTGGCACCGACGATCGCAACGTTGAGTTTGCGGCTCATGTTCTATCGCCCCGTTCCCGCGTAGACGACGGCGTCTTCATCGCCGCCGAGTTCGAACCTGTCGTGGACGGCGCGCACGGCGGCGTCCAGGTCGGTGTCACGGCACACCACCGAGATGCGGATCTCGGAGGTGGAGATGATCTCGATGTTGACCCCGGCGTCGGCCAGGGCCTGGCAGAAGTTCGCCGTCACACCCGGGTGCGAGCGCATCCCGGCCCCGACCAGTGAAATCTTGCCGACGTTCTCGTCATAGATGAGCTTATCGAAGCCGACGGCGGCCTGGTGCTTCTTGAGCGCCTCGGTGGCCCGGCGTCCGGCGTCCTTCGGCAGCGTGAACGAGATGTCGGTGTGGCCGTTGCCGGTGGTCGACACGTTCTGGACGATCATGTCGATGTCGATCTCGGCATCGGCGAGGACCTGGAAGATCGAGGCGGCGGCGCCGGGCTTGTCCGGCACGTGCGTGACGGTGATCTTCGCTTCGGAGCGGTCGTGCGCGACGCCGCTGATGAGTGCTTGCTCCACGGGCAGCTCCTCCATATAACCCGACACGATCGTGCCGGTCTTGGTCGAGTACGACGATCGGACGTGCAGCGGGATGCCGTAGCGGCGGGCGTACTCCACGCTGCGCAAATACAGGATCTTGGCGCCCGAGGCGGCCAACTCCAGCATCTCCTCGAACGTGAGCTTGTCCAGGCGCTTGGCGTTGGGCACGATGCGCGGATCGGCGGTGTAGACGCCGTCGACGTCGGAGTAGATCTCGCAGAAGTCGGCCTGGAGGTGCGCGGCCAGGGCGACGGCCGTCATGTCCGAACCGCCGCGGCCCAACGTCGTGATGTCCTTCGTGTCCGGGCTGACACCTTGGAAACCCGCGACGATCGTGATGTAGCCCTCGTCGAGGGCCGCACGGATCCGTCCGGGCGTGACGTCGATGATGCGG
>JAJYSW010000321.1 GCA_021793335.1 Actinomycetes bacterium
TGACTTCGACGTGATGCTAAGACTATGGGTTCGTGCACCGCCTCCTCAACGAGGGTGGCGTCAAGCTCAGGACCCGTGGCGGCGCCCGCAGGATGGGTGGAAACTGACCCGATACCCGTGCCCGCTTCAGGAGCCGACCGCTTCCGGCGATCATGGCGATCCCCTGTTGTGGTGTCCGGTGCCGGCACCGGACACCACAACAGGGGATCGCCCTGGCCCGCGTCACCCGCGGCGACCGGTGAAATAAACCTCCGGGCCCCCCGTGTTGATAATCGAAGTCGCGATCATGCTCAGCACGGAGCCCAAGCCCCGCAGACCAGTGACTCTTGGGCGCCTGACGTTCGGGAGGCCCAGTGTCATCAATGGGAGTCGGCGGATGGGACGCCATGCGCTCGCTCCGACGAGGCGACGACCTCAAAGGGGTCACGCTCACCCCCGGCGTCAAACGCCGCATCCTCCGCTTCGCCGAGCCTTATACGCGGGACATCGCGTTCTTCTTGATCCTCGTCACCGTCGCCGCCGCCATCGGCGTCGCCACGCCGGTCCTGGCCGGCGACATCGTCAACGAGCTCACCGGCGCCGACGGTACCCGCCGCGGTGTCCTGATCCTCGCGAGCGTCATCGGCGCGTTGGCCGTCGTCGAAGGCGCCGTCGCCTTGGCCATGCGCTGGTATGGCGCGAAACTCGGCGAAGGCATCGTCCTCGATCTGCGCCGCGCCGTGTTCGATCACGTCCAGTCCATGCCGGTCGCCTTCTTCACCCGCTCGCAGACCGGCGCGCTCGTCTCTCGGCTCAACAACGATGTCCTCGGCGCTCAGCGCGCCTTCACCACCACCCTCTCGGGCCTGGTCTCCAACGGGATCGCCGTCGCGCTCACTCTGGGCGTCATGTTCTTCCAGTCCTGGCAGATCACCCTGCTCTCTCTGGTGCTGGTGCCCGTGTTCATCATCCCCGCCAAATGGGTCGGCCGCAGGCTCGCGGCGCTGACCAAGGAGAGCTTCGATCTCAACGCCGCCATGAACGCCCAGATGACCGAACGGTTCAACGTGGGCGGCGCGATGCTGGTCAAGCTCTTCGGTCGTCCCGAGACCGAGTCCGAGGAGTTCAGTCAGAAGGCCGACCGCGTGCGCGCCATCGGCGTCGCCACCGCGATGTACGCACGCACTTTCATCGTCGCGCTCACTTTGGTCGCCGGGCTCTCCCAGGCTCTCGCCTACGGCTTGGGCGGCACGCTCGTCTTCGGCGGCCAGTTGACCGCCGGCACCGTGGTCACGCTCGCGCTGCTGCTCACCCGCCTCTACGGGCCGTTGACGGCCTTGTCGAACGTCCGCGTCGACGTCATGAGCGCGTTGGTGAGTTTTCAACGGGTCTTCGAGGTCCTCGACCTCAAGCCGCTGATCCGAGAGGCCGAGGATGCCCGGGACCTGCCCGGGGGCGCCTCTTCGATCGCGTTCCGGAATGTGGAGTTCCGGTACCCGGGAGCGGCGGAGGTCTCGCTCGCCAGTCTGGAGGACCTGGCGCGGCCCGATCGCGGCGACAGCGGGCGCACCGTCCTGCACGACGTGTCGTTCACGGTGGAGCCGGGGGAGCTGGTGGCGCTGGTCGGGCATTCGGGGTCCGGCAAGACCACTACGGCGAGTCTGGTGCCGCGTCTGTACGACGTGACCGAGGGCGCCGTCGAGGTCGGTGGGATCGATGTGCGCGAGCTCAAGCAGGCTGCTCTGGCCGCGAGCATCGGGATGGTCACCCAGGATGCGCACCTGTTCCACGACACGGTTCGTGAGAACCTGCGTTACGCCAGGCCGGGGGCGAGCGACGAGGAGATCTGGGAGGCGTTGGAGCGCGCGCAGATCGGCGAGACGGTGCGGCGTCTGGAATCGGGGCTCGACACGGTGGTGGGGGAGCGGGGGTACCGCTTCTCCGGCGGCGAGCAGCAGCGTCTCGCGATCGCGCGGGTCCTGTTGAAGGCTCCGCCGATCGTGATCCTCGACGAGGCGACGGCGCACCTGGATTCTGAATCGGAAGCGGCCGTTCAGCACGCACTCGACACGGCGTTGGAGGGCCGGACTTCGCTGGTGATCGCCCACCGGCTTTCGACGGTGCGGCGCGCCGACAAGATCCTGGTGCTGTCGGACGGCCGTGTGGTCGAGACCGGGACACACGAGGACCTCGTCGCGCGCGGTGGGCCCTATGCCGAGCTGTACCGGACGCAGTTCACCGAACGCAGTGAGGTGGACTAGTGGTCTGGTGCCGAACGCAGTGGGGTGGGCCGGGGTCTGGTGCCGAACGCAGTGAGGTGGGCTGAGGTGTTCCAGTGCCGATCGTGATGAGTGGCGGGAGGGCTGGGCTCGGTGCCGGTCTCGGTGGGCGGTCCGGTCGTTCTGTCCGAGGGTGCGAGCGGCCTGGTGCGGGCCTCGGTTCCGGCATCCGGACTCGAATGCGTGTAAATCTTCACGAGGCACGGTGGTTTCAGTGAGTTGTCCCATATCAATTGGAAGCAAAACCGGATAACTCCTGCTCAGACCCGCTGTCATGAGGAATTTTTCGTGATCCCCGGTTACACGGGGGCGAAAGTGCTGTAGGGTCCAATAGCCACCTCGGTCAGGAAACTGTCGGGATGGTCAAGCGCCAGTAATGGCGGCACATCTCGGATCGAGCAACGGTCAGGTTCTACTAGGTCTTCAACCCCCTGGGACGACCGGCCGTCGATCTGAAAATCAACATCGCAAGGATAGTAAGTAATGGCGCAAGGCACCGTGAAGTGGTTCAACTCCGAGAAGGGCTTCGGTTTCATCGCTCCTGATGGAAACGGCCCGGACGTTTTCGTCCACTTCTCCGCTATCAGCGGAAACGGCTACCGTTCCCTGGAAGAGAACCAGCGGGTGGAATTCGACGTCGAGCAGGGCAAGAAGGGTCCGCAGGCCGCTAACCTGCGCACCATCTAGTTCTGTCTCTGAGAACACGAAGCCGCTGCCCTTCATCGCGAAGGACAGCGGCTTTCATTGTGCCCGGGATCGTCGGCTCGCTCCGGCTCACCGCGGCCGCCGACTCGGACCGGTTGCGCGAGTGTTTCGGCCGCGTCACCGAGATGCGGGCCGACAACGCCGATGGCGACGACCACATGATCGCGATCAATGAGACGCTCGGGTACACGACCGTCGACGCCACTGGCGGTTACCAGCGCAGTCTCGAAAGCCGGTGGCGCCGGCGAACGGCTCGGCTGCGCACCGGGCAAGGCCCGCTCCCCGTGCGGGAG
>JAJYSW010000322.1 GCA_021793335.1 Actinomycetes bacterium
GCTCACGGGCCATGGCCGCCCGCTCCCGCAGCACCGCCTCGCGGCGTCGGACGTCGGCCAACCGGTCGGCCTGCTCGGCGCGCTCGGCTTCGAGGACGGCCCGATCATTGGCCTGCCGGACGATGACACCGGTGAGCGGCGTGGACAGCAGCACGATCGCGGCGATGGACATGGTGCTGATGACCACTCCGGCCGAGTTGTCCTCAACGGCGGCCCAGACCCCGAAGGCGAGGATCAGCACGGCGAAAACGCCGAGCAGCACCGGGACGCCGCGGCGCGGCCCGTAGCGGGCGAAGGCGTAGAGGTTGTCGGTGAACACGAAGACGGTCACGAGCGCGAAGCCGATGACGAGCTCGAGCGCGAAACCGGTCACACCGAGCACAAGGCACCATCCGGGCCGGGCCCGGCGCACCACCACCCCGAGGCAGACCAGCGCAAGCGGTACGAACCGCGCCGCCGTCGGCAGGTCCGGGCCGTAGCGCTCATAGACGCCGAGCTCTATGAAGACGGCCCCGGCCGCGAACAGAGCGACGGCGACGATGACGTCCGCGCGCCGGATGCGGTGGAGCAGGCTGGGCATGGCTCCAATCCCACCACGGAAGCTCCGTCGCGGCGTCGACCGCGGTGCCGAGACATTGCTCCTACTTTGGTCGCATGCGCGGCGACACGTTGGTGGCAATCGGATCTCGTTCCGCGAGGCGATGCGGCCGACACACCGCACGCCGAGCATTGAGGGGTGCTGTTCTATGTGATCATCGCCTGCGAGGTCGGCTTCTGGCTCATCGCCGCCGCCGGCCTCGCCGCCCGGTACCTCCTGAAGTGGAGACGGGTCGGAGCGATCCTGCTGCTGTCGACGCCGCTGCTCGACCTGACGCTGCTGGCCGCCTCCATCTGGGATCTGCGCTCGGGCGGCGAGGCGGGCCTCCGGCACGCACTCGCCGCGGTGTACCTGGGCTACACGATCGTGTTCGGGCGCAGGACGATCACATGGGCGGACGCGAAATTCGCCCACTGGCTGGGTCGGGGCGCGCCGCCGCCGAAGCCGCCGACCGCCTGGATGCCGCGGTTCCGGTACGAGCTGAAGTTCTGGCTCGGGATCGTGGCGATGTACGCGATCGCCTGGGCCGTGACGGGCCTGTTCGTGCTCATCGTGGGCGACGCCGAGGCCACGGGGCCGGTGGTCGAGCAGATGGCCGGTTGGGCCGCGATCGTCGCCGTGGCGGCACTGTGGCCGGTCTGCGCCCTGCTGTTCCCCTCGAAGCGGCAGGAGCGGACCGAAGAGGCGGGTGCATCATGGTCACGTGAACGAACGTGACGGCCCCGGCGGTGAGAAGGCGCCGCCGGAACCGGAATGGGCCCGGTTCACCGGGGGCGCACGCCTGCTGGTCATGGGGAACGCCTTCGTGGCCTTCGCCGTGGAACTCGTGCTGCTCGGACTCGTGGGCCGGTGGGCGCTCTCGCTCGATCTGGCGTTGTGGTGGCGGCTGCCGATCGCCGTCGGGACGATCCTGCTACTGGCCGCCGCGTGGGGCGTCTCCGTGTCCCCGAAGGCGCGCGTACGCCTGCCGGTTCCCGTGACGGTCGCGGTCAAAGGCGTGTTCTTCGCGCTCGGCACGGCCGTCCTGTGGGAGGCGGGAAGCCCGGTGGCCGCGATCGTCTTCTTCGCATTGGCCCTGTCCAGTGCCGTGTTCGCCGCCGTCGTCCGCGCGAACGCCCCGATCAGGTAGGGAAGCCGCTGGGCTCGGTGGTGGGCCAGTTCGCGGGGTCGGTGACCCTGTCGACGAACGGAATCCAGATCGAGAAGATCACCAGGAGGTACAGGACCCAGAAGACCACCGAGGCGACGCCGATCCAGCCCAGGACGATGCCCGTGACGGCGAAACCCTCGCCCTGCTCGCCGGTCTCGCGGATCTGCTTCTTGGCGGTCATGCCGAAGATCAGGGCGAGGATGCCGATCGGATTGCAGATGCCGATGATGCCGACGACCAGCGCGGCGATCGACATGCCGTTATAGGGCCGCGGCGGGTACGGGTGGCCGTATACCGGCGGCGGATAGAAATAGGCGGGCGGCGGGGGCGGAGCATCGGGCTGCTGCGGGTCGGGCCGGGATTCGTGGGACATGGGCCTCCCTCTGAAGCATGGGCGGAGGAGATTCCGACGATCAGTCTTCCATGCCGGTGCGCGCCTCACCGGTTCGCGCCCCGTCGCCCGGTCCGGCCTCGCGCCCTTCACGCTCCCGACGCAGCATCGCGTCGAAGGCCCACCAGCACAGCACCGACACGCCGAGGCCGGTGGCGACGCCGCCGAAGGTGTCGGTGAGCCAATGGGCGTGCTGCCAGGTGCGCGCCCACATCATGCCGAGCACCAGCAGCGCGCCGATCGGCCACCACCAGCGCCTCGCGGCGACCGGCGTCGCGACCACGGCGATGACCACGACCAGGCAGGCCATGCGGGAGGAATGCCCTGACGGGAAGGCCGGCGAGGCGACCTCGACCATGATGCCGCCGGGGCGGGGACGGTCACCGATGTACTTGAGGGCATCGGTGACGACATGGGTCGCCAGCACGGCGGCGAGGACGAACAACGCCGACCGCCAGCGCCGCACCGCGATCAAGGCGAGGGCGAGCGCCGGCACGGCGACCGAGCCGATGCGCCCGCCGCCGTGGTCGAACCCCTCGGCCACGGCCCACAGCGGCCCCTCGTGGGGGCCGCCCATGAGACGCAGCCAGGCGTCGTCGAGCCCTTGGAACGGCGGCGAGACCGGGTCGGCGCGCACCCACAGGGCGAGGCCGAGCACGGCCGACACCGCCAGCGCCGCGAACAGCGGCACGAGGCGCGATCGCGGGAACTCCCTGGGCGGCATCGGCGCACCCTAGCACTCCCGGGCCGGTCGGGCGCGGTCCGGCGCGTTCCAGCCCCCGGCCTGCACCGCATCACCGCCCGAGCAGACGAGCCGGCGGGGCGGTCCCGCCGGCTCGATCACGTCGCTACTCTCGGATGCTCGCCCCGAACCGCTCGGCGGCCACGGCCACGGCGGCGTCACGGACGGCGACGCCCTCCTCGCTGGTCAGCGTCCGGTCGGCCGCACGCAGCTCCATCTTGAACGCCAGCGACTTCCGTCCCCCACCGAGCTTCGCATCGCGGTAGACGTCGAACAGGCGCAGCCCGTCGAGCAGCTCCCCGGCGCCCTCGCGCAGCGCGGCCTCGACCTCGCCGGCCGGGACGGTCTCCTCGACCACCACGGCCA
>JAJYSW010000323.1 GCA_021793335.1 Actinomycetes bacterium
CCCGCCCGCGCCCCGGGCGGGGGCGGACCGGAGCCCGCTACCCTGGTGCGGTGGACCTGACCGACTACGTGCCCGTCGTGCCCGATTTCCCCGAACCGGGCGTCGGCTTCCGTGACATCACACCGCTCCTGGCCGTCCCGCACGCCTTCCGCGCCTCGCTCGACGAGCTCGAAGCCGCGTGCGCGGACCACCCGTACGACGCCATTGCCGCCTTCGACGCGCGGGGCTTCCTCTGGGCCGCGCCCCTGGCCGACCGCACCGGCAAGCCCCTGATCCCCATTCGCAAGGCCGGCAAGCTCCCGCGCCCGGCGGCCGTCGAGACCTACCGCGGCGAGTACGCCGACGTCCGCGTCGAGATGCACGCCGACGCGGTCGCGCCCGGCGACCGCGTCCTCCTGGTCGACGACGTCATCGCCACCGGCGAGTCCATGGCCGCGGGCATCCGACTGGTCGAGGGTCTCGGCGGCACCGTCGCCGCCTGCGCCGCACTGCTGGAGATCGGTGCGCTCTCCGGCCGCGACCGCCTCGGGGACCACCCGATCATCTCGCTGCTCGGGAAGCTCTGATCGCCGAGCGGCACGGACGGCGACGCGCCGTCTCGGCGGACGGCGACGCGCCTACCCCTCCTGCTCGCCGACCAGCAGCGCCAGTGCCTCCGGGTCCGCCAGAGCCGACCCCATGCCCACCACCGATGCGCCGGCCCGCAGGTAGGCGTCGACTTCGCTTACGCCCACACCGCCGGTGGCCACGAACCGCATATCCGGGAAGGGGCCCGCCATCGCCTTGAACCAGGTCGGACCCAGTGCCGCGGCGGGGAAGACCTTCACCCACCGGCAGCCGTGCGCCGCCGCGCGCTGCAATTCGCTCGCCGTGGCCACGCCCGGCAGGTGCGGCATCCCCGCGTCCTGTGAGGCGGCCAGCACGCTCTCGTCCAGACCAGGGGCGACGGTGTACGCCGCCCCGGCCTCCCTGGCCCGGTCCACGTGTCCGAGGGACACGACCGTCCCCGCGCCCACCGCGAGTCCGCGCTTCGCTCCGGCCTCGACGGCGGCGGCGAGCGCCTCCTCCTGGCCGGGCAGGCCGATCGGCACCTCGACGAGTGCGACACCGCCGTCCCAGGCGGTCTCGGCCAGTGCGACGGTCTCGGCGGGCGGCAGGCCGCGCAGGATGGCCATCACGCGCTGTCCCGCGAAGAGGGCGTCGAAGTCGATTCGGGTCATGTCTGTTGCTCCAATATGGATTTGACGGTCGTCGGTCCGGGGGGTGCGGCGAGGTCGCCGATGGTCTGGAGGGCTCCGGCGGCGAGCCGGTGGCCCAGGCGCATGCAGCCCTCGGGCGAGGCGCCCCTCACCCGGCCGTAGAGGAACCCGGCGGCGAAGGCGTCGCCGGCGCCGACCGGTTCGACGATCTCGACGGGCTGGGCCGGGCAGTAGTGGATCGTTTCGCCCTCGAAGCAGGTGACGCCGGTGCCGCCGTCCTTGACCACCAGGGTGCGCACCTCGGGCAGCTCGGTGCGGACGTCCTCGGGCGTCTTGCAGCCCCACAGCGTCTCGGCCTCGTCGAGTCCGACGAAGGTGATGTCGGCGGCGTCGGCCAGGGCCGCCAGCGCCGGAGCGGCCGATTCGACCGGCCACAGCGCCGGCCGGTAGTTGACGTCGAAGCTGACGGTGGCGGGAGCGAGCGCCCGATCGATGACGAGCTCGTGCATCAGCTCGGCGCAGCTGTCCGAGAGCGCCCGAGTGATGCCCGACAGGTGGAGGAACGCGGGCGGTTCGACACCGGTCAGGTGCCCCGGCCCCATCGCGGAGGCCGCCGACCCGGCCCGGTAGTAGTGGACCTCGGTGCCCTCCGGGGTCGGGTCCTTGAAATAGACGCCGGTGGGTCGCTCGGGATCGACTTCCACGCCGTCGCAGTCGACGCCGGATTCACGGAGCGCATCGAGGACGCGCCGGCCGAACGGGTCGTCGCCGACCGCGCCGCGCCAGCCGGTGCGGGCGCCGAGCAGGGCCAGACTGATGGCGACGTTGGACTCGGCTCCGGCGACGCCCGCCCGCAGGTCGGAGGCGTGGCGCAGGGACGCCGTGGTGGTGGGGGCGAAGACGACCATCGACTCGCCCAGGCACAGGACTTCCATTGGCGACTCCTCAGGTTGCGAAGATGCCCGCGGGGGGTTCACGGCGCTGCGGCTCCTTGTCTCGGGGAGCCCCAGACTACCGGGCGCTCGTGCGGCGCCCATCCGCGGCGATCGATGCCCGCGTTAGAATCGGGGCCGGACCTGCGCGCCCGCGGGCCGCGGGCGTCGCCGAGAGGGCCGGCCGCCGGTGTCCGCTTCGGGCGGTGCTGCGGCGGCGACTCGACCGGCGGACCGGCCGCCCACGGGCTTCAGCGATGGGGGAGGAGCGGGAGATGACGACCGGCGCGCCCTTGGTCAAGCTCTTCGCCTGGGTGATCGGTGTGCTGTTGCTGCTGTGGGTCCTCGTGCAGTGCATGGGCGGCCCGAGCCCCACCGCCGATCTCGACGACGGGGGCGCCGAGCAGCACGCCGCGGACTGCCGGCGCACGTGGGAGGCGCTGGACCTCATGGGGGAGGCCGACCACGAGAACGTCGATTGGGTGGTCGACGAGATCGACGAGCTCGCCTCCGAGATCAGGGACCCGGGGCTGTCCGCGATGACGTATGCCTTCATCACCCGGACCGAGGACATGATCGCGGCCGCCGACCCCGGCGACGATAAGCAGCTGGAGGACACTTACCGGATGTATCGGGGGCTGGTCGAGGTCGATCTCTCGCTCCGGTGCTCGGGAGCCTCCGAGGACGGTTGAGGAATCCGCGGCGGACGATCCCAGAACGCCCGGAGGCCGCGCGTCCGCCCCGCCGTCACCGGCTCGCCGCTGGACCGGCCCTCGCGCTCGCCGCCACGATCCTCCTCGCCGTCCCGTCCGCCTTCGCGTACGCCGACCCGCCCCGACCCCGCGAGGACTGCGGCGATCCCGCCGTACCGCCCGGCCCCATGCTCGGTGGACTCGGATCGCGCGATCCGGCCCTCGTGGTCGGCCGCGACGGCGAACCCCGGTACGTCCTGGCCGCCGGCCACGGGCCCTTCATGGACGGCGTCACCCCCCGATCTGCCGGTCGCTCGCCGAGGGCCGCTCGTGGCGGACCGTCGGCATCGTCTCCGACGCCGAACCCGAGTGGATCGAAAAGGCCGTCCCCGGCGCCGACGTCCTGTGGGCCCCAG
>JAJYSW010000324.1 GCA_021793335.1 Actinomycetes bacterium
AGCACGAGTACACGATCCGGCGCTTCGACCTGACCGAGGCCGACATCGAGGCCGCGTTCGGCGATTACAACAGGTTCGTCTTCGCCGTCAACGGCTGAGCACCGGTTCGGCCGCGCTCCGGCCCGGTTGCGGCGGGGCCGGAGCGCGGCCTCCGAGGGGCACTCGATGAGGAATGAGGCGACGTCCGCGGCGATCCGGCCGGGCCCCTCGCCGTCGACTGCAAGCGAAGCACTCCTATAAGAGAGGCGCGTGGTGCTCTCGGGCCCGGGCCCGCTCGGCGTCGCATCGGCGGTGACCGGGTCGAGCATGGCCGGGGCCGGACCGGCCGTGCTCCGGCCGCATTCTGGTCGCCGACGGACGACTTCACCACGCGGCACTCGTTCTCGGGGTGCCCGTGTCCCCGGGGCCGGTGGAGCCGTTCGTCCTGGTCTGCGCCCGAGACGGCGATGTTCCCGGAGGCGGCGTCGAGTCCGCGCCCCCCTCAAGCCGAAAACGGCGGCCGCTGCCGGCCCGCGGCCGGGGGAACCTTCCGTTCACGGAATGTATTTATATCTTCACGTTGTGGTGGTGTCGGGGTGTGGTCCGCGGGGTGTTCGCCGTGCCTCTGGGGCGTGTGCGTCTGGGGTGGTCTGGTGCGGCGCGGCTGCACTGTGCGGCGAATGTGCAAGTGGGGCAGGGGGTTGCGGCAGGGCGAGCATTCACTCGCCTCCTCTGTCGTTCTGAAAACGGGCGGAATTCTTCGGCCACCGGACGGTGACCTCTGGTAGCATCCCCGAGGGGAGGAAGCGCTCAGGGCGCTTCTTTCGCCTATGTCCGCGCCATTCAGGAATAATGCTCACATACTTCTATAACGTGATTCTCTGATCTGAACGTCCGAAATCCCGACTTTTCACCACCGGCGACTTCCCGAAACCTGCTGTCTTCTCGAAGCGGCCGGCGTTGTGGACGTCCGTCTCCTCGCATGCGAGGGCGGGGCGCGGCAAGTCCCCGCGCCCGCAGCGCCGGTCGGTCCGCGTCGGTCGGCAGCGGCCCATGTCCGAGAAGCGCCACACGATGTCCGTGTCCTGACCAGAACCCCTAGGAGCCACCCCACTCATGACGCTTTCCGAAGAGCAATCGACCGAAGCCCGGCCGCAGCGGCAGGCAGAGGAACAGAGGCGCGCGCCGCTGTGGCTCGCGATCCTCGCCTGCAGCCTGCCGATGTTCATGGTCGCGCTCGACAATCTCGTCGTGTCGACGGCGTTGCGCACGCTCGCCGTCGACCTCAGCGCCTCCACACAGCAGCTGCAGTGGTTCGTCAACGCCTATGTCCTGAGTTTCGCCTGCCTGTTGATGACGGGCGCCGCGCTCGGCGACCGGTTCGGCCGCCGCAAGATCTTCATACTCGGCGTCGCCGTGTTCACCCTGGCCTCCATCGGCTGCGGCATGTCGGAGACCAGTGAACAGCTGATCGCCTTCCGGGCGATGCAGGGCATCGGTGCGGCGGCGGTGATGCCGCTGTCGCTGACCCTGCTGTCCATGGCCGTGCCGGAGCGGCTGCGCGGCATGGCGCTCGGCATATGGTCGGGAGTGAGCGGCGCGGCCATCGCGATGGGACCGGTGGTGGGCGGGGCCGTGGTCGACGGCTTGAGCTGGCAGTGGATGTTCTGGATCAACGTGCCGGTCTGCGTGGTCGCCGTGCCGCTGGTCTTCCTCGCGCTGCGCGAGAGCTCGCTTCCCGGCGTCCGACTCGATCTGGTCGGCATGGTGCTGGCTTCGGCCGGTGTCTGCGCGGTCGTATGGGGCATCGTGCATGGCGAGACCGACGGCTGGACCTCGTCCAAGGTCCTCGGCGCTTTCGCGATCGGCGCGGTGACGCTGGCGGCCTTCATGTACTGGGAGTCGCGAATCGCACATCCCATGCTGCCGCTGTCGTTCTACCGGGTGCGGGCCTTCACGCTCACCAACATCGTCTCGGCGGCCATGTACTTCGGCGTCTTCGGATCGCTCTTCCTGCTTGCCCAGTATCTGCAGATAGCGCCCCCGCGCACCCCGCTGGAGGCCGGTCTCCGCACCCTGCCCTGGACGCTGATGCCGATGTTCGTCGCCCCCGTCGCGGGGCTCTTGGTCAACAGAGTGGGCGGCGGGCGGCTGATGGCCCTCGGGCTCTTCCTCCAAGGGGTGGGGCTCGGCTGGATCAATCTCGTGGCCGGCACCGACACCGCGTACTCGCTGCTGGTGGGGCCGATGATCGTGGCGGGACTGGGCATGGGCTTCGTGTTCGCTCCCACCGCCGCGGTCGTCCTCGGCTCGGTGGCGAAGGAGCACGCGGGTAAGGCCTCCGGTGCGAACACCACCGTCCGCGAGATAGGCGGAGCCCTCGGCGTGGCGGTGCTCGGCACGGTCTTCGTGGCCTATGGCAGCACGGCGGATCCGGAGTCGTTCGTCGACGGCCTTTCCCCGGCCCTGTGGATCGGTGTCGCGGTCGTCATGTTCGGCGCCGTGTGCGCGCTGTGCATACCGAGGCGGAGCGGCTCGGCCTGAATCAGGCCCGATCCGGTCCGCAGACCGGACGGGACCGCCGGCGATGATGGGCGCTCTCGTCCTCGCACTCCCATGAACGTCGAATTCATGGGAGTGCGAGGACGAGAGCGCTTTTTCTATGCCCGGAGCAGCGGCATGGACTTGAGCTGCATCGTTTCCGTCGAATTGAATAAAGCCTCTCGTTGTTCATCGGCATCACGACGTGACGATCGTCGAAGCCTTTCACTTGCGTCCCAGGAGGGGAACCGGACCGCTTGATCAACTTCTTGTGAATGGTCGGTGGAGGCCATGCCCCATTTCCTTGGGATTCGGCTGTTCGTCTTCGGGCCTGTGATGTGCCGACGATTCCGGGAAGATGGCATAAGGAACTTTATGCGCGATTCTTAATTAACAGACAAATGCACTTTCTTGCTGTCCGCAAAAGGCGGTAATTTATACCGTATCCCGCGCTTGAATTGTGCTTCATGTGTAGTGAAATAAATCACTTGCCACTGATCGTGGTTGCTTGTGTGCAAATTGTGGTTGGTGGGAATATCAGTTTTCCCTTGGGTCACAAGGGCTTCTGTGGTGAACTACAGTATTTCGCGGATTGAGGAAGACGCGCCGAGGGAAAAGGCGGCAGTCGATGGACACCCTTGCGTAGTGGTTTGGTTGTGCTTATGA
>JAJYSW010000325.1 GCA_021793335.1 Actinomycetes bacterium
CGCCTCGCACCAGGCAGAGGCGGACGGCCACAACCGCCGATGAGCGAGCCCCGGCCGACCGCCGCCGAATACCCGCCCCCCGCCCCCGAACCGCAGGCCGCCGCAGCGGCCGCCCCGGCGGCGACCCCGGCAGCCGATGCGCACGGCGACGAGGACGACCGGTGGAACTCCCTAGGCGCCTGGGGCGACTCCGGCGGCGACCGCACCGACGCCCGCACCGACGACCGACTGCCCGCCCCCGCGAACACGACCGGCATGACCCGACGCGAACGGCGCCTCCAAGAAGGCGACACCGGCTCGAACATGGGCCGCCTCATCGGCATGGGCATCGCCGGCCTGGTCGTCATCGGCCTGGTCGTATACGGCGCGATCTGGCTGTTCAGCGGCGACGAATCCACCGACCTCGCCAGCCAGTCCATGGCGGAGGACTACGTCAAGGAATGCTCGCTCGACCAGGAAGGCGTCGGCTGCGTCCCGGACCCGACCTGCTTCACCACGGACGGCGACACGATGATCGACGCCCAATGCAGCGGCGCCCACGTATGGGAGGGCTACGCGCTCGGCCGGCTGCCCGATGGCGTCGACGACGACTACGCCGCCGCCTCGGCCGACGAGACCGTGGCCGCGGCCTGCCTCAACGGCGAACGCGAAGACGGCCCGCTCGCACAGCTGATCGGCGGCGACTCGGTCGACTGGATCACCGACGTGCACCTGCCCGGCGACGGCACATTCATGTGCGTCGCGAAACTCGCCGACGGCTCCGACGCCCAAGGCGTGACCTTCGCCCGAGGCGAATGACCGGAACGGGGCCCGACGCCGTAAGCGCCGGGCCCCATAAGGCATACCGGGGAAACAGCCTCCCCCTCAGAACTCCTCGTCGAGGTCGACCCGGCCCTCCACGGCCACCTGGTAGGCGGTCGGCCTCCGCTCGAAGAAGTTCGTCAGCTCCTGCACGTCCTGCAACGCCATGAACGGGAAAGGATTCTCCGAACCCCACCGCTTCGACATCCCCAGACGCTCCAGCCGCTGATCGGCGGCGTACTCCAGATACGACTTCATGTCCGCGACGGTCATGCCCGGAAGCCCGGCGCCGATGAGATCCTCGGCGAACTGGAGCTCGGCGTCCACGGCCTCCTCCATCATCGCCGTCACCTGCTCGCGCATCTTCTCGTCGAACAGCTCCGGCTCCTCGGCACGGACCACGTCGACGACGCTGAACGCGAAGTTCATATGGCACGACTCGTCACGGAACACCCAGTTCGTGCCGGTCGCGAGCCCGTCGAGCAGCCCCCGGCTGCGCAGCCAGTACACATAGGCGAAAGCCCCGTAGAAGAACAGGCCCTCGATGCAGGCGGCGAAACAGATGAGGTTGAGCAGGAACGTCCGCCGATCGTCGGCGGTCTTCAACTCCTGCATGTCGAACACCGAATCGATCCACTTGAAGCAGAAATCGGCCTTGCGTTTGATCGACGGGATGTTGTTGACCGCGTCGAAGGCCCTGGCGCGCTCCTCGGGATCGGGCAGATACGTATCGAGCAACGTCAGATAGAACTGGACGTGCACGGCCTCCTCGAACAACTGCCGCGACAGGTACAGACGGCCCTCGGGGGAGTTGACGTGCTGGTAGAGATTGAGCACGAGATTGTTCGCGACGATCGTGTCACCGGTGGCGAAGAACGCCACGAGCCGGTGGATCAAGTGCTGTTCCTGAGGCGTGAACGTCGCCAGATCGGCCAGGTCCGAAGCGAGATCGACCTCCTCGACGGTCCAGGTATTGCGGATCGCGGCCCGGTACTGCTCGTAGAAGTCCGGGTATTTCATCGGTCGCAGCGTCAGGTCCATGCCTGGATCGAGCAGCATCGGTGATTCCTTTCAGAACTGGTGGACGACATGAGCGCGGGGAAGCGCCCGACCGGCGGCCGCTCCCCCGCCTCACCTACTGGCAGGACTCGCAGGTCTCCGGGTTCTCCAGAGAGCAGGCGACATCCTCGGAGACCGCATCAGGCCGCGATTCGGGCCTCGCCTGGCTCACCGTGGTCTGGTTGATCCGCGTGGCCGGGCGGCTCCGCAGGTAGTACGTGGTCTTCAAGCCCTGCTTCCAGGCGTAGCGGTACATCGAGGAGAGCTTCCCGATGGTCGGCTGCGCCTGGAACAGGTTGAGCGACTGCCCCTGATCGACGAACGGAGTCCGCGCCGCGGCGAGATCGATGAGCGAACGCTGCGGCAACTCCCAGGCAGTGCGGTAGCGCAGGCGGATGTCCGCGGGGATCGCCTCGATGCCCTGGACCGAGCCGTCGGCGACGAGCACCGCCTGCCGCAGCTCCTCACTCCACAGGCCCCGCTCCTTCAACTCGGCGATCAAATGCCGGTTGACCTGGAGGAACTCACCCGAGAGCGTCTCCCGCTTGAAGACATTGGAGACGACGGGCTCGATGCACTCGGCGCAGCCGGCGATGGAGGCGATCGTCGCGGTCGGGGCGATCGCGACCAGCAGCGAATTCCGCAGACCGTGCTCGGCGATCGCCTCGCGCACCGCCGCCCAGCGCTCGGGCAGCCTCACCCGGGCGTCCTCCCAGTGGTCGAGGTGCAGGACGCCCTCGGCGGCGCGAGTCCGATCGAAATTCGGGTGGGCGCCGATCTCGCCGGCCAGGCGGGCCGAGGTCTCATAGGCCACGATCGCGATGCGCTCGGCGATCGCGGTCGACAACTCCAGGGCCTCGGGCGAATCGAAGGCGAACCCCAGCTTGAAGAACACGTCGGCGAGCCCCATGCACCCCAGGCCGATCGGCCGCCACGCGCGGTTGGCCCTCTCGGCCTCCACGGTCGGGTAGAAACCGAGGTCGATCGTGCGGTCGAGGAATTTCACGGCCGTTCGGACGGTGGCTTCGAGACGATCGAAATCGAACCCGTCGGTCGAGCAGTGCTCGGCGAGGTTGACGCTGCCGAGATTGCACACGGCGGTCTCGGCGTCGCTGGTGACTTCGAGGATCTCGGTGCACAGGTTCGACAAGTGGATGACGTTCTCGCTCCTCGCGGTCTGGTTCGAGGTGCGGTTCGCGGTGTCGGAGAAGGTCATCCAGCCGTTGCCGGTCTGCGCCAGCGTGCGCATCATGCGCCCGTACAGCTCCCTGGCGGGCATGGCCTTGCGGGCCTTGCCGGCCGCCTCGGCCTCGCGATAGGCGGCG
>JAJYSW010000041.1 GCA_021793335.1 Actinomycetes bacterium
GACCAGGCCGGAGAGCGCGCCTTGGACCGCATCGGAGGTGAGCACCTTCAGCAGCGCCCCGGCGAAGGCGACCGCCGCCAGTGTCCCGACGGCGTATTCCGCCGTGGACATGCCGCTCTCGCCCCGGAGCTTCGAGGCGAACTTGCCGCCCCAGCTCGGTTTCGGCACGGCCTCCATCCGCCCCGGCGCCCATTCGTCCTCGTGCGGCCGTGGGCGGCGGTGCGATCGGGGCGGCTGCGCCGTCCGCCTCCCGGGCCCGTTCCGGGGCGGCTCCTGGGGCCGTCGTGTCCGAGACGAGGGCCCGGGTGCGGGCCGAGACGGCGTCGGAAGCGGCGTCGGAAGCACTGTCTCGACGCGTCCGTTCTCGCTCGGCCTCCGCCCTGCGGGGCAGCCCTGCCCGTTCGGACGGTCGAGACGGCATCGGGCCTGAAGGCGGCAGGGGTTCGGGCAGCGCTCGGCGCGGTCCGGTTTCAGGTCGAGCCTTGCCGCGGCCGGTCGGTTCGGATCGGTCGGGTTCCGGTCGCGCGGGCTCGGGTCGATCGGGTCCGTACCGGTCGCCGTGGTCGTCGTTGTCGTCGTGGTCATCGTTGGTCCCTTTCCTCGTTGTCCTCTTGCGGTGTTCGAGTCCTCTGGTGGTCGGCTCGGGGCATGCGGCGCTCACCGGCCCGCGAGGACGGTGTCGGCGACGATGCCGAATACCACCGGTCCAATGCCCGCTATGACGAATGCCGGGAGGAAGCACAGGCACAGCGGCCCGATGAGGGCCACGGCCGCGCGTCCCGCGCGCGCCTCGGTCTGGAGGCGGCGTTCGGCGCGCAGCGAGGCGGCCAGGAGTTCGAGGCCGCCCGCGATCGCGGCGCCGCTGTCGGAGGAGCGGTCGAGCTGCCCGGCGAGACGATCGACCCCCGGCAGCCGCCCCAGTTCGTGGGCGGCCTCGGCCGCGGTGGCCCCAAGGCGGATCGCTTGCGCGAACCGGGCGAGCCGCTCGCCCATCGCTCCCCGTTCGGCGTTCGCGACGGCGAAGACGGCCTGCGGGAACGGCGCACCGGCCCGCATCCCGGCTGCGATGAGGTCCAGCGCCCAGGGCCATCCCGGTGCGAGCCGGGAGGCGGCCAGCCGTTCGGCGCGGTCCGGGTCGGCGCGCAGGAGGCGGCGGCAGATCCACCAGGCGGCGGTGCCGAGCGCGGCACCGGTGAGCCCGCCGATCGTCAGGGCGATCACGATCCCGATGAGCGGGCCCAGGGCGGAGGCGGCGAGTCGACGGCGGTCGCGGATGCTCATGCGGCCTCCACTCCCACGGACCGGATCAGCGCTTTCGTCCAGACCAGACCTGCCGCTTGGAGCGCCATGGCCGCCGTCAGGCAGGCGATGCCCGGCGGCGTGGCCAGGAGGAAGGCGACCGCGTCGACGCCGATCGCCTCGCCCAATGCGACTCCGGCCACGGGCAAGGCGGTGAGCAGGGCCGCGGTGGCGTGGATCGAGGCGGTCTGGGCGCTGATGCGGGAGAGGGACCGCTCGTCCTCGTGCAGGTGATCGGCGAGGCGTCGGCACAGTTCTGCCGCGGGGGCGCCGAGTTCGGCGGCGACCGCCCAGGCCGCCGTGAGGCGTTCGGTGGCGGTGGGCGCGCCGTTCGGCCAATCGGTCTCGATCGCCGCTATCGCGCCGGACGGGTCGGCTCCGGCGTCGAGATCGGCCGCGAGGAGGGCGATCGCGTCGGCAGCGGTGCGGCGGGCCTCTCGGCCTCGCCTGCCGTTGAGCACGCCGCGCCAGGCGCCGGCCGCGGCGGCGGCATAGGAGGCGGCGATCCCGGCGGCGGTGAGCGCGCCGAGGAGGCCGAGCCCGTGGGCGAGCCAGGCGGCGGCGAGGGCCGCTGCCGACGCGGCGATCGTGATCGTGCTCCTCGGCCGGTGGGTCAGGAGCGCCGCTGCGATGTCGCTCATGCGCCACGCTCCCTCAGCAGGCGTTCCAGGGCTCCGGCCGCGGGCCCGGGGCCGTGGCGGGTCCAGGCGGTGGCGACGCCCAGACCGCTGGAGTGGCCGGACTCACCGGAATCGATGAGGGCGATCTCGGCGACTCGGCGCCTGCCTCCGCATCGTCGCAGGTGGATGATGACGCGCAGGGCGGCCACGAGTTGGGCGTGGAGCCCGGCCCGCGGCATGCCGTGCGGCAGGGCGAGCGCCTCCAGGCGGGCCGGGACGTCGGCCGCGGCGTTGCAGTGGAGAGTTCCGGCACCGCCGTCGTGCCCGGTGTTGAGGGCGGCGAGCAGTTCGCTCACTTCGGCGCCGCGGCATTCGCCGATGACGATGCGGTCGGGCCGCATTCGCAGGGCCTGGCGGACCAGCGCGGCCAGGTCGACCGCGCCCGCGCCTTCGATATTGGCGGGTCTGGCTTCGAGCGTCAGCAGGTGCGGGTGGTGCGGTGCGAGTTCGGCGGCGTCTTCGACGATGACGATCCGTTCGTTCGCGGGGACGGTCGAGAGCAGGCTCGACAGCAGCGTGGTCTTCCCCGTCCCGGTGCCGCCCGTGATGACATGAGGAAGGCGTGCGGTGACCACTCGCAGGAGCAGCTCGGCCATATCGGCGGTGAGCGTGTCGGCCTCGACCAGCTGCGAGAGGGTGAACGCCTTCGTGCGGTGGGTGCGAAAGGACAGGTAGGGGCCGCCGACGGCGATCGGCGGGAGGATCGCGTGGAACCTGGTGCCGTCGGGGAGCCGTACGTCCGCGTAGGGATTGCCCGCGTCGAGGCGGCGGCCGGCGGCGGCCGCGAGCCGGCAGGCGAGCGATCGGATGGCCTCGGCGTCGCCGAATCCGACGGCTGCGGCCTGGAGGCCCTCGCCGCGATCGACCCAGACGCCGTCGGTCCCGTTGACGACCACGTCGGTGACGGTGGTGTCGTCCAGCAGCGGTTGCAGCGGGCCCGCGCCGTTGAGGTCGTCGGACAGCGCCGCCGAGAGTTCGAGGAGCCCTGGCTGGTCCGGTGGCGCGGCCCCGGCGGCGCACAGGGCGGTGACGATATCGGCCTTCGCGGCAGGGCCGCGGCGGCCCCGGGACCGGCCCGGCCCGGCCTGGGCGACGAGTTGGCGGCGGACCCGGTTGATCAGTTCGAGGTTCATCGGACGGCTCCGGTCGGCGTGAGCCGGCGACCGGAGCCGGTGCTCTCGGTCGGGGCGTCCCCGGGTCGCGGCCGGCCCCGGCGGAGTTCGGCCGTGAGCTCGCGGAGGCGGCGTCCGTTGCGCCCGCGCGGGAGACGGCCGCGCCGCAGCCGTTCGGGCACTCGCCGGTCGTCCGGCACCCGGCCCCATACCGGTGGCGCTATCTGGTCGAAGGGGTCGGCGCCCTCCGGTGCGGGTGCGGGCCTGGGGACGGCCGCGCCGCGCAGCACCATGCCGATGCGGGCGGCATGGAGGCCGTATTCGGCGACGGTGACGCGCGATGCCTCCCATGAGCGGGGCGAAGGCCCGACGGCGACGGCGAGCGACGTGGCGGCGGCCGCGGCGCGGGCCGCCGCCTCGGTGCGGGTCCGCGGCAGGTCGATGACGACGAGGTCGGCGCCGAGCCTGGCGGCGTGCAGGACCCGTCCGAACATCTCGGCGTCGGGAACGGTGCGGTCGCGGGGGTCCGGCCCGACGAGGTGGAGGCCCTCGCGCTGCGGCAGGCCGGCGAGGAGCCGTTCGGGTTCGAGCTGGCCCGAGCCGGTGGACAGCGCGGGCCACCGCCAGCCGGGCTGCGCGGCGAGCCCGGCGGCGGTGTCGATGCCGCCGCCGTCGAAGTCGAGATCGATGAGCACGACGCGGAGGCCGTGACCGGAGCCGTCGCGGGCGGCGGCGGTGGCCGCGGCGAGCGCGAGCGTCGAGGCGCCCGCGCCGCCGTGCCCGGCCACGGTGGCCACCACTCGGGCGGGCGTGGTCTCGCGGGCGGCGCGAGTGAAGCGGTCCAGGAGCCATTCGGCGGCTTCGGGGACCGCGATGACGTGGTCGGCGTGCAACCGTATGGCGAGCGGCCACAGCATGGACGTGCCGGTCGGGTCGGCGCCGAACCACGGCAGGGTGGTGCACAGGACGAGGCCGCGGCGTTCGGGCAGGCCGTATGCGAGGCAGTCGGCGGCGACGTCGGCTCCGACGATGGCCAGTGGGGCGCCTCGCCAGCGGGCATGCGCGTCGGCGGCCCGTCTGACGCGGTGGAGCGGGTGACCGGCCGCGGCGGCGAGCGGCGCGATCGTTTCGGCGAGGCGGTCGTCGCCGGTGACGAGCAGTGACGCGGCGTCGGGGCGCTGGTTCTCCTCGGGCCCCGAGACTCGTGCGGTGCGGGCGGACGTTGACGTGACCATGGCCGATTCCTACTTTCAGTGCTCTCTTCGTTGCCTGAAGTAACCATGGCGGGGTTGTCAACGGCCGGCAAGGAAAAATTTCCGGCCTGTGGATAACTTCGATCCGAGGCGGTGTCCTCGCAGCTCAGTGCCCATCCACATGAGATCTGATCGGGTTCGCCGACGCATCGGCCCCTGTGGACGACATGCCGCGAGGCCGATGCCGAACCGGCGGAGGAGACGAAACGAGCCGGGGACCGTCACAAGGAGACGGCCCCCGGCTCGAAAGCCGCGAGGATTATTCGGGGCGGATGCCCCAGACGCCGAACCACGCTTCGCTCGGCGCGAGTTCGATCAGGCCCTCACCGGTGGCGAGCGCGTTGGGCGGGCAGGTGGTGGGCTCGATCGCCACCGAGCCGCGCCTGCGGTCGCCTTCGAGGCCGTCAGAGGTGTAGATGTGGACCCAGCCGAACGACTCGTCCATCCACACTGTCACCGCCGTGCCCGAGACCGGGTCGGCCAGCCGCACCTCGGCCTGGCCGTCCGAATCGCGCTGGAGGCCGCCGTAGGCGTCGTCGATGACCCGATCGCCCAAGACGGTCGGCTCGGAGAGGTCGCCGGGGCCGGAGCCGACCGGGATCTGCTGCTTATCGAGCCGCAGCTTCTTCTCCGCCGGGACGTGCAACGTGGCCTGGTCGATGCGTTCGAGCTCACCGGCCAGCAGGTAGGAGTGGGTGCCGAGCCCGAAGGGCGCGGTGCGCGTGCCCGGGTTGGACACGGTGTGCGCGGCCCGGAGGCCACCGGGGCCCACCGACCAGCGGGTGCGCAACTGGAGTGTCCACGGGTAGCCCATGCGCGCCGGGAGCCGGCATTCGAGCGTCACCGAGGTGTCGGTGACCTCCGCGGCGGTCCATTCGGCCCAGGCGACGAAGCCGTGGAGGGCGGTATTGGTCGGGATCTCGTTGATCGGCAGCTGATACTCCTCGCCGCCGTAGGTGTACCGGCCGTCGCGGACGCGGTTGGGCCAGGGCGCCAGGACGTGGCCGGCCCACCCGGGAGCGAGCTCTTCATCTCCGTAGGAGGAGACGACGTGGCGTCCGCGGTAGATATAGGAGCGCACACCGCCGCCGACGGCGACGATGGTCGCCTCGTGGTCGTTGTAGGCGATCGACCATTGCTCGCCGGACAGCGCCATCGGGGGTACCTCCATGTCGTTCGGGACGGGCGGAACGTGCTTTGACGTTAGCTCATGGCCGATGATCTGCGGCACGCATATCAATGTGGTCGATATCGCAGTGAACCGTTGGAACCGACAAGAGCCTTTATTGGAACCCTCCCATAGAAACCGTCAAAAGCATGCAAATGCCATGCCTTATGATGCTCGACTCACATTTTGCACCACCATTGCACGCCGAACGGGGATCACCCCGGCCGAGCGCGGACTTCCGTAGGCGAACGCAGTGAGGCACCATTTCCCCAACAGCTACGAACAGTCGCCTCCCGGAAGCCCCCGGTCGGCAACCACAGGGACAACCACTCAGGAGTACAACGATGTCTGAGTTCAAGCCCGGTCTCGAAGGCGTGGTCGCATTCGAGACCGAAATCGCCGAGCCCGACAAAGAGGGTGGGTCGCTCCGTTACCGCGGCGTCGACATCCAGGACCTCGTCGGCCAGACTTCCTACGGCGACGTCTGGGGCCTGCTCGTCGATGGCAAATTCGGCAACGGCCTGCCCGCAGCCGAACCCGTCCCGGTACCCGTCTCCTCCGGCGACACCCGCGTCGACGCCCAGGCGGCCGTCGCCATGCTCGCCCCGTTCTGGGGGCTGGGGCCCCTGCTCGACATCGACGACGCCACCGCTCGCGACGACCTCGCCCGCGTATCGGTCACCACACTGTCGTTCATCGCCCAATCCGCCCGCGGCTCCGGCCGGCCCGCCGTCCCGCAGTCGGAGATCGACAAGGCCGAGACCATCACCGAACGGTTCATGCGCCGCTGGCGCGGCGAACCCGACCCCGCCCACGTCAAGGCCGTCGACACCTATCTCATGTCCGCCGCCGAGCACGGCATGAACGCCTCCACGTTCACCGCCCGCGTCGTCGCCTCCACCGGGGCCGACGCCGCCGCCGCGATCTCCTCGGGCATAGGCGCCCTCTCCGGGCCGCTCCACGGCGGCGCCCCCTCCCGCGTGCTGCACATGATCGAAGAGGTCGAACGCCGCGGCGACGCCGATGCCTACGTCAAGTCGCTCCTCGACTCCGGCGAACGCCTCATGGGCTTCGGCCACCGCGTCTACCGCGCAGAGGACCCCCGCTCGCGCGTGCTGCGCGCCGCCGCCAAGGAACTCGGCGCCCCCCGCTACGAGGTGGCCGAGGCGCTCGAACAGTCCGCGCTCGCCGAACTCAAGGCCCGCAAACCCGACCGCGTCCTCGCCACCAACGTCGAGTTCTGGTCCGCGGTGCTCCTCGACTTCGCCGAGGTGCCCGCCGATCTTTTCACCCCCATATTCACCTGCGCCCGCGTCGCCGGTTGGAGCGCCCACATCCTGGAGCAGAAACGCCTCGGCCGGATCGTGCGGCCCTCGGCGACCTACGTCGGCCCCGGCCCCCGCAAACCATCCGAAGTCGAAGGCTGGTGACCAGCCCCGGACACTCGTTTCGCCAGTAGGCCCGCACACCGCACCACACCGGTTTGCGGGCCATATTCCGTGGACGGCTCGGATATCATGCCCATAGAGCCCCACCGCCCGACCCGAACGAGAACCCCATGTCCTCCCCGGACCCCGAACCCCAGCCCGCCCCGCTGCGCCGACGAACCCTCCTGCTCGGAGGGCTCGCCGGCCTCGGCCTCGCAGCCGCCGCCGGAGAGAGCATCGGCTCACTATGGCAATCGGGCCTGAACGGCCGCCCCCGGCTGCCGCGCCGCCCCGAGACCGGCCCGGTCCACATGCAGATCGTCGCCCACCCCGACGACTGCCTGTACTTCATCAACCCACGCATCGCCCGCGTCCTCGCCGCCGGAGCCGGACTCTGCACCGTCGTCCTCACCGCCGGCGAGGCCGACGGGCGCAACACCTGGAACACCGCCCGGCTCCCCGACTTCGCCGGATACGCCGCGGCCCGCAACACCGGCCTGCGCCGCGCCTACGCCCACCTGGCCACCGGCGACACCGAATCCGCGTGGGACCGCACCGGCGCCGTCCTCGACTCGGGCCAGCAGGTCGAGATCTGCGTCCTGCGCGAACGGCCCGAAGTCCACCTGGTCTTCTGCTCGCTGTGGACGAACCTCGGGCGCCTCACCGGCGACTTCACCCGACTGCTCGCCCTGTGGGAAGGCCGCCTCGACGCCTCCGCGGTACTGCCGCCCACCGGCTCCCCACTCGGCGACGGGCCGTCCCTGGTCGACCGCGACACCGTCCACGCGAGCCTGCTCGAACTGCTCGACCACTACCGGCCCGCCGTCGTCAACACGCTCGACCCCGACCCCGACCCGGTCGTCGGCGAAAGACTCGGGGCCGAGCAGGCCGGATACTCCGACCACATCGACCACACCGCCGCCGCCCTGTTCGCCTGGGACGCCGTCCGCGCCCGGGACGACGCCGCCGTCGTCGAATCCTGGCGCGGCTACTACAACCGCCGCTGGCCGGCCAACCTCGGGGCCGCCGACCGCGAGGCCAAGAGCCGGGCCCTGAACGTCTACGCCTGGGCCGACGGCTTCGACTGCGGCGAACCCTCCGGCTGCGGCGACCGCCTCGTCAACGGCCCCGGCGTGGGCGACACCTACGGCATCGCCACCCACCCCCGCTACTCCTCCGCCCTCGCCACCGCGACCGTCGACGACCGGACGCGGCCGGTCGCCATGCGGGGACTCCGGCTGTGCATCGAAGGCGACCAGACCTGGGACGACCTGGGCGGCCCCGACCTGCTCCCCGCGATCGACGCCGCCGGGCCACGTGTCGTCGCCATCAGCCCCGAGTACACGCCCCATCGCGAAGGCCACCTCCGCGACGTCCACTGCCTCGACCTCCGCAGTCTCGAATGGACAAATCTCGGCAACCCCGCGGGAAGCGGTGACCTCGCCCGGCACATCGGGCCGCCCGCGATCGCCGACGACGGCGAGACGGCCCTCGTCGCCGTCCGCGGCCCCGAACGGGGCGTGCACGTGCGCACCCATCGCCCCGGCTCGGCATGGACCGAGTGGACCCACCTCGACGGCCCCGCCGTCCACGACGCCCCGGCCGCCGTCACCGCCGCCACGGGGCCGGTGATCCTCGCCGCGACGCCCGAGGGCCTGGCCGCCTGGGAACACCGCGACGGCCACTGGACCGCCCGCGAGCTCGACCTCCCCCATGTCGGCGGCGAGCACGGCTACGTCCCCACCGGCGCCGTCACCGCCGCCGCGGCACCGGACGGCCGCATCGTCATCGCCTCACGCAGCGCCGGCGGCGCCGACGTCGTCCTCCACTACGGGCTCGGCGACACGTGGACGCCGACACTCCTGCCGCTGACCGGCGGCATCCTCCCGCCGACGGTGGCCGTCTCCCACGACGGCACCGTCGCCGTCGCCACCGACGACGCGTCCGGCGCCCCCGCCGTCGTCACCCTCGGCGTCGCCGAACTCGAGGACGGCCCGGCCGACCGAATGGACGCCCACTGGAACCGCGGCGACATCGTCCTCACCCGGCGTCCCGCGGCCGCCTTCGACGCCGCGGGGAACCTCACGCTGTGGGCGACGGCCGCCGACGGCGAGATCTACACCACGGCCTCCGCGCCGGGTGTCCCACCTGCTACGACATGGGCCCCCGCGCTGCGGCAAGGCGACGGAGCGGAGTTATGGTGAGCTGCGGATGCCTTGTGGATCAGCCCGCTCTGACCCATGGGACGCCCGCAAGGACCGATGAGAACGGAGCCTCAAGTGACCGACGAGATCACCATCCCCGCCGACCTCCTGCCAGCAGACGGACGGTTCGGATCCGGGCCCTCCAAGGTGCCCACCGAGGCGATGGACGCGCTGTCCGGAGTCGGCAAGTCCGTCATGGGCACCTCCCACCGCAAGAGCGCGGTCAAGAACCAGGTGGGGCGGCTGCGCCGCGGCCTGGCCGAGCTGTTCGCGCTGCCCGAAGGCTATGAGGTGGTCCTCGGCGTCGGCGGCACCACCGCGTTCTGGGAGGTCGCCGTGTTCGGCCTCGTCGAGGACAAGGCGCAGACGGCCAGCTTCGGCGAGTTCGGCTCCAAATTCGCCAAGGCGATCCAGATCGCCCCGCACCTGTCCGACCCGACCGTGGTCACCGCCGAACCCGGCTCGGCCGCGTACCTGAACGCCGAGGACGGCGTCGACGTGTACGCCACGCCGCACAACGAGACCTCGACCGGCGTGGCCGTCGACGTCACGCGCGTCGCGGCCGAAGGCGCCCTCATGCTGCACGACGCGACTTCCGCCGCGGCGGGACTGCCGGTCGACATGGCCGCGAGCGACTGCTACTACTTCGCGCCGCAGAAGGGCCTGGCCTCCGACGGCGGGCTGTGGATCGCGTTGATGAGTCCGGCCGCGATCGAGCGCGCCGAGCGGATCGCCGCCTCCGGCCGCTACATCCCGGCGTTCCTGGACCTGAAGACCGCGATCGACAACTCGCGCAAGGACCAGACGTACAACACCCCGGCGGTGGCGACGGTCGTGCTCGCCGCCGAGCAGGTGGACGCGCTGAACGCCGCGGGCGGCCTCGACGCCGCCGCCAAGCGCTGCGCCGAATCGGCCGGGGCCCTGTACTCGTGGGCGGACTCGCGCGAGTTCGCCTCGCCGTTCGTCACCGAGGAGCGGCTGCGCTCCAACGTGGTCGTCACGATCGACTTCGAGGGCGTCGACGCCGCCGAGATCGCGAAGGCGCTGCGCGCGAACGGTGTGCTCGACACCGAGCCGTACCGCAAGCTGGGCCGCAACCAGCTGCGCATCGCGACCTACCCGGCCGTGGACCCCTCGGACGCGGTCAAGCTGACCCGGGCGATCGACTACGTCGTCGAGCGCCTCTCCTAAGGGCCGTTCAAGAACGCCGATGACGGCGGCCGACCGGGCGGTCGGCCGCCGTCATCGTGTCACGGGCCCGCCGCCGGGGCCGCTTCGCGGCGGCACGCGCCGCTCAGAAACCGAGACGCCCGTAATCGCCGAAGGCGGCCTCGACGTCATCGAAGTCGAGGCCGTAGCGCGGCAAGTGGTACTCGTGGCTGCGGCGCATGCCGGGGCGGGCCAGGACTTTTTCGAGGTTGTTCTCCTCGGCCTCGGTCCAGGGCATGTCCAGCTTCTCGAACAGCTTCGGCAAGAACGCGTACGGGTCGGCCGTGAGCGAGTGGTAGGGCACGTCGATGAACCGTTCCCGCGAGGCCAGCGACCGCACCTCACGCGCGGCGTTCACACCACTGGAGAGGATCTCCAGCCACTCCGGGCCGATCGTCGACGGATCGTACTTGCGGTGGTGCAGGGCCCGGCCGGTCTCCACCAGGGAGCACCACGAGCCCATGACCGTGGACGGATCGCGATGCATCCACACGATCGTCGCGTCGCCGAAGACCTTGAGCAGGACGTCGAGGTTGAACAGGTGGAACGGGCATTTGAGCACCCAGCGCTGTTTCGGCCGGTTCCACTGGAGCACCTGGAGGACGCGCTTGAGGTGCTCGTAGTCCTCGGTGTAGTCGCGCTCGTCGACGAACCTGCGGTACTCGGGCATGGCCGCCCGCGTGTAGAACCCGTAGCCGTGCGGCAGGGCGAAGATGCACTCTTCGGGCTGGAGCGCGTCCATGGGGTGGATGAGGTCCCATACCGGGGACGCCTTGCTCGCCAGGCTCGCCATCGTCTGGGCGTCCTTGATGAGCTTCTTGCGCAGGTCCGGGTCGATGTCGCCGCGGTGGGTGTTCATCAGCTCCCACATCAGCGGCGCCCGGTTCCCTTCGGGTTCGATGAGGACCTTGTGGGCGAGGGTGGTCGCCGTCCTCGGCAGACCTACGACGACGACGGGCCGGTCGATCGGCTGCGCGGCGATCTGCGGCGTCTCGGCGATGAGCCGCTCGACGCGCAGGTGGTTGGTCATGCGGCGGGTCAGGTCGTCGATGTAGCCCTGCCAGCCGATCATCGAGATGGTCTCCTGCTTGGCGACCTGCTGGAACAGGAAACGGTAGGAGTCGATGAATTCCACGGCGGTGCCGGCGTCGGACTCGGACTGCCGTTCGGCCTTGTGGACCATCCGGTCGAAGACCTTGTCGGCCCTGGCTCGCTGGCTGTTCACTCTCGGGGCGCTCAGGGCGTTGACGACGGGCAGCCATCGGGCGGTACGGCGCATTTGGTCCTCCAGACCGGGGGTTCGGACACGAAGAGTGTTACACATTCGATGGAGAGCATCGCCCTCCGCTAGATTGTCCTGGTGGAACAGGCCCCAGAAGCGGACCGGTGGCGGCTGCTGCCCGAGCTCGTCGAGCACCAGCGGGTCCGCACCACTCCGGTGAAGTCCGAGGCGAGCGCGTCGGCGCAACGTCTCACTTTCGACGACGGCTCCTCCGTGTTCGCCAAATTCGCGCACGGCGACCGGCCCGGCTACCTGGCCGCCGAGGCGAACGGGCTGCGCTGGCTCGGCGAGGCGAGCGACGCGGTCGTGCCGGTCTGGTACTGCGACGACCGGATCCTGGTCGAACCGTGGATCGAAACGACCGAGCCGAGCCCCGGGCACGCCGCCGAACTGGGCCGCCAGATCGCGCTCATGCACGCGGCCGGGGCCGAACGGTTCGGCGCGCCGTGGCGCGGCTACATCGGCGAGACCTTCATGGACAACGATCCGGCCGGCGAGGATTGGGCCGAGTGGTACGCCGCCCGGCGTATCGAACCGTACCTGCGGCCCTCGCGTGAGAACGGTGCGCTCGACGCGGCCGACGTGGCCGCCGTCGAGGCGCTCGCCGCGCGCCTCCCCGGTCTGGCCGGTCCTGCGGAACCGCCCGCGCGCACGCACGGCGACCTGTGGTGGGGCAATGTCCACTGGGGCTCCGAGCGGGCCTGGATGATCGATCCGGCCGCGCACGGCGGGCACCGCGAGACCGACCTGGCGAACCTCCGGCTGTGGGGCGGCGTGCCGCTGCTCGAAACGATCCTGGCCGGATACGCCGAGGTCGCGCCGCTCGCCGATGGCTGGGAGGAACGCATCGGGCTGCACCAGCTGTTCCCGCTGCTGGTCCACACGACGCTGTTCGGCCGGGTCTACCGCGCCCAGCTCATGGACCTGGTGTCCCGCTACTCCTGACCGGCCGGGCGGCTCGGCAGGGCCCCGGTATTTCCGCGGCGCCGCCCTCTCGCGCCCTCAAGGCGGCCGCTGCGGCGTCGCAGCGTCTCCGCCCGGCGACCACCCGGTATCGAACAGGTCCTCGCTGGTCTCCTGACCGAGAACGACGTCCCCGAAGCGGCGGGCGCGCCCGCCGACACCCGGCGGCACTGGCCGGGCACTTGCACGGGAAGAGCGCCCGCAAGAGGGCTCGCAGGGAACGAAAAGCAGGGCGGCGGTTCTCACCGCCGCCCTGCTCACCGGGATGAAGGACAGGCATCCCGGCGCGTTCTCCTAGTCCTCTCCCCAGTCGGCGGCGACGCGGCGGCGCATCACCCAGATGAGGACCGCGCCCGCGGCGGCCAGGAGCGCCGCGGCGGCGATGCCGCCGGTGAGGCCCAGCCCGGTCACGGGCAGCTTGCCGTCGCCGGGGGCCCCGTCGAGTTCTTCGACGAACTCGGCGATGCCCCAGTTGGCGTTGGTGTTCCAGGACTGGCCGGTCGGGTCGTACCAGGTGTGGACCGCGACGCGGGCGCCGTCGGCACCGTCGTTCACCTGGAGGTCCAGGCCCTGTTCGACGCCCGGCTCGGCGAACTCAGGAGCGAGCGCGATCGACAGCTCCACTCGGTAGCCGCCGTCGGTCACCGCGGTGGCGCTGGTGATCTCGCCGGCATCGGGGCCGTTGGCGCCGACGCTGACCAGGTTCGCGAAGTTGACGCGGTACTGGCCGTCCATCTCGCCGTAGCCGCCGGTGCGGGTGTTGCCGGGGTTGAGGAACACCTCGACCGAGTCGTGCTCATAGGGGTTCGGGCTGGTGTCGTCGAGCGCCGCGTCGTCGACTTCGAACAGGGCGTAGAGCGCCGTCTCGTCCCACAGCAGCGATACCTCGGCCTTGGCCCCGTCGGCGCCGCCTTCCACGGTGACCTCGGTGGTGACCGTCGAGGCGGAGGACCACACGTCGTCGACCTCGCCGTCGATGACCGGGGCGGTGTCGGCGCGCGGCACCTGCACACGGGCGTAGTCGGGGTCCTCGCCGTCCGGGACGTCGGGCAGGACGCTCGGGTCCACGATGCCCCAGTAGGCCCACTTGGCCTGGAGCTGGTCCGAGAACAGCAGCGGGCTCTCCAGCGGACGCGGCGTTTCGCGCGAGCGCTGCCAGGTGCGGCCGTCGTGGAGGCCCCACACGGTCACCAGCTCGATCTTGTCGGAGTGCTCGCGGAAGACCTCGAACAGGTCGCGGTAGTAGTGGCCCTGTTCGATGATCCTGGCCTCGTACTCGGGGAACTCCACGCCTTCACCGGGGGCGCCGATGACGACGTCGAGTTCGGTGATCGTCTGCAGGACGCCGAGCCCGCTGAACTTGACGATCGAGTCCTCGACCTGCTGGATCGAGGTGTGGAGGTTGATGTGGGTCTGGTGCCCGACGCCGTCGACGGGAACGCCGTCGGCGAGCAACTCCTCGACCAGGTTGTAGAGGTTGTCGCGCTTGCCGGGGTTCTCGGTGCCGTAGTCGTTGATGAACAGCTTCACGTCGCCGGCTCCGGCCTCGTCGAACTGCTCGCGGGAGATCTCGAACGCCTCGGCGATGTAGGAGTGGCCTTCGAAGATCTCGAACCAGCGGCTCTGTCGGTGGACCTCGGCGTTGTTGTCGCTGATGACCTCGTTGACGACGTCCCAGGCCCAGATGCGGTCGCCGTAGCGGTCGGCGATGGCGCCGATGTGCGATTCGAGGCGGTCGCGCATGATCTGGCGGTCCTCCTCGGAGTTCCCGATCGGCTCACCGGCGTTCGGGTGGTCCGCCGGGTACTCGAACCACCATTCGGGGGTCTGATCGGTGTGCCACAGGAAGGTGTGGCCCCAGATCTCCATGCCGTTGGCCTCGGCGTACTCGACGAGCTGGTCGGCTTCGCCCCACGTGAACTCGCCCTCGGTGGGCTGGATCGCGTCGGGCTTCATGTGGTTCTCGGCGCTGATCGAGTTGAAGTGCTTGTTCAGCAGTTTCCCGTAGTCTCCGACGATGTCGCGGGAGTCGATGGCCGCGCCGATGAGGAAGTCCTCGGCGAGCACGTCCTTGAGCGAGGGGATGCCCTCTTCGACGCCGGGCGGCGCGAGTTCGGTGATGGTGACGTCGTCGATCAGGTAGGAGGCGTCGACGGTCGGGGATTCGACGTAGAGGGTGAGGGACTCGGCGGGCGAGGCGATGCTGTATTCGCCGCTGAGCTCGACCCAGTCGGCGCCGGCGGAGGCCTGGTAGACGACGCTGTCGTATTCGGTCTCGCCCCCGCTCTCGCGCTGGACGGAGACGGTGATCTGCTCACCGTCGCCGTCCTCGGCGAAGCGTGCGCGCAAAGCGATCTCGTACTGTCCACCGGCGACGATGTGGCCGGTGATGTCGAGGGCGGGGCCGTGCCAGTCGGAGTCGCGGCCGGTGGTCAGGAGGGCACCGTCCTCGACTGTGAGGGTGACGGGGCCGCGGGGGGCCCAGTCGCCGACCTGGCCGTCTTCGAAGTCGGCGGAGTAGACGACGTTCGCGTCCTGGGCCGCCGCTGGGGCGCCGATGGCGAGTGCCGCCGAGGGCAGCAGCAGCACTCCGGCGGCGAGGACGCGAAGGCGCCGCCGAGCAGGGGTTCGTTCGTTCATGCTCTTCAGCTCCGAAACAGGGAGGGAGTGGTGATTCCGAAAGTTTCATAGACTTACTGAAACTTTCATCCGGGGCTCCGCCATGCTATGAGAGATATCGACGAGTGTCAACTACGGTCCTGTTCACGGGCCGCGAGGCCCGCCTTCTCGCGGCCGATGGGCGGGAATGCGCCAGAAGCCGTGGACACGCCCATGGGCGCACTACGCTCGATGCATGTCAGCACCGACCCACGAATCCACCGGCACGGCCGACCCGGACGAGGTCCGCGAGCCGCCGACCGGCGGAGCAGGCGCCGCCCCGCGCCTGAGCGACCGCTACGGCAGAGTGGCCACCGACCTGCGGGTGTCGTTGACCGACCGGTGCAACCTCCGCTGCACCTACTGCATGCCCGAAGCGGGATTGCCGTGGCTGCCGAAGCCCACGCTGCTCGACGACGACGAGGTGGTCCGCCTCGTCGGCGTCGCCGTGGAGCTCCTGGGCGTGCGCGAGGTCCGCTTCACCGGCGGCGAACCGCTCCTGCGACCGGGCCTCGCGGGCATCATCGCGGCCGTCGCGAAGCTCGACCCGCGACCCGAGATCTCCTTGACGACCAATGCCCTCGGCCTGGACCGACTCGCGAATACCCTTGTGGACGCCGGCCTGGACCGCGTCAACGTCTCGCTGGACACCCTCGACCCCGAGCGGTTCGCCGCGCTCGCCAAACGCGACCGGCTCGCGAGCACGCTGCGCGGACTGGAGGCCGCCGCGGCCACCGGCCTGGCCCCCGTCAAGGTCAACACCGTGCTCATGCGCGGCGTCAACGACGACGAGGCGCCCGCGCTGCTGCGCTTCGCCCTCGAACACGGTTACCAGCTGCGGTTCATCGAGCAGATGCCGCTGGACGCCTCAGGGGTGTGGCGGCGCGAGGAGATGGTCACCGCCTCCGAGATCCTCGGCTCGCTGCGAAAAGAATTCGTTCTCGAACCCGATCCGGCCCATCGCGGCTCGGCTCCCGCCGAGACCTGGCTGGTGGACGGCGGCCCGGCTAAAGTGGGCGTCATCGGCTCGGTCACGCGGCCGTTCTGCGGCGATTGCGACCGCACCCGCCTGACCGCCGACGGCCAGGTCCGCAATTGCCTGTTCGCACAGGAGGAGACCGATTTGCGGAGCCTGGTCCGCGCGGGCGCTGACGACGAGGCGATCGCCGAGCGGTGGCAGGAGGCCATGTGGGGCAAACTCCCCGGCCACGGCATCGACGACCCCTCGTTCCTCCAGCCCGCCCGTCCCATGTCGGCGATCGGAGGTTGACGATGACGGCGAGCGCAGTGACGATCCGCTATTTCGCGGGGGCCAAGGCGGCGGTGGGCACCGCCGAGGAGACGGCGCGGGCCGGCGACCTCGCCGAGCTCAAGGCGATCGTGACCGAGCGGCACGGCCACGAGCTCGAACGCATCTTGAAATCGTCGACGCTCCTGGTGAACGGCCTGGCCGCCAGAGGCGACGACGCCGCGCTCTCCGAGGGCGACACGGTCGAGATCCTCCCGCCCTTCGCCGGTGGCTGATCCCATGGGCGCGCCCTTCATGCGGAATCGAGATGCAGTGTCCGGTTCGCGAAATCGGCTCTTGTCAGGGAGCCGCCTGGCCGACGCCGATTCCCGTTTGCGAGGATGCAGTGGTGCGCCGTCCTGACGAACGAACGAGACCACAGGTGGCGTCCCCGCTGTTCGAGCTGTCAGCGGACATGCGGACCACCGCCGAGAAGCGGCGCCGGTCGAGCAGGCCGCATTCCAGGTCCACGCGCGAGGCCGTCCCGATGCCCGACCCGGCCCTGACGACGCAGCCTCCCGACCCATGGCAGGACTCCGCACCGCTGCTCACCGGCATGGACGAGGTGGGCGCAGGGCTGCTCGACTCCCTGGACGCGATGCAGCGCGTGGCGGCCTCGGCCGGTCCCGGCCCGCTGCTGGTCAACGCCTCGCCCGGCACCGGCAAGACCCATCTGCTCATCCGGCGCGTCGCCTACCTCGTGCAAGAACTCGGCGTCCCCGCGGCGCAGTGCCTCGTCATAGCCGCCTCCACGGCGGGCGCGGATCGCATCCGCCGTGAGCTGACCGCACTGCTGGGCAGGGAGTCCTCGACGATCACCGTCGCCGAGTTCGCCGACTTCGCCACCGCCGCCCCGCCGGAGTTGGGCCACCTGTTCATCGACGACCTGCCGCGCATGCCGATGCGGCTGTACCGCCGGCTCATGGAGCACCGCGGCCCCGAATCCGACGTCACCGC
>JAJYSW010000326.1 GCA_021793335.1 Actinomycetes bacterium
TTCCGATCTGCTGCGCGTACTACGACAAGGAGGACTCGCTCGACCTCGTCCGCCAGCGCTACCCCTGGAACTGGGACTCGGACTGGGAGGAGGGCCGCGGCGGCGACTTCGGCCGCCAGGCGATGCAGCAGCAGGCCATCAAATCACTGATCCGCGAAGCCAAGGACCAGGGATTCCACACCGACCCCGGCAAGCTGACCGGGATGTTGCAGGGCTTCGGCGATTCGCTGACGCTCGACCTGCCCGAGGGCCTGACGGTGACCGACCTCGTGGTGAACCTGCGCCATATCGACCCCGACAGCATCAACACGGTGCAGGTGCCCTCCGAGGCCGAGGACATCTACCTGGGCGGGGAGAAGGTCTCGATCGTGCGGACCCAGGAAGGCGAGCAGCAGATCGCCGCCGACGCCCTGTGGGAAGCCTTGCAGACCGACACGATGGGCCAGTGGATGGCCCAATACCCCGAGTGGGTCAAGGACAAGAACTGACGGTCAGCCGTTGGGCAGGATCACCGCCCGGCCGTTGATCTTCCCGTCGTGCAGCCGCTCGTAGGCGCGCGGCGCGTCGTCCAGCGAGTACGTCTCCACGTGCACGTCGATCGCCTGCTCCCGGGCCAGTTCGAAGACCTCGATGAGCTCGTCGCGGCTGCCCCAGTACGGCGATCGGACCGACACCTCGTAGGCCAGTTGGCCCAGACCGGCAGGCAGCGTGCCTCCGCCGAAGCCGACCGGCAGGTTGCCCCCGCCGATGCCGATGATGACCACGTCGGAGTCCACGCTCGCGCAGGCGCCCGCGGTGGCGACGGTCGGCTCCACGCCCACGAAGTCGAACACCGCCTGCGCGCCGATCCCGCCGGTGAGCTCTGTGACGCGATGCGCCGCCTTCTCGTCGGAGAGGACCGCCTCGTGCGCGCCGACCTGCCGCGCGAAATCGAGTTTCTCCTCGTTCACGTCCAGGGCGATGACCCGCGCCGAGGTGAGCGCCCGCAGCATCTGGATGCCCACGTGCCCCAGGCCGCCGGTGCCGATGACCACGGCGGTGCTGCCGGGAGGGAGCTTCGGCAGCGAACGCTTGATCGCGTGGTAGGGCGTCAGCCCCGCGTCGGTGAGCGAGACCGTGCGCACCGGGTCGAGATCGCCCAGCGGCACGAGGTGTCTGGCGTCGTCGACGATCAGGTATTCGGCGATCGCCCCGGGCGCGCCCAGTCCGGGCGGCTGGATCTGGAGTTCACCGGCGCGGAGGCAGTAGTTCTCCTCCCCCGCGGAGCATTTGATGCAGCGCCCGCACCCCCAAGGGCCGTATACGGCGACCGAATCGCCGATCTCCAGGCCGTGGACGCCGTCGCCGAGCGCCGCCACGGTGCCGGCGCCTTCGTGCCCGAGGGTGAGCGGCAGTTCGAACGGCAGCTCCTCGGCTGACCAGGACATCACGGCGATATCGGAATGGCACACTCCGGCGGCGGTGACTTCGAGCAGCACCTCGCCGGGCCCGGGCTCGGGCGTGGGGACGTCGACGACGACCGGCGCGGCGCCGATCTCACGGTATTGCAGTGCCTTCATTGAACGGTGGCTCCTCGCGGTGGCTAGCATCGACCGATACGGCGGACAGCTCCACCGTAATCACGAACACCGCTCATGCGAGTGCGATTCGGGAAATTGACGGGCGCGCCCTCGTACCCGAAAGCGCCGTTCGATCCCGATGTGTCGGGAGCGGCAGTCATATCAGCCTCAACCAAAAGAGGACAATACTGTCTCGGCTATCGCGGCCCAGGCTTCCACCGACCAGTCATCGACCGTCTGCGCCATGGCATCGGATTCATCGCCGGTGAGGTAGAGGATCTCGACATCGAACTGGGCGTTGCCGTAGTCAGCCTTGAAGAATGAGGCATACAGCCTTCCGTCGACGCCTACCTCGTCCTTGCAGGAAGTCGCATCGTCCTCACCCCAGCAGCTCCGGGTGCCTCGGCTGGGTTCGTCATACTCGTCGTAGCGGTGGGACTGCCAGTCGTTCGCGCTCGGCGGGTCGATCAAGTCCGGCACATCGTTGCCCAAGTCCTGGTAATTGGGGTCGTCGAGATTGCTGACCCGGACCCTGAGAATGACGAAATCGCTGCCTTCGGGCACGGCTTCAGGGCGCTCATCAGGTTCGATGGTGCAATTGCCGGTCCGTTCCACCGGAGTGTCGTGCAATCCCCTGGAGCCGTACTCCACCACCTCCCGATCGACCAGATCGACCGCCTCGGCCCAGTCAGCGCACAACCCGTTGGGGATCGGGACACCCGTGGCCTCAGCAGCCTGCTCGGTCGCCGCCGGGGCCGTATCGGTTTCGGTCGGCGACCCGCCCCCCGAACCACAGCCGGCCAGGACGACCAGCGCGACCAACGCAACTACTGTGATCGCTTTAGGCATCTCAGGCATCGCCATGCGACAGCTCCGTCCAGTAGTCGGTCTCCTCTTGCTGCCCGGGTTCGGCCCCACCGCGAGCCGGATGGCCCTCGTACGGGTCGTACCCGGACCGGTCCGTATCCTCGGCGAGCGCATCAGGATCGACCGAGTAGTCGCGTGAGCCGGGATCGACGGTGCCCCGACCGTCCATGTATGAACCTATTGCAAGAGGGGGTGATGTGCTTGCACACCAATGGATTCATCGATGATTGCATACTTCCCGGTGTTGAGCGAGCGAATAGCTCCTGATGGGACAGAGGCTGCTTACTTCCGTTGTCCACCAGGAGCGCTTGTACTGCTCTTCCCCGTCCCGCTGTCCCTGTCCACCCAGGCCCTGAACCGCGTGGCGGCCCTCATCCGCACCCACCGCCGGACCATCGGCCCCAGATGCCGAGCCCTCGCCCCCGGCCAGTAGGCCCTGCGCACGCTCGCCCACCCGTGAAAAGCGAACGCTTCGCCGGCCTCACGGCAGGCTTCGGCATCTTGGCGGCCACCGCCTGGCGACGCACCCGCGAAAGCGCCGCCCTACTCGCCGCCCGGCACCACCGCAATTACGAACACCGCTCATGCGAGTGCGATTCGGGAAATTGACGGGCGCGCCCTCGTGCCCGAAAGCGCCGCCCCGGCCCCCGCCCGGCCTTACGCTCAGCGGGTGGGCGAGACGGGAGCCGTGAAATCGGAGAGCATCGTCACCGTCATGGTGGCGGCGCTGATGAACCTCT
>JAJYSW010000042.1 GCA_021793335.1 Actinomycetes bacterium
TCTCGGTGGTGACCCGGCACGATGGGCACGTCGCACCCGGCCGCGGCGACCGCGTCGCGCAGCCGCAGGTAGTCATCGGCGTTGAAAAAAATCTGAGTGATGGCGAAATCGGCTCCCGCGCGGCATTTCGCGACGAAGTGGCGCACGCCGGTCTCCCAGTCGACGTCTCTGGGGTGGCCTTCGGGGAAAGCCGCCACACCGACGCTGAAATCACCGGAGGATTTGATGAGTTCGACCAGTTCGCGGGCGTACCGCAGCCCTTGGGGGTGATCGACCCACTCGGCGCGCGGATCGCCCGGCGGGTCGCCGCGCAGCGCGAGGATATTACGCACCCCGACATTGGCGAAGTGCCCGATGAGGTTGCGCAGCTCGGCCACGGAGTGGTCGACGGCAGTGCAGTGCGCCATGGTCAGCAGCGTCGTCTCGGCGTTGATCCGATCGGTCGTCTCGACGGTCTTGCCCCTGGTCGAACCGCCGGCGCCGTAGGTGACCGACACGAAGTCGGCACCGAGGCTCTCCAGGGCGCGGACCGTGCGCCACAGGATGGCCTCGTCCTTCTCCGAGCGGGGCGGGAACATCTCGAAGGAGAACCTCGGGGCACCGGAACGGAGCAGATCGCCGATCTTGGCGGTCTGCTGCGGCATCACTGAAGCGACTCCGAGGGTCATGGGACAACCGTAGCGAATCCGAAACACGTGTGCTGACCTGCATGCGGCACCACCCAGCAGTTGAGACGGCATACCGGTCTCCTAGGGTCGGGGCGTGGAGCTCAAAGACCGTCTCGATGCCGCCCTGTCCGCCTTCCTGGACCGGCAGGCCGCCGTGATCTGCGGTATCGACGACCGCCTGGGCGCGTACGCCGACGCCGTCCGCGCCTTCGTGCTGGGCGGCGGCAAACGAGTTCGGCCCATGTTCGCCTACTGGGGGGCGCGCGGTGCGGGCCTGGCCGACTCGGACGAACTGGTCGCGTGCGTGGCGTCGCTGGAGCTGCTCCAGGCCGCGGCGCTGATGCACGACGACCTGATCGACGGCTCGGACACTCGCCGTGGCGCTCCTTCGATCCACCGCAGGTTCGCCGCTCTGCACGAGAGCGAACGCTGGTCGGGACGTCCCGAAGCATTCGGCCTGGCCGCGGCGATCCTGCTGGGCGACCTGTGCCTGGCCTGGTCGGACGAACTGCTGTGCTCGGCGGGCATGCCGTTCACGGCCGTGGCCGCGGCCCGGGCCGACTTCGACCTCATGCGCACCGAGGTCAGCGCCGGGCAGTATCTGGACGTGCTCTCGGAGGTGCGCCGCGACGTATCGGAGGACACCGCCGCGAAGGTCGCCCGCTACAAGTCCGCGAAGTACACGATCGAGCGGCCGCTGCTGATCGGTGCGTCCCTGGCCGGGGCCGACGAGACGGTCCGGGCCCACTATTCGAAGATCGGTCTGCCGCTGGGCGAGGCGTTCCAGCTGCGCGACGACGTTCTCGGCGTCTTCGGCGATCCGGAGCAGACCGGCAAACCCGCCGGTGACGACCTGCGCGAAGGCAAGCACACGTTCCTGGTGGCGCGGGCCTGGGCCGCGGCCGACGAGGTGCAGCGCGCGGCGCTCGACGCGGGCCTGGGCGACCCGGGCCTCGACCGGGCCGGCGTGGAGCGGCTGCGGGCGATCCTGATGGACACCGGCGCACTGGCCGATACCGAGCACCGCATCGAGACACTCGCGGCGCAGGCCGAGACGGCGCTGGAGCGCTCGCGCGGCGATGTGGACCCCGCTGCGCTCGACGTCTTCGCCGGACTCCTCGTGAATGCGGTCAAACGCGATTTCTAGGCTCGTGCGGGCCGGACGGTGTCGCCCGCGCGCTTCGTCACGACCCTCGCACGGGTGACCCGGAGTCACCTCTCGACCGCCCGCTCGTTGATCCCCATAGGAGATGCGAACGAACGGTGGGAGCTTCTGTGGGACTCTTCGGCGTCATGGGGCGCGAGGTCAAGGGCGCGATTCGGTCACTCGGTTACGACATGCGCCACTCGAAACGCTTCCGGCGCCTGGGGGCCGTGACGGTGGCGGCGGTCGCCGGCGGAGCGCTGGCCACCGGGGTGATGGTTCGCACGCCGGTCCCCGAGCTGATCGGCATGGAGACCGATCGGGAGGAATCGGACGTCACCGACGGTTGGCTCGGCTTCGACTCCGGCACGCAACCGCAGGACGCCGAGGCGACACCCGTGCCACCGACCGAGCCGCCCTCGCCGACGGCCGAGTCGCCCGAAGCGCCGCCGGGTGAGCGGACGACATCGGCCACCGGTACCGGCAGAGCGGACACGCAGACCGGAGCGGAGGTGTCCGTACCGGGGCTGACGCCGATCGAGAAACCCACCGGCGGCCCGATCCACGAGGAGAACGACACCGCCCCGACCACCGAGCCCGAACCCGAGCCCGAACCGAGCGGGACACCGCCCGAACCGTCCCCGAGCCCGACGCCGACCGAGCCGCCGACGCCCACGAAAGCGCCGACGCCGACGGCGACGCCGAGCAAGACGCCCGTCGAAGGGTGAACCGCCTCAACCGGGTGCGGCCGCGGCCTCCTCGCTGGGCTCGGCCGGGTCGCCCCGATCGGTGATCTCGGCCAGCTCGGCGCGGATCGCGGCGATATTGCGTTTGACCGCGGCCACGTCCGGTGCGTCGTCGGCATCGGCGTCGCGGCGCTGTTCCCGGGCCAGGATCGCCGCCAACCGCACCAGTTCGCGCTGCAACTGGCCCAACAGGTGCGCGGCGGGTTTACCCCAGCGTTTCGCGGCTCGATTGCGGGCCTTGTGGCGGCTGCGCAGCGAACGCATCGTCGTCAGATCCTCAGTGGTGATGACCGATTCGGGCTGGTCCGACATCGTCGTCACGAACCAGCGCCACTCGGCTCGCGCCGCGAAATGGTAGAGCACCAGGAACAGCCCCAGGATGATCAGGCCCTTGCCGTAGGTCACCGGCAACGTCAGCCGCGTGTCCAGGCCCGGCCCCACCGGCAGATTCCACAGCGCGTGCATGGCCATCGACAGCAGGAACAGCCCGAAGGCGACCGACAGCCGCACTCGCATCGGTTTGCGGACCTGCGTGACGAGATAGGCGATGCCGAGCCCGGCCGTCCCCGAGTACAACGGATGCGACCACGGCCCGGCCACGAGGACGCGAGTGAACGTGACCGTCAGCGAGCCGGCCCAATCGGAATTGGGATTGATGACGGCGAAGTTGATCGCGTACGTGAGATTCTCGACCACTTGGAAGCCCAGGCCCACCAGGGCACCGTAGATGAGTCCGTCGATGGACCGGTCGAAATGCTCACGGACGATGAGGACGAGCATGACCACGCCGAGGGTCTTGAGCCACTCCTCGTTGAGCGGCCCGGCGATCGCCGGGCCCCAGGTGCGGGCCCAGGCGACGTCGGTGAGCTTTGCGAGGACGACCAAGGAGGCGTCGTTGGCGATCATGGCGAACGCGACGGCGGCCAGACCGCCCCAGCACATGGCGGCGGCCCGGACCGTGACCGGTTCGCTCTCGAACAGGTCCAGGCGGGCAAGAATCCACAGGAACACGACCGCCAGGACCGCGTTGATGGCGATCGAGGCCCACAGCGCCCCGGCGATGTCGCTGTACTCCGGCGACAGGACCCGGCCCAGGCCGATGAGCCCGAAGACCAGGCAGGCGACATAGACCCAGTAGGCCGGACGCCGGACACGGATGAAGGCGCCCTGACTCTCGACGACGACGCGCTCGGTATGGACGATCATGGGCCGCTCAACACGAAACTCGAAACGAAGTCGTCGGCTCCGGCGATGCTGTCGTCGAGCTGGCCGGAGGGCGCGATCGTGATGACCGTGGCGGCCGAGCCGTCACTGGTACCGACCACGACGATGGTCCCGGCTATGTTGCGCCCGTACAGGTCGGCTCGGTAGCCTTCCAGGCCGTTGATCGGGTTGCGGTAGACGCGAATGTCGGTGGCCGCGACTCCCGGCTGCGTGGTGGTGAGACGGTCCGCCCGGCGTTCGAGCAGACGCCGCAGGCTGTCCACCGCGGTGTCGACCTGGACGGTGGCACTGACCTTGCCGCGGAAGAGCTCGATCCGGTGCTGCGACAGGCTCAAACCCGCGCTCCAGCCGCTGCCCGGGGGCAGGAACTGGAGTTGCGCGTCCGCGACGGGGTAGGACTCCAACGTGACCGTCTCACCGGGCACGAGCTTCTCGGTGGCGTCGCCGACGGCACGCTCCAGCCCGGTCCACAATGCCACCGGCAACATGATGGCGACTGCGGCGAGAACGGTCTGCCACAGGCGCCCACGTTCCAGGCCGATCCGGTTCAACCGTATGGTGGCCTCGCCCAAGTGTCCCTCCCCGAGTCGCGACGCGCGCAACGCGGGGGCCGTTCGAGACCCTCCGCGCATGCACTACAAGATTACGGGGAGGGAACCGGGACGCGCCCACGGTTCGTGAATGTCCTAAGCGATCCGCATCGTCCACCCGTGGGTGTCCTCGGCGCGGCCGTGCTGGATGTCGAGGATGGCCTGGCGCAGCCGCATGGTGAACTCACCGGCCTCGCCGCCGCCGATGACGAACTCGCCCTTGCGGCTCTTGACCGTCCCGATCGGAGTGATGACGGCGGCTGTGCCGCAGGCGAAGGACTCGGTGAGCGCCCCCGACTCGGCGTCGTCCCTCCAACGGGTGAAGGCATAGTCGGTCTCGCAGACCTCCCAACCGGACTCGGAGGCGAGCGTGAAGATCGCATCACGGGTGATGCCGGGCAGGATCGTGCCGAGCTTGGGGGTGTAGATCACCCGCTCGTTCTCGTACACGAAGAACAGGTTCATCCCGCCGAGCTCATCGACGTACTCGTAATCGACCGCGTCCAAGAACACCACCTGGTCGCAGCCGTGCTCGATGGCCTCGGACTGCGGCAGCAGACTGGCCGCGTAGTTGCCGCCGCACTTGGCGGCGCCGGTACCGCCGGGACCGGCCCGGTTGTACTCCTCGGAGACCCACAACGTCAGCGGCTGCGGCCCGTTCTTGAAATAGGCCGCCGCGGGCGAGGCGATGACCATGTACCGGTACTCCTTCGCCGGACGCACCCCCAGGAACTGCTCGGAGGCGAACATGAACGGCCGCAGGTACAGGCTGGCCTCCTCCTGGGCGGGCACCCAACCGGCGTCGACGGCCAGCAGCTCCCGGATCGAGTCGAGGAACCACTGCTCGGGCAGATGCGGCATCGCCATCCGCTCGGCCGACAGATTCATGCGCCTGGCGTTGGCCTCGGCCCGGAACAACCCGATGCCGCCATCGGGGTACCGGTAGGCCTTGAGTCCCTCGAAGATCTCCTGCGCGTAATGCAGCACCGCCGCCGAAGGAGACAGGGTGATCGGCGCGAAGGCCGTGATGCGGGCGTCGTGCCAGCCGCGGTCGACGTGGTACGACATGGTGAACATGTGGTCGGTGAACAGGGACCCGAACCCCGGATCGGCGATCAGACGATCGCGCTCGGCGGCGGGGGTCGGGGCGGGGTGCGGCTCGCGCCGCAGGTCGGGAAGACCATCGGTGGTCATGGGAAGTTCCTTCGGTCATTGCCTGCTATCGGTGTGCTGTGCCCAACTTACCGCTCGTTCAGGTCGTCGGGCAGGTCGCGCTCGGGTCACGGACGACACGGAAACGCCCGGCGAGTGTCCCTCGCCGGGCGTGATCGGAGCTGAGCGCCGGGGCTCTAGCTCAATTGTCCGGCGACGTCGGCGGCTACTCGCTCGCCTACCTCGGCGGTGCGGATCGGAGCGTCGGACTCGCGTCCGGCCAGCTCGCGTTCGACCGCGGCGTTCACCGCGATCGCGGCATCGGCCCGGCCCAAGTGTTCGAGCAGCAGCGCCGTCGAGGCGATCGTGGCGATCGGGTCGGCGATGCCCTGCCCGGCGATGTCGGGGGCCGAACCGTGCACCGGTTCGAACATCGACGGATGCGTGTGGTCGGGGTTGATGGAGCCCGAAGAGGCCAGCCCGATACCGCCGGTGACGGCCGCGGCGACATCGGTGAGAATATCGCCGAACAGGTTGTCGGTGACGATCACATCGAAGGTGTGCGGACGGCTGACCAGGAACATGGCCGCGGCATCGACATGCTGGTACTCGGTGGTGACGTCCGGGTACTCCTCGGCGACCTCGTTGAAGGCCCGCTGCCATAGCCCACCGGCGTGGACGAGCACGTTCGTCTTGTGCACGAGCGTCAGATGCCCGCGGCGGCGCTTGGCGCGCTCGAACGCGTCGCGGACCACGCGCTCGACACCGTAACGCGTGTTCAGGCTCTCCTCGGTGGCGATCTCCGCGGAGGAGCCGACATGGAGATTGCCGCCCGCCCCGGTGTACAACCCCTCGGTGCCCTCCCGGACCACCACGAAATCGATGTCGCCGGGCTTGACGCCGGCCAGCGGCGTGGACGCGCCCGGATACAAGCGGCTGGGGCGCAGATTCACATACTGGTCGAACTCGAAACGGAGCTTCAGCAGCAGCCCTCGTTCGAGCACGCCCGGGGGCACCGACGGGTCGCCGATGGCGCCCAGCAGAATCGCGTCATGGCCATCGATCTCGGTGAGCACGCTGTCGGGAAGCACCTCCCCGGTCGCGTTGTAGCGACGCGCCCCGAGGTCGTATTCGGTGGCTTCATACCCGGGAAGCGCCACTTCGAGCACCCTTCGGGCCTCGGCGGTGACCTCTTGTCCGATCCCGTCGCCGGGGATGACCGCGATCCTGCTCATGCTGCCTCTCTGGTTCGTTTCAATCCTCAGTGCCACGGAGCGTTTCGAACCCCGGTGCGCTTGAGCGAACGGTGCACCGCACCTGACCCCCGCGCCGAACCGCAGACCACGAAATGCAAAGGAACCGATCGGCCCCGAACAGGGAATGCGGGCGGGTGCGTTCACTTTAACGCACCCGTCCCGCATTTCGACGAACGACTCTCACTGAATGGAACCGGCGGAAGAATCCCCGGTTCCTCGGCTCCCCGTCAGTCTTCGAGCGTGACCGCGTTCGCCGCGACGGCGCCCACGGTCTCCTTGATCCGACCGAGCACCTCGGCCGGGACCGGAGCGTCGGTGGCCATCACCATGAACGCGTCGCCGCCGGCGGCCTTCCGGGCCACCTGCATCGCGGCGATGTTGATGCCCAGATCGCCCAGCGTCCCACCGATGAGCCCGACCACACCCGGTCGGTCGGTGTACCGCAGGAACAGCAGCGACCCCTCGGCGTCGATGTCGATCTCGAAACCGTCCACCTGCGTGAGCTTGCGCGTCTCCTGCGGGATGGGGCTCAGCGTGCCCGACACCGTCAGCGTCGTGCCGTCCACGAGCGCACCGCGCAAGGTGACCAAGGTCTGGAACTCCGCCGACTCCGGCGAGGTGTACAGACCCACCTCGACACCTCGCTGCTCGGCGACCAGCGGCGCATTCACATACGTGACCGAATCGGCCACCCTCGCGAACAGGCCCTTGGAGGCGGCCAACTGCAACACCGAGACATCGTTGCGGACCACGTCGCCGCGGACCTCGACCGTCACGGATTGGACGGCGCTGTCGGCCAGCGCGGTGAAGGTCTTGCCGAGGCGCTCGGCCAACGGCAGCAGCGGACGCACGTCCTCGGCGACGACACCGCCGGCCTGGACGTTCGCCGCATCGGGCACGAACTCCCCCGACAGCGCGAGCTTGACGCTCCTGGCCACGGCCAGGCCGGCGTTGTCCTGGGCTTCACGAGTGGAAGCGCCCAGGTGCGGCGTGGCCACGACGTTGTCGAGTCCGAACAGCGGCGAGTCGGTGCACGGCTCGGACTCGAACACGTCGATGCCCGCGCCGGCGACACGACCGTCCTGGAGCGCCGCCACCAGGGCTGCCTCGTCGATCAGGCCGCCGCGCGCGGCGTTGACGATCCGCACCCCGGGCTTGACCTTGCCGAACGCCTCCTCGCCCAGAAGCCCGATGGTCTCGGGCGTCCTCGGCAGGTGGATCGTGATGAAATCCGCGGCGGCCAGCAGCTCATCGAGGCCGACGAGCTTGACCCCCAGCTTCGCGGCCTGCGAAGGCTGCGCATACGGGTCGTAGGCGATGACGTTCATGTCGAATGCCTGCATGCGCGTGGTGACCAGTTGGCCGATCTTGCCGAAACCGATGACGCCCAGCGTCTTGCCCTGGATCTCGACACCGGTGAACTTCTTGCGGTCCCAGCGGCCCGCGCGCAGCGAGGCGTCGGCGCGCGCGGTGTGGCGGGCGCAGGCCAGCAGCAGCGCGATGGCCTGCTCGGCGGCGGAGACGATGTTGGAGGTCGGCGCATTGACGACCATGACGCCGCGCTGGGTGGCGGCCGGCAGATCGACGTTGTCGAGTCCGACGCCCGCGCGCGCGACGACTTTGAGCTTGGGCGCGGATTCCAAGGCGGCGGCGTCGATCGTGGTGGCCGAGCGGATGATGACGGCATCGGCGTCAGCGAGCGCGGCGTGGAGAGAGCTGACGTCCGTTCCGTCGATCTCCCGGACGTCGAAGTCTCCGGAGAGCACTTCGACCGCTGCGGGCGCGAGTGGGTCTGCTACCACCACGACGGGTTTCGGTTCGGTCATGGATACCTCGCAAAGGTAAGAAGAGACGGAGGACCGGGCGCGGCGCTGCGTCGTCGCGGCCAATCGTATGCCGATCACGTCGACAACTCATCACCGACCTGGGCCGGTCCGGATCGTGGAACCCGGTGGGCCAGGGCCGTTGCCGGAAGCGGGCCTGTTCCCCGGGCCCGGCGGGCGAAGGAACAGGACGCATCTCACAATCCGGATGCGACCCGAAACACACTGTTCCACCGGCACGCGCCTGCGAACGCCGCGGTCTTGAGCGGTCCTCGGCGACCGGTGCGGCGACGGCCGACGATCACTCGAAGTGGGCCTCCTCGTCGAGCAGTTCCGCCGCCTCGGCATCGATCTCGCTCATGACCTGTTTGACCACCGGGATCGCGATCCCGGCGCCGTAGCCCCTGCGGGCCAGCATGCCCACCAATCGGCGCATCACCGCCTCCGCCGGCTGCCCCGACATGCTCCGGCAGCGTCTCCTGGCCAGTTCCAGGGCGGCCGCGCGTTCGTCCTCGTCGCTCACCGCCTCCACGGCCGCGTCGACGAATGCCGCGTCCACGCCCTTGCGTCGCAGCTCCCCCGCCAAGGCCCGCTTCGACAGGCCACGGCTGCGGTGACGCGAATCGACCCACGCGCGAGCGAACACCTCGTCGTCGATCATTCCGACTTCGGCGTACCGGTCGAGGACCTCGGCGATGACCTCCTCGGCGAAGCCTTTGCGGCGCATCGAGTCGCCGAGCTCGGCCTTTGTCCGAGGCCGCCCCGACAGCAGGCGCAGACAGTACTGCCGGGCGGCCTCGGGGTCATTCGGCTCAGAAGTCGACCGGGGCTTCTGCTTCACCCTCGACCTCACCGGAAACGTCCGCACCGGCGTCGACGCCGAGCTTCTCCAAGATCTTCTTCTCGATCTCAAGGGCCAGGTCCGGGTTCTCCTTGAGATTGAGCCGGACCTTCTCCTTGCCTTGGCCCAGTTGCTCACCGTCGTAGGTGTACCAGGCGCCGGACTTCTTGACGATCCCGTGCTCGACGCCCATGTCGATCAGCGAGCCCTCCTTGGAGATGCCCTGCCCGTAGAGGATGTCGAACTCGGCCTGCCGGAACGGCGAACCGACCTTGTTCTTCACGACCTTGACGCGGGTGCGGTTCCCGACGGCCTCACCGCCGTCCTTGAGTGTCTCGATCCGCCGGATGTCCAAACGGACCGAGGCGTAGAACTTCAGCGCCCGGCCGCCCGAGGTGGTCTCGGGCGACCCGAACATGACGCCGACCTTCTCGCGCAGCTGGTTGATGAAGATCATGCTGGTGCCGGTGTTGTTCAGGCCGCCGGTGATCTTGCGCAGCGCCTGGCTCATGAGCCGGGCCTGGAGACCGACGTGGGAATCGCCCATCTCGCCCTCGATCTCGGCGCGCGGCACCAATGCGGCCACGGAGTCGACGACGATGAGGTCGACCGCTCCCGAGCGGACCAGCATGTCGGCGATCTCAAGTGCCTGTTCACCGGTGTCGGGCTGGCTGACCAGGAGGGCGTCGACGTCCACGCCGATCGCTTCGGCGTAGGTCGGGTCGAGCGCGTGCTCGGCGTCGATCATCGCCGCGATGCCGCCCGATGCCTGCACGTTCGCCATGGCGTGGAGGGCCAGGCTCGTCTTCCCGCTGGACTCCGGTCCGTAGATCTCCACGATGCGGCCCTGCGGCAGACCACCGACGCCGAGTGCGACGTCCAAGGCGATCGAACCGGTCGGGATGGTCCTGATGTTCTGCTTGGGTTTCTCGCCCAAGCGCATGACCGAGCCCTTGCCGAACTGCTTGTCGATCTGGGCCAGTGCGAGGTCGAGCGCCTTGCCCTTGTCCTGCGGGTTGGCCATGCCGCCCCTTGATGCTGTTTGCTTCGCCATGTCGAATACGGTAGTCCCTTCGTCCGACAACCTCGGACAACGGCCTGTTCGAACAGGGTGCCTCTCGCCGAGTTCGCGGGCCCGGGCCTGGGCGGATCAGCGGACGAGGCGGTCGGGGACGCGGTCGGGCCAAGTGCGGCAGACGGCGATCCATACGGTCTTCGCGTCCTCGCCCGCGGCGAGCGCCTGGTCGACGGTGCGGCCGCCGAGCATGCCGATGGAGTGGTCGGAGGCGACGCTGCGGGCGTATCCGGCTCCGAAGGTCTCGTCCATGCGCTCCCAGAAATCACTGAGCTTCATCGTCTCTACGGTAGGCGACACACTGGCCTGCGATCACAGGCGGATGGCAAGATTGCCGCGTGCCTCGTGTCAGCCAAGAACACCTCGATTCGCGTCGCCAGCAGATCCTGGACGGCGCTCGCTCCTGTTTCGCCCGTTTCGGGTATGAGGGTGCCACGGTGCGGCGTCTTGAGGAGGCCACCGGGCTCTCGCGTGGTGCGATCTTCCATCATTTCCGCGATAAGGACGCCTTGTTCCTGGCCGTGGCCTCGGCCGACTGGGCCGAGATGGCCGCGACGGTCGCCGAGCGCGGCCTGGTGGGGGTGATGCAGGATCTCACCGCCGCCGCCGACAAACCGGAGACCGCGGGCTGGTTCGGGACGCAGTTGGAGGTGGCGCGGCGCCTGCGCACTGATCCTGAGTTCGCGGCGGCGTGGGGCCGACGCCGCGAGGCGATCGCCGAGGCCAGCCGCGAACGGCTGGAGCACCAGCGAGAGCTGGGGGTCTTGCGCACCGATGTCGATATCGAGGTGCTGGCGGGCTTCTTGCAGCTGGTCTACGACGGCTTGACCCGTTATCTGGCCACCGGCCGGGAGGATCTCGATATTCCGCGCATCCTGCGGCTGGTCGAGGACGCCGTGCGGCGGCACTAGGGGTCGTTCACGAGCTCGGGTGAGGTGGTCTCCCAGCTTGAACAGGCCTAGCAGGCGGGGAGTTCCCCGGTGGAGTTGAGGTCGCCCGCGTCGATGATCACCCACACGAAGGGTATGTAGGCGTGCGAATCGCCGTATTCGATCTGGATCATCAGGGATGAGGCCTCCTTGCCGGGGTGGTAGTCCCAGGGGCCGTCCACCTCTTCGCCGCGCGGGGTGATGAGTTCGGCGCTGCCGTAGCAGGTGAGTTCGAATATCTCACCGACCGCTGCGAAACCGGCGACGTCGCCGCCGCCGTCGACCGTGCTGCGGATGCCGGGTTCGCCTCCCTGTTCTCGGCAGTAGGTGCGCGTCTGGGGGCAGTCCCAGTACACCTCGCCGTAGACCGTGTCGGTCGAGACGGATCGGGTGATCGGTTCGGCGCTCTGGTCGGGGCCGTAGAGCTCGATCGTATAAGTGTCGGAGGCGTACAGAGATTCGAGGACGATCTCGCCGCAGTCGCGGTCGTCCCACGAGGCGGTCATCGTGGTGCCGGTGGCACGGGCCGAGCAGTGCTCGAAGTCCTCGGGCGCGTCGGTGACGACGGTGATCGAGGTGGCGGTCGTCCGGACGTCGATGATCGAGACTGCGCCCCAGTCGGCCGGGATGTCGTCTTCGGCCGGTTCCTCGCTGCTCGCGCCGGGCGACGGGCTCGTGGAGCCGGGTTCGCCGCTGGAGGCCTCGGCGCCCTCGGAGACCGTGGTGCCATCAGGGTCCCGGCCCCCGTGGGCGTAAATGAGCAGGGCACCTGCGGTGATCACCGCGATGGCCAGCGCGATGCCGCCGAGCAGCAGTGCCCTCCCGCGCCGTTTCGGCGGCGGGGCCTGCTGGAGCGGCAATGGCCTCGTGGCTTGGAGCGGTGGCGTCGCCGGGAATGCCGCGGGGGTGAAGGCCGGTGCGGGGTTCACGGCGGGGGGCGTGGCCTGCATCGGGGTGGCGATCGGCGGCATCGGGGACGCGGGCGGGGTGGCCGGCGGGGTCGGCGCCGTGGCCGCGCCTTCGCTCACCACCAGTTCGGGCTGTTCGATGAGCGTCGGGGCGATGCCGATCTCATGGTGGAGCATCGTCGTGGCCAGGGGCATTCGGCTCGCGCCGCCGACCATGAAGATGCCCGCCAGTTGACCGGGCGCTCTTCCGGCTTCGCGGATGGCGGCCTTCGTGACGGTCACCGCCTGTGCCAGCAGGGGGCGTGCCAGCAGCTCCAGCTCCGAGCGCGTCAAGAGTTCTTCGGTCGCGAAACCGGGGACCACGATGTCGGTGGTCACCGTTCGGGAGAGTCGTTCTTTCGCGTCCCGTATCTCGTCGTAGAGCGCGAAGCGCAGTCGTCGCCGTTCGGCGTCGGAGTTCGGGTCGAGCAGTGCCCGCCAGCGTTCGGCGAGGTCTTCGGAGGCCGCGTAGCGTCCGCCGAGGTATTCGACGAGCGCCTGGTCGAGGTAGTGGCCGCCGATCCGGTCTGATCCGTCGACGGCGAGCACCTCGTAGCCGGTATCGGTTCTGGCGACCACGCTGGCGTCGAAGGTGCCCGCTCCGAGGTCGAAGACGACTGCGGCCTGTCCGAGAGGCAGCTCGTGGCCGAGGATCTCGACGAAGTAGCGTGCGGCGGCCACCGGTTCCGGCAGGAGTGCGGGAGCGGGGGCGCCTGCCGAGGCGGCGGCGTCTTCGATGATGTGGCGGCGTGCGGGCCCCCACCCGGCGGGCACGGTGACGGTGACCTGTCGGGGCGGGCCCGCGGCCTGCACGCATTCGCGTAGGACGCGGCCGATCACGGCCGCGACGGCGTCGCGGATGGGGATTTCGCTGTCGCCCAAGAGGAGCGAGGGGGCGTCGATTTGGAGTTTGGGGTTGCGTTCGTAGCGGTCGGGATGGCGGCGGCCTGCACGGGCGGCGTCGCGGCCCACCATGACCGATGCATCGTGGTCGAGATATATCCCTGATGGCAGCAGAGGGCCGCCTTCGAAGAGCAGCTGGTGACGCCTGCCGTCGGCGCGCAGAACGGTCGCGACGGTGTTATGAGTGCCGAAATCGATGCCGAGGGCCGCGGCGGTTCGCTGAGCAGTGTCCATTCACAGCTTTCCGAGGGGGTGGGCGGGAATGGAGCCCAGCCTACTCGGTCGGCGCGATCACGGTATCGGCGATGATCGGCCGCAGAGGAACGCCGGCGGCGCCGAGGAGCAGGGCTCCTCGGCGCCGCCGGACAAACGATGTCATGCGATGGCGCTACCAGCTGCGGCGCGGGCGGTCGTCGCGCTCGCGACGGTCGCCGTCCCAACGGTCGCGGCGGTCCCGGTTGCCTTGGAAGCCGCCACGGCCACCGCGGTCGTCACGGCCGCCACGGTAACCGCCCCGGTCATCGCGCCCGCCCCGGTAACCGCCCCGGTCATCGCGGTCGTCACGGCCGCCACGGTAACCGCCCCGGTCGTCACGGCCACCGCGGTAGCCGCCCCGGTCGTCACGGCCACGGAAGCCGCCTTCCCGATCACCTCGGTAACCCTGACGGTCACCCTCGCGCCCGCCCCGGTAGCCACCCCGGTCATCGCGGTCGCTCCGATGCCCGCCGCCACGGCCACCGCGGTGGCCGCCGCGTCCGCCGCCGCGGTAACCACCCCGGTCATCGCGGTCACGCCTGGGCCCCCTGTCCCGGCGATCGCGCTTGGAGGGGCCTTCGATGAGCTCGCGCTCGGCCTGCTCACGCAGCCGAACGGCCTCGGCACGGAGCCCCTCGACGTCCTCGCGGAGCCGCTCGATGTGACGCTCCATGCGCTTGACCTCGGCCTCGTTGCGGTCGGCCTGGTGGTCGGCGCGGGCAGCCCGCAGATCCGTGAAGTTCCGGGCCCCGAGCAACGCGGCCAACTCCGTGTCGAAGTTGTCGTTCACGAAGTGGCGCTTGGCTTCGACGCCGGCCCGCTCGATGAGGCTGAACATGCTGCGGTTCTGGTGGGGCAGGACCAGGGTCGCCACGACCCCGGACTGTCCGGCGCGGGCGGTGCGCCCGGCACGGTGCAGGTAGTCCTTGTGGGTCTTCGGCGGATCGACGTGGAGCACCATGTCGACGCCGTCGACGTGGATGCCGCGCGCGGCGACGTCGGTGCACACCAGGGCGTCGAGGCGGCCGTTCTTGAAACGGTCGAGGACCTTCGAACGGTCGACCTGCGACATGCCGCCATGGAGGCCCTCGGCGTTGACGCCGGCCTCGCGCAGTTCATCGGCGATGCGGTCGACGGCGAGCTGCGTGCGCACGAAGACCATGGTCAGGCCGGGCCGCCCGGCGACGGCCGCGGTCATGGTGGCCTTATCGCGCGGGCCGATGAGCAGCAGGTGGTGGGTCATGGTGGTGACCGCACCCGCCGACGGGTCGACCGAGTGCTCGACGGGCTCGGACAGGTATTTGCGGACGAGGACGTCGATCTCTTCTTCGAGCGTGGCCGAGAACAGCATGCGCTGGCCCTCGGGCAGCTGGTCGAACAGCTCTTCGACCTCGGGCAGGAAGCCCATGTCCGCCATCTGGTCGGCTTCGTCGAGGACGGCGACCTCGACCGAGTCCAGCGAACACTCGCCGCGCCGGATCAGGTCGCGCAGACGGCCGGGAGTGGCCACGAGCATGTCGACCCCCGAGCGCAACGCATCGATCTGGCGGGAGAAGGCGGTACCGCCGCAGACGACCTTCATATCGATGCCGACGGCGTCGCCGAAGGTCTGGAGCGAGTCGGCGACCTGGATGGCGAGTTCACGGGTCGGCGTCAAGATGATCGCGCGCGGGTGACCGGGCCTGGTGCGTCCGTCTGCTGCGAGACGGGCCAGCGCCGGCAGTCCGAAGGCGAGCGTCTTGCCCGAGCCGGTGCGGCCGCGGCCGAGCACGTCGCGTCCGGCGAGCGCGTCGGGGATGGTGGCGGCCTGGATGGGGAAGGGCACGAGGATGCCGCGCTCGGCGAGCGCCGCGGTGATCTTCTCGGGAAGCCCGAGATCTTCGAAGGTGGGGCCGTCGGCGGTGGGGTCCACTTCATCGGCCGTGACGGTGAACTCCTCGGCGTCGGCGGGAGCGGGCTGCTCGTCGGCGGCGGGCTGCTCGTCGGCGGCGGGCTGCTCGGGCTGCGTGTCCGTCGAAGCTTCGACGGGGGCCTCGGGGGTGGTTTCGGGTGTTTCGTTCACAGTGCCGGTCAGTTCGACGGCAGCATCCGACGAGGTCGGTTCGATGGTCATGGGTCGCCTTCCGCGAGAACATGTGCGATGCACGTTCCGCGGATGCTCTGATTCACCATAAGCCGACGGTGATGGGGGCGGGACGCGCCTGATCGGGCCACTTTGCGGGCCGACTATTGACAATAGCCGACCATGAGGGGCCATCGCCACCGCCATGCCCGACTTGTGCGGGGCGACACGGTCAGGAGTCGAGCCTGAGCATGTGCTCCCCTACGGCGTCGACGGCCTCGAATCCCATCACGGCGTTGATCGCGCCCATATGGGAGTTGACGTCGGCGTTATCGGTCCAGATGGTCTCCACCTGCGGGAACCTCGCACGCAGCAGCCGGAGATTGACCACTTTGACGAGGGTGCCGAGCCGGTGGCCGCGATGGTCGGGGTGCACGATGGTGATCCATTGGAAACCGTGGCGGAAATCCGGGTCGTCGAGCACGCCGATGACGGTGTTGGCGACGACTTCACCGGAATCGCGGTGCCGCGCGACGGTGGTGACCGGGACGATGCCGATGGCCTCGTTCCGGGCGGCCCTGGCCTCCTTGAGTTCGGCGTCGACGGTCTCGGCTTCGAGGTCGAGGTCCCCGAGGGGGAGCTCGGACAGGACCATGGAGTCGAGACGGCACATGGTGTCGACCAGTTCGCCCGGGGTACGGCCGACCCACGAGACGATCTCGTAATCCTCAGCGGCGGCGGCCGCGGCCCGGTCCAACAGCTCCTGCTCCTCGACGGCGTCGAGCGCATCGGTCGCGCAGCGGCGGTTGACACTGGTCAGCGCCCGCTTGAAACCCCGGCGTTCCAGGAACCGTCGGCCGGCCTCATCGCGCTCGGGGCCCCCTTCCCAGGTCATAGGGGTCTCGATGAGCAGTTCGGTGCGATCGTGGGCGCGGGCGTGCTCGATGAACCGGTCGAGCAGCGCCGCACCGACGCCGCGGCGTCGGTGCTCGGGGTGGACGGTCAGCTCGGCTACGGCGACGTGCCGATTGCTTCGATTGAACAGGCAGATGTGGAGCCTGCCGCGCACGGTGCCGTCGACCACGGCGACGAAGTCGACGGTGTCCGCTTCGGGCACGGGATGGCGGAGCGTCTTGGCGAACATGCCTCGGTGGGGCGGCGGGTGCTCAGGGGTGTCGACCGCGTGGGCGGCGCGCATGACGTCGAAGGCGCCGGAGACGAGTTCCTCGTCTGCCGGATCGAGCTCGATGATCCTCATCGCACCAGTGTGCTCGGTCGGGGAACCGGGAGGCAATCGAATTGTTCGAGCGGCTCCGGCGCTCCCCCGCCCCGAGCGCTCCCGCACGGGGAGCGGGCCTTGCCCGGTGCGCAGCCGAGCCGTTCGCCGGCGCCACCGGCTTTCGAGACTGCGCTGGTAACCGCCAGTGGCGTCGACGGTCGTGTACCCGAGCGTCTCGTTGATCGCGATCATGTGGTCGTCGCCATCGGCGTTGTCGGCCCGCATCTCGGTGACGCGGCCGAAACACTCGCGCAACCGGTCCGAGTCGGCGGCCGCGGTGAACCGGAGCGAGCCGACGATCCCGGGCACAATGAAAGCCGCTGTCCTTCGCGATGAAGGGCAGCGGCTTCGTGTTCTCAGAGACAGAACTAGATGGTGCGCAGGTTAGCGGCCTGCGGCCCCTTCTTGCCCTGCTCGACGTCGAATTCCACCCGCTGGTTCTCTTCCAGGGAACGGTAGCC
>JAJYSW010000327.1 GCA_021793335.1 Actinomycetes bacterium
GCTCGATCCCGTCACCGCGGTGGTCGTCGCGGGCGTCATCGCCGCACCCGTGAGCATCGCGATCGCCGTCAAGGATCGCGATCACATCGACCGTCGCCTGCTGGCGGTCATCCTCGGTTTCGGCGTACCCGGGGTGCCGCTCGGGGTGTGGGCGCTCAACGTCCTCCCCATCAACGTCCTCATGCTGGTCATCGCCGCGACGGTCCTGCTCGGCACCGTCATCGTCTGGCGGGGCTTCGCCCTGCGCGGCGGGCTCGCCGCCCTCGCCGGAGTGAGCCTCTTCGCCGGGGCCTCCTACGGCGCGACCGGCGTCGACGGGCCGCCCATGGTCGCGGCCGCGCAGGGGCTCGGCCTCACGCCCCAGGCGCAGCGGGCGACGCTCGCGGTCTCCTTCTCCTCCACCAGCCTCGCAGCCCTGGCCGGATACTCGTTCAGCGGGCAGCTGACCCCCGTCGTCGTCGAAACGCTCCTCATCGGGCTTCCGGGACTGCTCATCGGCGTCGCCGCCGGCGAGCGGCTGTTCAAACGGCTCGACGCCGCGCGGTTCCGGCAGGTCGTCCTCGCGCTTCTGGTCGTCAGCTCCATCTCGGTCATGGCCCGCGCTCTGGCGTTCGGCTGACGGAACCCGTATCCGACGCGAAGCCACGGACCCCGATACAGGCGTGACCGGATTCACCAGCCGGAATCCCTCTCGCCTCGCCGTGGTTGTACCAGGCATGGAGCGCGAGGTCGAAGTCGTCGTCATCGGGGCCGGCCAGGCCGGGCTCTCGGCCGCCTACCATCTGCGCCGCCGCTTCGAACCAGAGACCGAGTTCGTGGTCCTCGACCATTCGCCGCGCCCGGGCGGGGCCTGGCAGTTCCGCTGGCCGACCCTCACGTTCGCGACCGTCAACGGCGTCCACCAGCTCCCGGGCATGTCGGTGCCGGAGCCGGCCCCCTCGACGCCCGTCGCCGAGTCCATCCCCGACTACTTCGCCGAATACGAGCAGACCTTCGATCTGCGGGTCCAGCGGCCGGTGACGGTGCGGTCCGTGCGCTCGCTGCCCGGCCGGCGGCTGGAGGTCGCGACCGATCACGGCACGTGGACCGCCCGGGCCCTCGTCAACGCCACCGGCACGTGGGAACGGCCGTTCTGGCCGCGATACCCGGGCCAGGAGACATTCCGGGGCCGCCAACTGCACACCGCCCAGTACCGCGGCCCGTGGGAGTTCGAGGGGCTGCGCGTGATCGTGGTCGGCGGCGGCATCTCCGGCATCCAGCACCTCATGGAGATACACCCCTTCGCGGCCGAGACGCACTGGGTGACGCGCCGCCCGCCCCGTTGGAGAGCAGGCGAGTTCGACCGCGACCGGGGCCGCCGGGCCGTGGCGATGGTCGAGGAGCGCGTGCGCCGCGGCCTGCGCCCGCAGAGCGTCATCAGCGTCACCGGCGTGCCGATGACGCCGCAGATCCGGGCGGCGCGGGAGGCCGGCGTCCTCGACCGGTGGCCGATGTTCGAACGGATCGAGCCCGAGGGCGTCAGGTGGGGCGACGGCGGGTTCGTCGCCGCCGACGTGATCCTGTGGGCCACCGGCTTCCGCGCATCACTCGACCATCTCGCGCCGCTGGGGCTGCGCGGGAAGGGCGGCGGCATCGTGATGGACGGGACGCGCGTCGCGTCCGACCCGCGGATACATCTGGTCGGCTACGGGCCGTCCGCGAGCACCGTGGGCGCGAACCGCGCCGGCCGGGCCGCCGTCCGCGAGATCCGCGAACTGCTTGCGGACCGGGCCCTCACACGAGGCTGACCAGCGCCTGGACCGGCCAGTGATCCGAGGGCGTCAGGCCGGGCTCGGCGAAGGTGTTGACGGCCGCCAGGTGGACTTCGGCGTCCCGGACGAGAATCCAGTCGATGCGCGGCCCCCCGTCGACCGGCGCCGTCCGCCAGTGGTTGAACGTGCCCCACGCGGGAGTGAGCCGCCGGGCTGCGGCGTCCCACGCGTCGACGAGGCCGACACCGGTGAGGACCCGGTGGACTTCGGTGGCGGCGTCGCAGTTGAAGTCGCCCGCGACGATCACCGGAGCGCGGAAGCGGGCGACGAGGTCGGCGTTGATGCCGGCGCCCTTGCGCCTGGCGCGTTCGGAGCGGTGGTCCAGATGGTTGTCGACGACATAGAAGTCCCGGCCGGTCGCCGTATCCTCGAAGTGGATCCAGGTGAGCATCCGGACGGTGCCGCTGCCCCAGCTGCGCGAACCGATCGTCCGGGGTCGGCGCGAGACCCACAGGTGGTCGTATTCGATCGGGGCGAGGCGGCGCTCGTCCCACAGGATCGCAGTGGACTCCCCGCGGCTGCCGCCGGCTCTGCCCAGGTGGAGCCAGTCGTAGCCGTCGAGGTCGGAGCGCAGCTCGCGGAGCTGGCGGAACCGGCCCTCCTGAGTGCACAGCACGGTGGGGCGCTCACGTTCGAGAAGGGCGTGCACCAGCGGTCGGCGCTTCGTCCACGAGTGCGGGGAGCGGCCTCCGGCGGCGCGGAGGTTATAGGTCATGACGTGGAGCCGCGGGGTTTCCGCCCTCCCGATGAGCGGGGCGTCCCGGTCCGGTCGTTCTCCCGTGGCGGCCATGCCTGTGACGATAACCGCTCACAGCGACCCCCGCTCGTCCTTTAAGGATCGCCCCGCATGGGCGTCGAGGTAGGCGGCGATGGCAGCGGGGTCGTCCTCGCCCGCCCAGCCGATGTAGCCGTCGGGCCTGACCACGCGGGCGAGTCCGTCCAGTTCGGCCGAGACCGCGGTGCGGGCGCGGGCGTCGGCGGTGCCGTCCAGGACGACGAAACGGCCGCCGCGCAGCCGCTCGTAGAGCCGTGAGCCATCGGCGAGGTCGATGTCCTCGGCGCGGCGGCCGACGATCTTGTCGTGTCCGTAGTGGATGTCGATGCCGCTGATCATGCCCATCGCACGGTGGGCGATGGGCCCGAGGCGCATGGCGAGGGCCACTCCGGCCTCGCCCAGGGCGCCGAGCAGGCGCGAGTCGGTCGAGGCGAAGCGGACGAGGGCGCCGCTGGACTTCAGGACCATCGCGCCCACGGGGTGCCGTTCGTCGTGATAGGTGTCGAGGAGTTCGGCGGGGGCGCCGCGCAGGACGGCGGCGAGCTTCCAACCGAGGTTGG
>JAJYSW010000043.1 GCA_021793335.1 Actinomycetes bacterium
CCCACCCGCTCCGTCGCCAGAGTCCTGCGATGGGCTCCTCATGCCTGATTGGTATCATGGCACATGACCAAGCACTGTGCAAGTCTGCACTATTCTTAAGTTGAACTTTTTTGGAACATCTGGAGGCTGTCATGGTGAAGGCGCGAACTGAGCCGAACCTCCGATCGCAGTGGCTGGGCGAGAAGATGCGTGATCTGCGAAAAGCCAGCGGTGTTTCGCAGGCGGACGCTGCCGACTACATCCAACGTGATGCGACCATGCTGGGCCGCTACGAGAATGGCACCTTCCCTTTTCGGCGAGTCGATGTCCTTGGCCTGCTTACCCTCTACGGCGTGGATGATGAGGCGTTGCGTGCTGGTCTGCTTGAGATCTGCGATGAGGCATGGCGCAAGGATTGGTGGGATGAGCACCGGAAAGATCTTGGCACCGACTTCATCGATGTGCCTTGGCTGGAGAGCCGTGCCGACACGATCTACTCTTACCAGCACTTGCTGGTCTATGGACTGCTCCAGACGCGCTCATATGCTGAGGCAGTGATCACGCGGCTTGAGCACGGTGCGACATCTTCTGCTCAGATCCAACGGTGGGTGGATCTCCGGATGGAGCGCCAGCAGATCCTTCTCGCAGAGCGAAGCCCCCGGATCGAGGTAGTCCTGGAGGAGTCGCTCCTGGACCGGAAGGTCGGCTCTGCCCAGGTGATGCGGGAGCAGCTAGAGCATCTCCTGGAGTCCGGGAAGCAGAAGAACATTGAGATTCGGGTCGTGCCCACGTCCCAGGGCCTGCACGCAGGGATTAATGGGAGCTTCGAGCTGTTCGCCATGCCCGACCCCTACCCGGCAGTCGCCTATGTTGAAATCAACGGGGGCGCGCTCTACCTGGAAGCACCGAAGGTGAAAAGGTTTGAGGCCGTGTGGGATGATCTTGACCGGTCATGCTTGACTGCCAAGCAGTCGGCTGACTTGATCGCTGCGCGTTTGAAGGAGATTCGATGAGGACGGAACACCAGCTCACCACCGATGAGCTGGCTAGCATCTCATGGCGAGTCAGCACCCGTAGTAGCAGCGGGGGAGGCCAGTGTGTTGAGGCTGGGCCGTTGGCTGATGGTTCGGGGCGGGTTGCGGTGCGGCATTCTCATCATCCCGAGGGTGCGGTGGTCGTCTACACCCGTGCCGAGTGGGATGCCTTCCTCGTCGGAGTCAAAGACGGCGAGTTCGACTTCACCGCATAGACCCTGCGTAGTGCATCGAGACAAGCCGCCTCAAGACCCGTTCCCGACGTCCCTCTGAGACTCCCCCTGACGTTCAGCCTGCTTTCCGAAGGAGTCCAGGCGCTTCAAGGCACGAACCGTGTCGACCCGCACCATGGCAGGACAAGAAGGGTGGCATCGCCACCACAGGGCACCCGGACCGCCTCAAGCTCGCTCGTGGAAACATTCTGCCGCGTCGAAACAAGCCCGGTCTTCCGCTGCGGGCGCGCGGCCGAGAACAACCGGCCTGCCAGAGGCTGTTTCGTCTGTCGGTAATACAGACTCGCTGATCCCGCCGACCAGTGACCACGATCCACGTCGAAGACCGCGCCCGAAAAGCTTGGGATTTCGCCACTACGCACAATGCCGCCGATGTCTCGCAGTCTGCGGCGGACACGAGCGACGCCCCACTGGTTTCCACCCGAGGCAGTCGACGAGTGCCGCGACCGTGCTGCATATTTTCCGCACACTGCACTCGAACTTCACGCGCTCTGCACGCCGGGCTCCCGCTTCGCGCGCTCTACACGCTGCGTTTCCGCTTCATGCGTTCCGCATGCTGAGCCGCTGCTTCATGCGTTCCGCATGAAGTCCGCCGCTCGGACCATGTACTCCCACATCGCCTGGTCGTATTCCTCAGGCAAGGCGACCTCATCCATCGCGGCACGCATACATCGCAGCCACGCGTCACGCTCGCGTTCACCGATCACGTAGGGCGCATGACGCATACGCAGCCTCGGGTGCCCGCGCTCCTCCGAGTACGTGCGCGGACCGCCCCAATACTGCTCCAAGAACATCTTGAGCCGCCGGGCCGCGGGGGCCAGGTCCTCTTCGGGATACATCGGGCGCATGATCTCGTCTTCGGCGACATGCTCGTAGAAGACATCGGTCAGCCGTTTGAACGTCGCTTCACCGCCCACGGCCTCATAGAAGGACTGGGTGGGCTTGGGCTGGCCGGTCGGCGAGAGCGACGCGACGGCACGTGGGCTATTGGTGGTCGGCATTCTTCCATGGTGCCAACCGTTCGACGGCAAGGGAACACTATCCGATACGAGTCACACCGAGTGCGCCACAGATCACGTCGTTTTCGCAGCTAAGGCTTCCCCGAACCACCGCGCGGCACGTACACCCGTCCGCCGGTCATGGAGATGCCGGCGCCCTTGAGCGCCTCGCTGATCCGGCGTCGCAGCTCCCGGCCCCCGGCCCACTGCTGGTCGCTGTTCATCTTCAACCCGAACCGGACCGTGGTCTCATCAATGGTCATCGAGGCCACACCGGAGAACTCGGGCTCACCGAGAACGGACGCGCGCCAATCCTCATCCTCGGCGAAGGAACGAACCGCGTCCATGATCACGTCCGAAGCCTCATCGACGTCCACCGTCGGCGGCAACGGAATATCGAGCACGACATACGCCCAGCTCTGGCTGGTGTTGCCCACTCGCAAGATCTGGCCGTTGCGCACATACCACAGAGTGCCGTCCAAAGACCGGATCGTGGTGACGCGCAGCCCCATGTCCTCGACCGTGCCGATGACCTCGCCGACGTCGACGATGTCCCCGACCCCGTACTGGTCCTCCAGCAGCATGAAGATGCCCGCCACATAGTCCTGCACCAGATTCTGCGCGCCGAAGCCGATGGCCAGCCCCGCGATCCCGGCGCTGGCCAGGATCGGCGCCAGATTGACCTCGAAGACACCGAGGATCATCATGAACGCCACGGAGAATATGACCACACCATTGATGTGCTGAAGCACGCTGGTGAGCGTGGCCGCCCGTTGCAGCCGACGGTCCCCGACTATCTCCTCGCGGCGAGTCTTCGCCGAACCGAGCAGACTGTTCAACTCCGCGATCGACTGCGGTCGCCTGACGTTGGTGACCTGCTTGATGACCCTGTCGATGAAGCGGTTGACCACCCACCGCAGCACGAACGCCACGACGACGATGAGCAGGATCTTGGCGATAGTGTCGATGATCTCACCGCCGTTGACGGCGAACGTCTCGCTGTCGGTCAGACGCCACAGCAGCGAGCACGAGTTGACCCCGACCTCACAGGGGGATTCTCCGGTAGCCGCAAGCAGTTCCACGTTCTTCCTTCTCCACGTCGGGTGCCGAGCATCCTCCGGGGTGCCGCCGACCTCCGAACGGACGTCGACGGGTGTTCGAACAGACGATATTCGCCCGCGGTCGAACATCCCACTGAACCGGGGTGCAATTTCTTGAGATTTACGTCAAACTTGACGGGACTGACGGCTTGGAGGTACGACACCGTGATAGGTCCTCGACATAGGAGTGCGCTTGACGGCGATGAGCCTGCCCCAGGTGCGCGTACGGCCCTCTTCCCACACAGCGTCGCAGCTCTGGGCTCAGCCCTCGTCCTCAACCAGAGCTACGAGCCGCTGTGCGTGGTGCCGGTGAAACGAGCGGCGGTACTGCTGCTCACACGCAAAGCCGAGACCGTGGCCCCGGGTGAAGGCTTTCTCCACAGCGAGACGATGCACATCCCCGTTCCCGCCGTAGTCCGTCTGAACCGGTACGTCGCCATCCCCAGACAGGTCGGCACCAATCCGTCTCGACGCGGCGTGTTCGTCCGCGACGACTGGCGCTGCGTGTACTGCGGATCGGGCGCCGAGACGATCGATCACGTCGTTCCCCGCTCGAAAGGCGGCACCCACACGTGGGACAACGTCGTCGCGGCCTGCGCTCCCTGCAACCACCGCAAGAGCGATCGCACGCTGGCCGAGCTCGGTTGGAGACTGCCGCGCGCCCCGCGCCCGCCCTCGGGCTGGCAGCTGCGCGGATTCCGCGGCCAGCGCCGCCCCGACCCGGCCTGGGAAGCGTGGCTGCCCCGCCGCAACCACGAGCTGGCGCGGCGGCATTGAACCGCCTCGCGGCACCGACCTCGCAGGGCTCGACCGGCGCGGTATAACCCGGCCGCCGCAGGGCCGTGCGGTCGGTCACGCCCGGGTGGGGTCGGTCGCACCTCGCTGCCACCTGCGGCGATCCGGAAGCGGTAATTAGATTAGTCTGAGGGCCGAGGTCACCCTGTATTCGATTTGGGGAGCAACATGTCGGTCTTCCAGGAGCTGCTGATTATGGTCGGCGCCCCGGTCCTGATCACGGTCGTGGTATACGCCGTGGTCTATCTGCGGGACCCGCACCCGCAGTCCCGTTACCGCCCCGGCGAGCCGTACAACTTCAAGCCGGTCTGGTTCGTCGCCCGCGATGGCGTGGTCGATTCGGACGTGCGTCCGGGAGCGGTGGCGCAGATCGAGTCTGGTGCCGAGACGTCGGACGACAACGGCGAGAAGATCGCCAGTGGACCCAAGGGAGGCTCGCATGGCCAGTGGTAACACCGTGGCGCGGAAGACATTGACCAACCGCAGCCCCGAGGGCGTCCGGCCCGCGGTCCTCGAAGGCCCGTTCAACACCAGGCAGCTGCTGCACATCGACGAGGCCCTGACCGCCGCCGATCGCGAAGGCGGCGGCCTGCACTACAGCGTTTACGTCGGCCCGCTGCACGACCCGGTGCGCGGCGCCGCCGAATCCATGCACGACCGTTTGAACGACCCCGACAAGTCGGTCCTCATCGCGGTCTCGCCCGAACAGCGCCAGATCCAGATCGTGACCGGCAAACTCGCCCGAGAGAAGATCCCGGACCGCTCGGCGGCCCTGGTGGTGTTCTCCATGGAGGCCGCGTTCGGCGCGGGACGGCTCTCCGAGGGCATCGTCACCGGCCTGCGGATGCTGGCCGAGGCCGCTGCGGGCGCCTGAACCGAAGAAGAACGGGGCGTCGGCCGAGAATCGAGCTTCTCGGCCGACGCCCCGTTCTCCCGTTCAGCGTCCTTCGGGCAGCTGCCGGCCCAGTAGCCCCACTGCGTCGGTCAGCTCCAACTTGCCGATGAACTCGACCCACGACAGCGAATCGGCGACGTCCTCCCTGACCGACAACACCGTCGTGCCCGGAATCCGCAAGGTCAGCGTCGCCGGCGTGCCCAGCTGCTTCTGCGCCAGTACGGCCTCGGTCGGATGCCCGTTCAGGCTCTTCGAGAGCTCGAAGACCGCCGACTCGTTCTCCTTGGCGACCGGCACCCACTCCATGTCCCGCTGCAACAGCAGCGACGCCCCCAGCCTCTTGCCGTCCTCCTCGCCGTCGTACCGGAGCAGAATCCGATTCCCGTCGCCCCTGGCGTCGACCAGGCGCCACGCCTCGTCGGTCACGTCGACCAACTGCCCCTGGAACCGCTCGACCGAGGCGCGCACCCGCTTGGCCTGACGACGCGCGGCCAACGGTTTGGCGATCACCCGAGAGACCACGAGGAGCACACCCAGGACGAGGACGCCCACCGCAGCGGCGGCGGCCTCGTGCAGACCGAGCGCGATGCTCTCCATGACCGCGACCGGTACCAGGACGCCCGCGGCGAAACCGAGCAGCGGCTTGATCCAGAACGGCCCGCTCCCGACCGGCACTCGCAACGGCGTCAAGAGGCCCACCGTGGCCGCCACCACCAGCGAGATCCCGATCAGCGCGGGAGCCGGGGCGTCGGTGCTCTCCAACCACGAGACCGCCCACCAGGCCAGGAACACCGACCCGATCACGATCGTCGGTATGAGCAGCACCACGGCGAACAGCAGCTGCTGCGGCTGCGGACGCGTACGCGAGGCCATGACGGGCCCGAGCAGCAGCAGCGGCAGGACGATCCCGAACAGCGCGACCAGCGTGGCGCTGAGGACTGCGACCGGCAAAAGCGCGGACAAGGCTGCTCTCCTTCAGAGACGGGGTGCGGGGGCGAGTTGGGCAGAGCTTATCAATGGCCCTGACGAGGATCGGGGCTCCGGGACCGCGTCCCAGAGCCCCGACACGCTTACCGTGACATCAGGAAGCGGCCTTGTCGCAGGCTCGGCCGGCGAGTGCGCGCACCACGTCGGCACGGCCTTCGGCCACCCCGCGTTCGACCGACGCGGGCCGATCCTCGGCCAGCCAGGCGTCGAGCACCTCGACGGTCTCCGGCTCGATCAGCGACGAGGGGAAGGCCAGCCTGGAGAACTCCACGGCCTGCTGAGCGCCCAGCTTCTCCCACAGCTCCGGCACCGCCGCCAGATAGCGTTCGAGGTAAGGGCGCACCAGGTCGGCCTGGTCGAGCGGGGCGAAGCCCATCATCGACGAACGGCGGACGTAGTTCTCGGTGCTCGGGTCGATGATCCGCTCCCAGGCCCGTTCCTTGGCCTCAGCGGTCGGCACCGCCGCGCGGGCGATGAACGACAGGCGCTTGCCGTCGGCCGTGTCATCGCGGTCGAGCTCGCGGTCGATCGCCTCCTCATCGGCCGCGCCGCTCGCGACCAGGCCCGTCAGCAGCGCCCAACGCAGATCCGCGTCGACGGCCAGGCCCTCGGGCACGTCCCGGCCCTCCAGCCAGCCGCGGATGCGGGCCAGATCGGCCTCCGAACGCGAAGCGGAGACGTACGCCTTGGTCCACGAGCGCTGCATGTCGCTGCCGGCCTCGGCGGCCTCCATGGCCGAGTGGGCGGCCCGCGCCCACTGTTCACGCAGGTCGGCGCGGGTCTGAGGGTCGGCGTAGGCCAGCGCGGCGGCGATCTGACGCTGCGCGACCGTGACGATGTTGATGTCGGTCTCGGCCGTCAGACTGGCCGTGCCGAGCGCCACGAAGCGGCGGGCGGGCAGTTCGGCGTCGCGGAGCATGTCCCACGCGGCCGACCAGATCAGCGCGCGTGCCAGCGAATCGTCCAGAGCCGAGGTGTGCGCGATCGCCGTGGCCAGCGAACGCTCGTCGAGACGGAGCTTCGCGTACGTGAGGTCGTCGTCGTTGAGCAGCAGCAGATCGCTCTGGCGGACGCCGGCGAGCTCGGCGATCTCGGTGGAGGCGCCGCTCACGTCGGCCTCGATGCGGCGGCGGCGCACCAGACGGCCGTCCTCCAGGTCGTACAGGCCGATCGCGATCCTGTGCGTGCGGTGAGTCGGGTGCTCGTCGGGGACTTCCTGGAGCACCGAGACACGCGTGTAGTTCCCCTCGGCGTCGACCGCGATCTCGGGTCGCAGCGTCGAGACGCCCGCGGTGCGCAGCCACGTGTCGGCGAACTCGGCCAGCGGCTTGCCACAGGCGGCCTCCAGCTCGTCGAGCAGGTCCGAGAAGACCGCGTTGCCGAAGCGGTGCTTCTGGAAGTAGGCGCGCAGGCCCTCCAGGAACGGGTCGATCCCGACGTAGGCGACCAGCTGCTTGAGGATCGAGGCGCCCTTGGCGTAGGTGATGCCGTCGAAGTTGGCCTGCACCGACTCGGTATCGGGCATGTCGGTGTACACCGGGTGCGTGGTCGGCTGCTGGTCCTGGCCGTAGCCCCAGTTCTTGCGGGCCGACAGGAACGTCGTCCACGCGCCGTTGAACCGGGTGGCCTCGACATTCGCCCAGTGGCTGGCCCACTCCGCGAAGGACTCGTTGAGCCACAGGTCGTCCCACCAGCGCATGGTCACCAGGTCGCCGAACCACATGTGCGCCATCTCGTGGAGGATCACGTTGGCGCGCTGCTCCAGCTCGAAGTCCGTGACCTGGCTGCGGAACAGGAACGAGGCCTCGGCGATCGTGATGCAGCCGAAGTTCTCCATGGCGCCGAAGTTGTACTCGGGGGCGAAGACCTGGTCGTACTTCGGCAGCGGGTAGCGAATCCCGAACTTCTCGTGGAAGTGGTCGAAGCCCTGCCGCGTGATCTCGAAGACGCCTTCGGGATCGAGGTGCTCCTCCATGGACTTCCGGCAGTAGACGCCCAGGTCGATGCCGTCGTGCGTCTCGTGCACGCCGACATAGGGCCCGGCGCAGACCGCGGTGATGTAGGGGCTCATGCGCGGCGAGGTCTCGAACAGCGTGACCTTCATGCCCAGGTCTTCGACGGCGGTCTCACTGGCCGCCGGCATGTTCGAGATGACCTTCCAGTGCTCGGGCGTGCGAACCTGGAAGGTGAAGCTCGCCTTCAGGTCGGGCTGGTCGAAGCAGGCGTAGACGCGCTGGGCGTCGGCCACCTCGAACTGCGAGTACAGGTAGGTCTCGCCGTCGACGGGGTCGACCATGCGGTGCAGCCCCTGGCCGTCGGTCGAGTAGGCGCAGACGGCGTTGACGACGAGGGTGTTCTCCGCGGCGAGACCCGCGATCTTGAGCCCGGCCCTGGGGTCGAAGAGCGAGATGTCGACCGGTTCGCCGTTGAGATAGGCGTCCTCGATGCGTTCGGCGGCGATCTCGATGAACGTCTCGGCTCCCGGTTCGGAGCAGGAGAACGTCACCGATGTGCGGGAGGAGAAGGTGTCGCCTTCGGCGTGGCCGGTCAGGTCGAGCTCCACGGTGTAGGAGTCGACGGTCAGCAGCTCGGCGCGGCGCCGGGCCTCGTCTCGCGTGAGAATGTGGGTTGCGGCCACAATGCCTCCAGTCTCATAGGGTCGAATCTGAAAGAAGTGTGTCACATCCCGGGAGTTCCCTCGGTGGATGCGGGCCGGGCATTCCGCTCGATTACGCTGGCGGCGTGAGTGCAGCACACCCGATACCGCAGGCCTGGCTTTCCACAGGTCAGACCGCAGCGAAGAACTACGACGAGTTCCCCGACGAGACCGAGATCACTCGGATCATCGAGGCGAATCCGGCGAGCGTCCTCGGCGTAGAGATGCCCGCCCACACGCCGGAGGCGGTGAGCGCGGGATTGACCTTCGAACAGGCCCTTCCGGCCGCGGCCGAGCGTCTCGCGGCCCTGAAGGAGGCCGGGCGCTTCGCCTCCTTCGGCGACGTCGCCGTCGCCTACCGCATCTCCGGTGGAGAGGAACCGGTGGCGTACGGCGTGTTCTGCATGGTCGACACCGCCGAGATCTCCTCGGCGGCCGACGAGCCGGGCAAGGTCATCCGCAACGAGGACGTCTTCATCGAGAAGGTCGAGCAGCGCAATGAGCTGAACCAGCGGCTACGGCACCTCCTCAGCCCCGTCCTGCTGCTCCAGTCCGGCCGCGGCGACGAGCTCCACGCCGCCGTCGCCGAGGCCGTGGCCCAGGCGGGCGCGCCGGTCGCCTCCGATGTCGACGAGGCCGGGCGCACCCACGAGATCTGGGCGATCGGCGGCGAGGCCGGCATCGCGCTGACCGCTCTGGCCGGCGACGGCGACCTCATCGTCGCCGACGGCAACCACCGCTCCCTGGCCGCACAGGTCGGGGGACTGGACCGGTTCCTCGCGGTCGTGACCACCCCGCAGTCGGTCACCATCCGCCCCTACCACCGGCTCGTGGCGGGTCTGCCGGGCTCGGCCTCGCAGCTGGTCGAGCAGATCGGCCAGATCGGCGCCGAGGTCACCGAGATCGACGGCCCGCCCCGGACTCCCGCCGAAGGCGGCTCCGTCGTCGTCTACGGCCAGGGCCGCACCTGGCGGATCGCCTTCGGGCCCGTCGAGGGCAGTGTCGTGGACCGGCTCGACCACACCCGCGTCGAACAGGAGGTCTTCAGCGGCCTGCTCGGCTGGGACGCCGGTGACGAGCGCATCACCTACGTCGGCGGCGACTACCCGGCCTCGTGGCTGGCCGAACAGGTCGACGCCGGCAAGGCCGACCTGGCGATCCTCATCGCCCCGGTCACGGTCGAGGACTTCATCGACGTGAACCTCCAGCGGCTCAAAATGCCCCGCAAGTCGACCTGGTTCGTGCCGAAGGCCCGCGCCGGTCTCACCATCGCCGAGCTCCCGAAACAATAAGGCAGGTACATCCGTGCGCATCTATCTCGGTTCGGACCACGCCGGTCTGGAACTCAAGGACCACCTGGTGAAGCACCTCAAAGGCCGCGGCCACGAGGTCGTCGACGTGGGCCCGTTCGAGTACGACGCTGAGGACGACTACCCGCCGTACTGCCTGAACGCCGCCGCCAAGGTCGTGGCCGACCCGGGCAGCCTCGGCGTGGTCGTCGGCGGCTCGGGCAACGGCGAGCAGATCGCGGCGAACAAGGTCGCCGGTTGCCGCGCCGCTCTGGCCTGGAGCGTCGAGACGGCCAGGCTCGGTCGTCAGCACAACGACGCGAACGTGATCGCCATCGGCGGCCGGATGCACAGCCTGGAGGAGGCCACGAGTTTCGTCGACGCATTCGTCGAAGAGGCGTTCTCGGGCGCGGAGCGCCACAGTCGGCGCATCGGCCAGCTCGCCGAGTACGAGCGGACCCGCGAGCTCCCCGATCTGCCCTGAACAGCGAGGCGAAGGCACGGGACCGGGTGAGACCGCCCGGTCCCGTGCCGTGCAGAACGATTCGTGAATTCGATCGTTGCATTATGGAGTTATTGGACACGTGTTGGTAGCGTCGACACATGTCTAAGGGATTTCGTGCACTACTTCACACCTTCCAGGTGCTCTGCCTTCTGGGAGCACTGCTGTTCATGGTCTTCATCCTCTTGATGACCTATTTCGATTTCGGCGGTACCGAACAAGAAAAAGCTTTCGTGGCACCCTTGGCCATGGGCCTGGGCATCCTCAGCATCGCCTTCTCTCCCGCGTTGTGGTCGTTGCACCGCGGCGGCGAGAACGCGGGCACGGCGATGGGCGGCCATGGACGCGTCGGCGAGCAGCCGCCGGTCGCCGCCCCGCGGCCGCCGCATCCCGGGGCTCCCGGCGGTTTCGAACCGCTCAACGCCGAGCATGCCCCCGCGCCGCCCTCCAGCTCCTACAGTCAGCCCTCGGGCCCGAACTTCGGCGCCCAGCCCTCGGGAGGCATGCCGCCGACCTCGCCGCCGCAGGGCGACTCCCCTTGGGGCGGCCCCCGCTGACACCCCACGGGCCGGGCCGGCGCGGACGGTCGCTCCCGCCTCCGCCGCGCCTGGTCGCGAACGCGGGAACGCCGCATCGCCGCGAAGGCATGCGGCAACACGCCTTGCCTTCGGATGCAATGGGAAAGGCGGCCGACTGCCCGTTGAGACCGTGGGAACAGCGACCCCTCCGCCGTCTGCGCGAGTGAGGTCCAGGCGTTACGCTGGTGCCACAGCAACCCATTCGTGAAGGAACCGCGATCAATGACGAACGCCACCGTTGACCTCGTCTGCGGCCCGGCCGACCCCCTCCCGGGATCAGAGCAGAGCTACCGGCTCACCGGCATGCTCGGCTCCGGCGGCCAAGCCGATGTCTACCAGGCCGTGCGCATGTCCGCGGGGATCTCCTCCACGCCGCTGACCGTCAAGGTCTTCCGCCTCAACCCCGGCGAATCGCGTGAGCAGCAGTATCGTTCCTGGGACAAGGGCGATGCGGTCCTGATGGACCTCCACAGCCGCAACGTCGGGTCGATCTGCCGACGCATCGACGCCTTCTACGGCCGCATGCCGCACCACCCGAGCCACCCGGCCACCGGCGAGCCCGTCCCGTTCCAGGTCCTCGAATACCTCCCCGGGCACGATCTGCGCCAACTGTTGGCCCAGCGTCTCGGCCGCGTCGACGCCGCCCGCACCCTCCAGTCGGTGGTCAACGTCATGCTCGCCATGCATCACCCGCCGCAGGGAGCGCACCCGGTGCTGCACATGGACCTCAAACCCGCGAACGTCATCATCGGTCCGGACGGCTCCGCCAAGGTCATCGACTTCACCGGCGCCCGCTACTTCACTCCGGCGCACCTGACCACGATCGCCTATACCCGAGAGACCGCCGGGCCCGAAGCGCACGAGGGTCGCGTGGGCCCCGCCTACGACGTCCACGGCTTCGGCTCGATCGCGTTCTACCTGGTCACCGGCGCCAGCGCCCGTACCGACTCGCCCGGCCACGAGCAGTCGGTGCCGTGGGCGCGGCTGCGCACCCACCCCGTCCTCGAAGCCAACCCGCGCCTGCGCGAGCTGCTCACCGCACCGCTGGACGACAATCCTGACAACCGGCCCCGCACCGACGAGCTCTCGCGCTGGATCACCGAATTGGCCACCGTCGTCGGCCAGTCCAACGTGCCCGACCTCGGTGTCGACTGGGGCGCTCCCGGTGGGCAGCACGTGAACGCCACCGCCGCCACCCGGGTCCTCGGCGGCAGGCTCAACCCGCCCGCCCCGCCTGCGCAGGCTGCGCCGTTCGCACCGCCCCCGGCCGCGGCGGCCGACACCAGGATCATGGAATCGGGCATGGACGTCGTCAACGAGCGTTCTTCGGCCCAGCCGATCGCCGGCCGCGTCCGCGTCCCCGACCAGGGCAGCGGTGACTACGTGCACGGCCGGTCCGGCCACGGCGAGGCGCCGCCGCACCTGCGGCCGGCCGGCGACCCGCCCGTGGGGCACGACGGCGACCGTCGCCGCCGCCGCATCGACCGCGACGACCACGATTACGACCGCGACGAGGCGCACCCGCTCCTCGGCCCGCCCGGCAGCCTCTCCAAGGGGCTCGAACTCAGCGTCATCGGCGGACTGTTCTCACTGATCATGTGGTTGCTGTGGTCCGTTCAGGAAGGCATGGACAACCTGCGGAACCAGGTCGTCGGCTACCTCCTGGTGCTGGCCGTCGCAGTGGGCCTGTTCTTCCTCGTCCGAGTCCTCGGCGGCATGTTCTGGGGCCGCATGCTCGGCGCCAGAAGACGCACCGCCAGACTCACGCACCTGGTGACCGGCGTGTTCCTGTTCATCGTCGGCCTGAGCTACCTCGACCAGTTGACATGGGACTGGCTCGACTTCGACTTCAACCTCTTCGATTGGTTCACCGACCTCTTCTGATGAGGCGCGCCCCGCTCGGCCCGAACGTCGGCCGCCGAGACGAGGGGCCGCATGGCAGGGTGGACCCATGAGCACGGATACCTCACTCGCCCACGACATCTACCGCCGTTCGCACCTGACCGGCGAATTCACCCTCCGGTCGGGGGTGGTCGCGACCGAGTACTTCGACAAGTACCTGTTCGAGTCCGACCCGGTCATGCTGCGGCGCATCGCCGAGGCCCTGGCGCCCCTCGTCCCCGCACACGGGGTCGACGCCCTCGCGGGGCTGGAGACCGGCGGCATCCCGCTGGCAGTCATGCTCTCGCAGGTGACCGGTGTGCCCGTGCTGTTCGTGCGCAAGGAGGCCAAGACCTACGGCACATGCCGCCTCGCCGAAGGCGGCGAGGTCGAGGGGCGGCGCCTGTTCATCGTCGAAGACGTCGTCACCTCCGGTGGCGCGGTGCTGGACGCGGTCACCGAGCTGCGGCGTCGCGGAGCGACGATCGAGCAGGCCGTGTGCGTCATCGACCGAGAATCGGGCGGCGTGGAGAACCTCGCCGACAACGGCGTTGCATTGCAGGCGCTGTTCACGATGAGCGAGCTCAAGGCCGCCGCCTGAGCGGGTGTTGCGGGGCTCGCGTCAGCGGGCCCACAGCCAGATCTCCGAGCCTTTCGGGATCTCCTCGCCAGCGTCCTTCGACTGGTCGAAGACCGTCCCGGTGAACCAGATCTGTCCGATCTTGACCTTGAACCCCAGTTCTTCGAGCAGGGCCCTGGCGTCGTCGACCTTCATCCCGACCACATCGGGGACCTCGACCGGTTCAGGGCCCTCGCTGATGACCAGGTCCACCTCGTCCTCGGGCGCGGCCGCCGCACCCGCCGCGGGGGAGTGCTCGATGACCGCGCCCTCCGGAATGGTGTCGCTGTGGCGCTCGCTCACGTCGCCGACGTCGAGCCCTTCGGCTTCGAGCGTCTCCTCGGCCTGGTCCTCGCCCATCCCGACCAGGTCCGGCACCGTCAGCGGCGGCGGCCCCTCGGAGACGATCACGGTGATCGCCGCACCGGCCTTGACCTCCCGACCGCCGGGCGGCGAGGTGGCGACGACCTCGCCTTCGCCGTACTCGGTGCTGTACTCGCGTTTCACGGTCACCTCGGCGCGGAACTCGTCGAGCGCCTCCAACGCCTCGGCCTCGCTCATGCCGGCCAGATCGGGGATCTCGTACCGCTCGGGCCCCAGCGACAGCGTCACCGTGATGGTCCCGCCCGAACGGATGCGTTCGCCCACGCCGGGTTCCTGCGCGAGCACCTGGTCCTTCGGCACGCTCTCGCTGTGGGCGCCGTCGTCGAACTCGATCACGAAGCCGTGCTCGGCGGCGAAATCGGCCACCGACGCGGCGTCCTGGTCCAGCAGCGAGGGCGTCGAGGTATAGCGGCCGACGCCGACCCACCATGCGGTCAGCGCCACGGCGGCCAGCATCGCGACGATGGCCGCGAGCGTGACCAGGGCCTTCCATGACCGCCGGGTCGGGGGGCTGGGTACGAGCATCGTGGTCCGCACGGCCCGGGTCGGGCGCGGCGGCTGCCCGGCGGCGGTGGGCACCGGCCGGGCGTCGACGGCGTGCAGCCGCCGCGCGAAAGCCCCCGCGTCCACGGGCCGCGCGGCCGGATCGCGGCTCGCCGCGATCATCACCAGTTGTGCCAGCCCCTCGGAGACGTCGTGCGCGATGCCCCTCGGGGAGGGAATGTCCTCGGTGAGGTGCCGTTGGGCGACTTCACCCGGGTCCGGCCCGTCGAACGGCACCTCACCGGTCAGCAGCTCATAGAGCAGGATCGCGGTCGAGTACACGTCGCTGGCGGTGCTCGCCGGCCGTCCGCCGACCAGTTCGGGCGCGACGTACGCGGCGGTGGCCAGCAGCGGGCCGCCCCGCCGGCTCTCGGCGTGGACGGCTTCGGCGAGACCGAAGTCGACGACCTTGACTCGGTCGCCCCGGCCGCCGTTCTTGAGCAGGATGTTCTCAGGTTTGATGTCACGGTGGACGAGCCCGGCGTCGTGGGCGGCCTGGAGGCCGTCGAGGATCTGGCCGCACAGCTCCACGGCCTCCTCGATGCGCAGGCGCCGTCGGCGGTTGAGCAGGTCGCGCAGCGTGGTGCCCGGGACGTACTCCATGACGACGTAGGGCAGCCCCTCATGGACGCCCTCGTCGAAGACGGCGACGATGTTCGGGTGCGAGAGGCGGGCGATGGTGCGCGCCTCGTGGGCGAAGGCGTCGAGGTCGAAACGGCCGACTTCGGAGGCGGTGATCATCTTCACGGCGACGGCGCGGTCGAGGCGCTGGTCGTGCGCCTCGTAGACCGAGGCCATGCCGCCGTTCGCGATCAGCCGCTGGAGCCGGTACCGCCCGTCGACGAGCGCTCCGGTGAGGTCTCCAGTAGTCGTCGTCAACCCGCGCCCTTTCGCTTCGGTCCGGCCGTGATCATCAGTGTATGAGGTGGAAGCGACTCTTAAAGGATCTCGGCGCCGGGAAAGCCGGGCTTGTCGGGGGCCACGATGCCCAGTCGCTTGGTCGCGCGCGTCAGTGCAACGTAGAGGTTCCTCATGTTCGTTTCGGCCACGGCATCGGGGTCGACGACGATGACGCTGTCGAATTCGAGGCCCTTGGCCTGCCTGACGGTCAGGACCGACGCAGTGTCGATTCCGGCCAGTTCCGCGGCGAGCTCGGGCGTGGTGACGATGGCCACGGTCCCCTCGCCGACGGTCCGCGCCTCCTCCGCGGCCAGTTCGGCGACCCGCTCGGCCAGGCGCTCCTGGACGATCTCCAGCCACGGCTCGCTGCCCGAGGTCCGCACCGACCGCGGTCGCGGGGCCTCGGCGTCGATGGCGTCGAGCACGCGCGTGGCCACGGCCATGATCTCGGCCGGAGTGCGGTAGGAGACGGTGAGCTGCTCGGCGCGCCAGGTCAGCTCCGAGGCCCCGAAGACCTCGGCCCAGCTGCGCGGTGCGGCCGCGTTCCCCGCCTGGGCCAGGTCGCCGGCGACGGTGAAGGACCGGCTGACACAGCGCCGCAGGAGCGCGCGCCACACCATGGGCGAGAGCTCCTGTGCCTCATCGACGATGACGTGCCCGAAGATCCAGCGGCGGTCGGCGGCGGCCCGCTCGGCCACCGACACGAACCGTCGGTCGATCTGCCGTTCGCCGAGCCAGGCCGCGTCGATCACGTCGGTGGCCTGGAGGATCTCCGATTCCTCCTCATCCTCGAAGTCGAACGAGGCCGAGCCGGAGGCGATCGACAGGACGTCCTCGGCGTAGGCGATCTGCTCGGCGTCCAGCGTCCCGGCCCCGCGGTCACGCTCGATTTCGCCGAGGTGTTCGGCGGCCTCGTCGAGCAGTGCGATGTCGGCCTCGCTCCAGCCGCCGGGCTCGCGCCGGATCAGGCGGCGTTCCTCTTCGGTGAGGACGGCCGCGGCCGAGGCCAGCAGCGCGGGGGAGGCGAAGAGGTCTTCGAGGAGCTCGGTGGGTGTCAGCTCGGGCCACAATTGCTCGATCTCGCCGCGGATGAGGGCGTCCGTGGCGATCTCGGCGGCGAGCGTGGCGCGGTCTTCGAGGCCGAGCAGGTTCTCCCCGCCGAGCGGGTCCTCACCGATGATGTCGGCGTACTGCATGGCGAGGTCCGCGATGACGCGTTTGTGGAAGGTCTCGCGGGCCTCATTGTGCGGGAGGCCCGTCTCTCGGGCCGCGTCGCGGGCGGCGGTGATCTTCTCAGGCCGCAGCAGCAGCGTGTGGCCTTCGTAGTGGATCGGCTGCGCCTCCCTGGGCACGATCTGGCGGTCGGCGACGGCGCTGGCGATGATCCCGGCCATGACGGCACGGCCCTTGAGCGCGGCGACGGCCTCGGACTCGGGCCGGTCGGGAGCGATGCCGGGGAACAGCTGGGCGGGAGTGCGCAGCAGCACGTCGCTCTCGGCCAGGCCCGGGAGCACCTCGGAGATGTATCGCAGGAACTGCCGTCCGGGGCCGATGATGAGCACCCCTCGGCGCTGGAGTTGTTCACGGTGCTCATAGAGCAGGTAGGCCGCGCGGTGGAGGGCGACGGCGGTCTTGCCGGTGCCGGGGGCTCCATCGACGATCATGATGCCTTCGAGGGGCGCGCGGATGATGCGGTCCTGCTCGGCCTGGATGGTGGCGACGATGTCGCGCATGTGGCCGGTGCGGGCGGCGTCGAGCGCGGCCATGAGCGCGCCTTCGGAGCCGATCGTGGAGGCCGAGCCGTCGGCGGCGTCCAGGTCGAGGACCTCATCGTTGAGCGAGGCGATGCGTCGGCCCCTGGTGTGGAAGTGGCGTCGGCGGCGCACGCCTGCGGGGGAGGCCGCGGTCGCCAGGTAGAAACGCCTGCCGGCCTCGGATCGCCAGTCGACCAGCAGCTGTTCGCCGTGTTCGTCGTGG
>JAJYSW010000044.1 GCA_021793335.1 Actinomycetes bacterium
GTTGTAGAGCCGCTCACCGCTGCGCAGATCGTATGCCATGACGCCCAGTCGAGAGCCCTCCCGCTCCGAAGCGGAATAGCACTCGACCAGTTGCACGGTGCGCCGGTCGCCCTGGTCCACGGTCGCCTTCGCGGAGGGATCACCCCGTTCGTTCCCGTCGACGGCCTCGGCCAGGGCGGTCGGGTACGACAGGTACAGCGTCCCGCCGCACGCCGAGGAATGCGTCGCGCCGAACTGCTGCCCGCCGGTGCGCCACAGCAGTGATCCGTCGTCGGCGTCGACGGCGAGCAGCTCGTGCTCGAAGCGCCTGGCGGAGAACGGGCCGTCGGAGACCCGCTGCTCGATGCGGCTGTCGATGATCACCGCGTCCTCGGTGACCAGGAAGCTCTCGGGGGCGACCTCGGAACCCGAGTCGATGTCGTGCTCCCACACCATCTCGCCGTCGGCGAGGTCGAAGGCGAGCATGTGGTCGTTGACGACCAGCCGGTCCGGCGCGGGCACGCAGTCGGTGAGCATCACCAGGCGGTCGGCGGTGATCTGGGCGGCGGTGCCCGTGCAACCATCCGGCAGGTGCGCCCGCCATTGCAGGTCTCCCCCGAAGTCGTAGGTGGCGAACGCGGAGGAGCGCACCCCGGTGTACACGAGCCGGTCGTCCGCGATGGCCAGGAGCACGCCGGGCGAACCGTCGAAGCCGATCGTGGCGGCCTCCTCGCCGGTCTGAGTGTGGAGCACGCGCGTCTGGTAGTCGTCCCGCTTATCCGCGCGCGGGCCGGTCAGCGCCACCAGTTCCTGGGTGTGCGAGAGCACCGGTTCCTGCGCGGACTGCCAGTTCCAGCGGCGGTGGTACCACACGGCTGAGCCGGTGGCCGGGTCGAGCAGGGTGACCGCCTGCGGCGCGGGGTCGGCCGGGTGGTCGACCCGGAGCATCCCGTACGGGGTCTGGACGAAGCGCTCGACGCCGGCCAGATCGGTCATACCTTCGAATGCGGGTTCGCCGGCGGACTCCGAGGCGTCTCCGACGCGGGCGTCCTGGTTCGCCAGCTCGGTCCACAGCTGCATCGCCGGGGCGAGCGCGACGGCGGCCAGGCCGACGCTCGCGACGGCGAGGATCGAGACTTTGCGGCGCAGCTTCCGCGGCACTGCGACGCGGCCGCCGGCGTAGCCTTCGACGGCGAACTCGGCGAGCGCGAGCAGGCCGCCGCCGATGACCCCGAAACCGTATGCCAGGGCGGCGATGCCGGCGCGGTGCGTGATGAACGCCTCGGGTCCGGCATCGGGCATGGACGCGTACACCAGCCATCCCGCGACGGCGGCGAGCACGGCCGTGGCCAAGGCGACGACGATGAGGCGCAGGCCCGAACGTGTGAGCGCGGTGAGGACCACGAAGGCCACGAGCAGGACCGAGGCGACGGCCCCGAGGATCTGATACAGGCCCGAGGATCCGGTGCTGGCGGCGTTGCCGAAGGAGGCCCATACGATCAGCGCGGCCCAGGCGATGATCGCGGTCAGGCCGGCGGCGCGCAGGAAGACGCGGGCCACCGGCCGTCCACCGGCGGGGCCGGGGATGAACGATCGGGGATTGAAACGGTGCCGACCAGCGGCAGAGGAGCTCGCGGACATGAACTCTTTCTACCGGGCGCGACACGCCGAGGAACGGCTTTCGCGCATATCTCGCGAGCCGGTTCGGTATCTTACGCCGCTCCGAGCGGCATCGTCGCCACAGCGGTGTAATTCGGCTGCTCCTGGCCGGGCTTCGTACCGAAGTCCGACTTGTACAGAACGACCTGCCGGGCGGTCCAGGACGGCCCGTAATATCGGCGCAGGGTCAGCAGGTCCTGGGCCGCCTGCTGGTTGGTGACGCGGTCGCCGGGGCGGGCGAGGGTGACATGCGGCCGGTACTGCTTCTGGTCGACGGGCAGGTCTGCGGCGGTGAGGCCGGCCCTGATCCGGTGGACCAGCTGTACGAGGCGGGCGATATCGCCGTCGAGACCGGCGTAGACGACCGAGTAGCGGCCGCGACCGAACCGGCCGCCGCCGGAGACGCACAACCGCAGCGGCTCGAAAGTGTGGCAGGCCGCGGCCAGGACGTCGGATGCCTCATCGAACCGGTCGACGGCGACGTCACCGAGGTAGGCGACGGTCAGGTGCCAGTTCTCGGAGCGGACGAGGCGGTTCGACGGGGCGGGTCGGCTGCTGCCCTGGCCGGGGCGGCTGGCCCGGCCGGGCGAGGCTCCCGTGCGGCGGGCGATGTTGAGGTCGGCCACCACTTCGGCGAGGTCGGATACGGCGTTGTCCGGGAGCGGCAGCGCGGCGAAGAGGCGCTGCGTCCGAGTCGCGGTCTCGGCTACGGTGGCGACGGTGGCACTCACTGGATTCCCTCCAGAGGCTCGCTAGGGGTCTTGACGCGCGCCGGAGTCGATGGGTGTCTCGAAGCGGCGCAGCGGGGCTGTCGCGATGTGACTAATCCTCGCAGCAACGCCGACTGTTAATTCAGTGAAATCCCGCCAGACGGGACGGTAACTTATGTGAAGTGGCCGCTGAGGAACGAGAGGCCCATGGGGGCAGCGGCGGATTCGCGGCCTCCGCGAAGCGCCACGCCGGGCCGCCCCACCATGCCGATACCGCCGATACCGTTGCCGCTCTATGGCATCGCCTTACTGGGGACGACATCGGCCAATCGGCGACGCAGCCGCATGTGCTTGAGCGCGTAGGCGAGCACCACGGCCACGATCGACACGCCGCCCCCGAGCCACAGCCCGGCCCGCGCTCCGGCGACCTCGCACACCCAGCCGACCAGCGGCGCGAACATCGCCGTGGAACCGAGGAACACCAGCAGATACAGGCTCAACACCCGTCCGCGGAAATCACCGCGCACCCCCATCTGGATGCGCTGGTTGGCCGCCTGAGCGAAGTAGACCATCGCGAAGCCGGTCGGCGCCAGCAGGATCATCGCCGAGACCAGCGAGGGACCGAAGCCGGTCACGACGGTGCACACGCCGAGGGCCAGTCCCGCGCCGAGGACGGTATAGGCGCCGGGGCGTCCCTTCCTGCGTCCTGAGACGAGCGCCCCGGGCAGGGCCCCGACGGCCAGGGCCGTCAGCAGCAGACCGAAGGTGTCCGCACCGGTGTTGAACTCGGTCTTGGCCAGCATCGAGAGCGTGACCGGAAAGTTGAAGGCGAAGCCCGAGACGAACAGGGAGACGAGCAGGACGCCGAGCAGATCGGGCCGGGCCGCGACGAAGGCGAGCGCCTCGCGGATGCCGCCGCTGGTGTCGGCCGCGCGGACGACCGGGTTCGACAGGCGGCGGCGCAGCAGCGTCAGGCAGGCGAGGGCCGGGCCGAGGAACAGCACGGCATTGAACGCGAGGACGGCACCGGTGGAAGTGACGGCGATGAGGATGCCGGCGACCGCCGGGCCGGCGATGCGGCTGGTGTTGAAGATCGCCGAACCGAGGGAGATGGCGTTGGGCAGGGCGTCGCCCTCGACCAGCTCGGAGTAGAAGGCCTGACGGGCGGGCCCCTCGATGACCGAGACGCAGCCGAAGACGAACACGGCGAGGTAGACCATCCACACCTCGGCCATGCCGGAGAGCACGATCGCCGCGAGCACGGCGGTGATGACGGTGTTGCCGATGGCGCACAGGAACAGGATGACGCGCTTGTCGAAGGCGTCGGCGATCTTGCCGCCCTGGAGGCTGAAGAGGAGGTAAGGGCCGAACTGGAGGGCCAGGGAGAGCCCGAGCGCGGTCCCGGAGTCGCCGGTGAGCTGGAGGACGAGCCAGTTGATGGCGGTGGTCTGGAACCAGAACCCGAGCGTGCCGGTCAGCTGGCCGGCCGCGAACACTCGGTAGGCGGGGAAGGCGAGCGCGCGGAACGTCTCGTGCAGCTGGCGAGTGATGGCTGGGGACATGGTGCCCCTGATCCTAGCTACTTACCGGCCGGCTAGCCAGTGAATATGACCAAACCCTCTCACCGCGACCGGCCCCACACGAGAAAACGGTCGGGCACCCCTCAGGGACGCTCGACCGGGCAGTATCCATATTGCTCACACGGAGTCGAGCCAAGAAGCCGCCGCACCCTCCGGCGCACTTCGCTCCGGCTCCGCCCTGTGCCGACTCGCCCGGCTCCGCCTCCGTGCTACTTCTTTCCGGCTCCGCCCCTGTACTACTTCTTTCCGGCTCCGCCGAAGAGCACATCGTCCCAACCGGGAAGCTGATTGCGCGGCTTCGAGGCGGCGGCGGCCAGCGGCGGCGAGTGCAGATCCTCCTCGACGGCCGAGCGGCTGCCCGGACGCAGCACCGCCAGCGAGGGCACCTCGGGCGTCTCTCGCTGCTCCGGTGTGGTCGTGCCCGGAAGACCCAACTGCGCGGGCTGCGGCCTGCCGCGCCCCGCTGGGTCGTCGAGCGGACGCTCCAGGACCTCGCGGAGCCGGTCGCGGCGCAACGGATCGGGCTGCGCCATATCGTCATCGACCAGACCGTGCAGCGGATCCCGCGAAGGACGCGCCGGTTCCCCGGGTCTGATGCCCAGGTCCGAAGGCGCGTCCACCGGATCGGCCACCGGTTTGGGCACCGGCGTCGACAGGAACTGCGCCATCTCGTCATCGGGCGTGACCGTCTGGCGGGCCCGATCGAGCTTCCAGCGCGCCCGCGCCGTCGTCTTGCCCGAGGACCACGAAGCCTGGACCATCCACGAGCCGTCCTCGGTCCGCCAAGCGTCCCACGAAACCGCCTCGGGATCGACGCCGTGCGCGCCGAGCTTCATATCGACCACGTTGGACATGCGGTCACCGCGCTCCGACGTGGCCAGACGCGCCCGCCGAGCCGCCTGCGCGAGCATCGCCCGCTCCTGTAGGACCGGACCGGCGTAACGCAGCACCCGGTCGACGGCGACTTGCGAGGAGGCGGCGATGTCCTCGGCGCTCTCCCCCGAGCGGATGCGGGTCTGGATGTCGCGCGGCGACAGATTGATATGGGTGGCCCCGCGCGGCGGAGCGGACCTGGTGCTCGACTGGTTCGAGCCCGAGGTTTTCTCGCCCTTGGCCTTCGGGGGCTTCCCGCCATCGGGCACCTCGACGGCCGCCGAAACCCGCTCGTCGAGCGGCAACGCCAGCAGGCGCCCCAGCTCGTCGGCGAGCACCAGCGCATGACCGTCCTCTGAGAGGGCTACGAACCGTACCGGCCTCATGCCTGTCACCCCTCGTGTTCTTCGTCAGCGCCGCACTGCCAGCTCATCCGAGCGTACGCCCAACCCTACCGGCGAACCACAACCACCGGGGGACGATATTCGCACTCGCAGCACTTTCGAGTCGGTGTTATGGATTGTCGTGCGGCCTGACGCAGAGTACATTGGCGACGTGTCGTCCGATGGAACTTCCCAGCCTTCACCAGTCCCCTCGTCGACGCCCCGTGACGCGCTCAAGCGGGTCAAGCGCTCGCCGGAGCTGCCCGCCGCCGATGCGGTGCAGCTGCGCATGACACCGATCGCCGCGGGCGGGACACTACTGTGGACTATCGCATGGATCGTCGCGCAGTTGTTCCGGGACGAGTTGGCCGATTCCGGACGCGAATGGTGGATCGCCTGCGCGCTGTGCGGTGTGGCGCTCGGCATCATCGGCACGGTCGTCATGGTGATCATGGACCGTCGCCATTTCTCGTCGCGGCCGGACCGCGAGACCGAGTGAACCGGGCCGCCCCGGCACGGGGCCGCCGAATCAGAGCTCTTCGGAGCCCTCGTCGTCATAGATCGTCTCGGACTGGACGACACCTTGCGGCGTGGTGTCGACGAACTCGCCGATCTCCGAGTGGGCGCCGCAACCGTGATCGGCCGAGACGACCTTGGCGTCCTCCGAGGAGTACAGATTCGCGCACGCGCCGAAGGCCACTCGCATCGACCCGGCGAGCGGCAGGTAGAACCCGCAGGTGCCGCAGCGGGCCGACAGGGGCGCGGCCTCGCTGATCGGGGCGTTCGGGCCGCGATCGCCCTCATACCAGCGCCGGGCGGTCTCGGTGCGCCCCTCGCGGTTCATCACGCGTTTGCGCCCGAGGCCCAACTCGTAGGCGATGTCCTCGACGCCGTCGTCCTCGGAGTAGCAATAGGCGGGCATGAGGCGATCGTCGTCCTCGCCGGTCGGCAGGACCTCGCCGGTGCCGACCTCGCCGGCCTCCAGCCGGTCGGACCACGGCACCCACGCCGGGGGCCGGAGCGCGTCCGGTCCGGGCAGCAGCGCGGTCTCGGAGACCGTGGCGGTCCTGGCGCGCGGCGCGCGGCTGAGCACGACCGCCCAGCGCCAACCGCGGTAACCCGACAGCTCGCAGTCGAAGTAGTGGGTGACCACCCGTTCGGCTTCGGCTTCGACGCTCAGGTGCTCGCCGACGCCGTCGCCGGCTTCTTCGGCGGCCGCTCGGGCGAGCTCGACGGCTTCCGCGCATACACGGTCGAGGCGCGGCTTGCGGGTACGGGTCTTCGCAGCTGCGGTGGCGGTTGAGCTCTCAGGCACGTGTCCAAGGATAGGGCAAGGCGACCCCCGCCCCACAGGACGGGGCTCGCAATGGTGAGCCGCGTGTCGGAGTCCCGACGCCCGCACGAGAGGCGCCGCGGGAGAACGTCTCGCGGTCCGACGCCGCTCACGCCTCCGGGGCGATCGCCCTCACCGCTCTCGGTGCGCCGAACCGCGAGCCGGACCCGGTACGTTTGACGCCATGCGAATACTCGTCGTGTGCGCGGTCCGCGAGGAGGCCGAAGCCGTGGAGGCCGGCCGCACAACCCGCCATGAGCTGGACATCCTCGTGTGCGGGGTGGGGCCCGCCTCCGCCGCGGCGGCCACCTCGCGGACCATCGCCGAGAACAGCCAGATGGGCCGCGCCTACGACGTGGTGGTCAACGCGGGGATCTGCGGGGCGTTCAAGGGCCGCGCCGAGATCGGTGACACCCTCATCGCCACCGACTCCGTCGCCGCCGAACTCGGCGTCGCCCTTCCCTGGCGGTTCCAGCCGATCGACGAACTGGGTTTCGGCACCAACCGGATCGGTTGCAACACGGTGCTGACGGCGGCCGTCGAGGGCGTCCGCGGGGAGATCCTCACGCTCTCCTCGATCACCGGATCGGACGGCCTGGCCGCGAACCTCGCCCACCGCCACCCCGAAGCGATCGGGGAGGCCATGGAGGGCTTCGGCGTCGCCACCGCGGCCCAGCAGGCGGGGCTGCCGTTCGCCGAGATCCGCACCGTCTCCAACTACATAGGGGACCGCGACGTCGCGCGCTGGGACTGGAGCGCGGCGCTCACCTCGCTGACCGCGGCGATCAAGGAGCTGTGAGACCGTGAGCAAGCTGCACCTGGCGCATTCGCCTTGCCCCAACGACACGTTCATCTACCACGCCTGGACGGCCGGGCTGCTCGACGGCGCGCCACCGGTGCGACTGACGTTCGCCGACATCGACGTCACCAACACCGCGTGCGCGAAGGGCGAGTTCGACGTGGCCAAGGTGTCCTACGCGGCGCTGCCGTACCTCGGCGAGGAGTGGCGGTTGCTGCCGGCCGGCGGGGCGCTCGGGCGCGGCTGCGGGCCGCTGGTGCTCGCGAACGGCCGGTCCGATCGGGGCGGCATCGGCCGCGGCGGCACGAGGATCGCCGTGCCCTCGGATCGAAGCACCGCGTTCCTGCTGTTCAAGCTGTGGATGGACGAGATGGGCGGTGAGGACGTCACGATCGAGGTCGTGCCGTTCGACCAGATCATGCCTGCGGTGCGGGCGGGCCGGTTCGACGCGGGACTGGTGATCCACGAGGCCCGATTCACTTACCGCGAGTACGGGCTGCGGAGCGTCGTCGATCTCGGCGAATGGTGGGAGGGTTCGACCGGCGCTCCGATTCCGCTCGGCGCGGTCATCGCGAAGTCCGAGCTCGACGGCGAGGCGATCACCGAGACGATCCGGGCCTCTCTCGATCACGCTCGGGCCCACCCGGAGGCGAGCCGGGCCTATATCGCCGAGCACGCGCAGGAACTGTCCGAAGAGGTGTGCCGCCGTCATATCGACCTGTACGTCAACGAATTCTCGCGTGAACTGGGCGCGGAGGGCCGCGCGGCGGTCGAGCGGCTCCTGTCGGGAGCGGCGGCGCTCGGCCTCGTCCCCGAGACCCGCGTCCGGGGCTTGTAATCTCCGCTCCAGACCGCCGAAGACCGCATCCCCCATATTATGAGCCCATGGGAGGCGCGAGAGGGCGAGGTGCGATCATCGTGGCCGCCCGCGCACCGGTCGCCCGGATGGTTGATCCCTCGAACCGAGGTCGCGCTAGAGTTGACGGACTTGTCAGTACCGTCCAGACGAGAATTTCGAGGTTGAGCCGTGCCCAGTGGCCGAGTGAAGTGGTTCGACGCCGATAAGGGATTCGGCTTCGTCTCCCGTGACGACGGGGGCAAGGACGTGTTCGTCCACCGCGACGCGCTGCCCGAAGGCGTCGAGGAGCTCGTCAAGGGCCAGAAGGTCGAGTACAGCATCATCGACACCCGCCGTGGCGTGCAGGCGATGGGCGTCCACGTGATCACCTCGCCGCAGTCGTCCACGGCCCCGGCCTCCGAGAAGCCCAAGCGCTCGCCCGAGGAACTGGGCAGCCTCCTCCAGGACATGATGGGCGTGCTCGAACAGCAGGTCATGCCGCCGCTGTCGCGCGGTCGGCGCCCCGACCGCAAGACGGGTGCGAAGATCGCCGAGATGCTCCGAGCCGTCGCCGACGACCTGGGCTGACCGCGCCTGCTCCGGCGGTCCGCGCCGTTCACAGTCGCAGGCTCGCCCGGTCCGGGGCCGGCCCCGCTCGCGATCTCCGGCTCGAATGGACCTCATTTCGATGCTCGCCTTCCGTCGGCGCGCGCGGCACGACGTAGTCTCGTAGCGTGACCTTCCAGGCTGACCGTGTGCATGTACTGCTCGAACGGCTCTCTTCGCTTCCTTCGCTGCTGGTCGCTTTCTCCGGCGGTGTCGATTCGGCGTTCCTGCTGGCCGCCGCCGTCCGCGCGCTCGGCCCCGAGCGCGTCGAGGCCGCCACCGCCGTCTCGCCGGCGGTGCCGCCGAGCGAGCTCGAGCAGGCCGAGGGCTTCGCAGTCGGCCTCGGCGTCGTCCACCACGCGCCGGCCACCGACGAGCTCGCGCGCGAAGGCTACCGCCGCAACGCCGGCGATCGCTGCTTCTTCTGCAAGACCGAACTGATGAGCGTCCTCGCTCCTCTGGCCGAGCGGCGCGGGATCGCGGCGATCGCCACCGGCACCAATGCCGACGATCTGGTGGCCGGGTTCCGGCCCGGCATCCGCGCCGCCGCCACGGCGGGTGCGATCACGCCTTTGGCCGATGCGGAACTGACCAAGGACCAGATCCGAGCGGTCTCGAAGGAATGGGGCCTGCCGACGTGGGACAAACCGGCCGCGGCGTGCCTGTCGAGCCGGATCGCCTACGGCATCGAGGTCACCGCCCCGGGGCTGCGGCGCGTGGCCGCCGCCGAGGCGGCGTTGCGCAGTGCGTTGCGGGCGGCGGGCATCCCGGTCCGGAATCTGCGGGTGCGGGACTTGGGCGGCGACACCGCGAAGGTCGAGATCGACTCGGAGCTGGTGGAGGCCGTGGCGGCGCGAGCAGAGGTGCTCGCCGCCGTCGAGGGCTTCGCGGAGGTGCGGCTCGACGAGCGCGGCTTCCGCTCGGGCTCGATGAACGAACTGCTGCCGAATCCCGAACGCTACCGGTGAGCTCGCGCCCGTCCGGGTCGCGGGCAGCGGCGGCGGGCGGAGCGCCGCCTCGCTTCGGGCGTGTGGCATGGAGGTCCGGTGAGGCGGGGCAACGGTGATCGTCAGTGGAGGATGAGTCCGAAGCGACCGCCTCACCGGGTCCATAACCCCTCGGGAACCCCTCATTCCCCGAGACCTTCACCGTGGGGCACCAGCCTGAGCCCGCCCTGAAGCATTCCTGCCAATTCCCTGAGACGGGGGTATTCATCGCATAACGTCTCGTATTCGACTTTCTATGTTCAATAGGATGAATGAACCAGGGCCGATGTCGGTACGGCCGGTGTGCTGCACCGAGGTGACGCGAGGCACGCACGATGCGGTTCCGGGCCGCGGAGGCCCCCGATAAACTCCTGGTCATGACCGATGAGAAGCAGGCCGCCAAGCCGGCCGAGAAGGACGTCAAGACCCGCAGCCGTCCGGTGAAGCCGGGCTACCTGGAGATCGGCGAGTTCACCGCCGGGGTCATGGGCGCCCCGTCACCGTTCGGCAAATCGAACTTCCCGCTGCCGATCAAGGCCATCCACTATGACCGTTCCGAGCCGGTGCCCGAGCGCATCCTCGACGAGGAGCGCCGCTGAGCCACGGAGCCGAGTGACCGCAGACCCTTTGCGCGACCATGGCACTGCAATATATCGCCCAAGTTTTATAAGAAAATTTCATAGGTGGTAGGTGCTTGTGCACACGGAGCGTCGTGCGCCTTCAAGGTCGCCCGCGAAGCGCCGAACGGCTCCGGCCCCCGTACAACCCCGGAGGAGACAACGCAATGCGGCGTACCACCCGATACGCGGCGGGGGTGCTGGTCTCTGCGCCGGCACTCACCGCCTGCACCGCCCGGACGGCCCTCCCGAAGACGAGTCGCCCGGGGAGGACGGACCCGGCGATGCCCGACCCGCGGCGCACGCGGCCGTCCCGGACGACGCGGCCGAACAGTTCCACTTCGCCATGACCGGCCGCTTCGCCGACGGCGACCCGTCCAATAACACCGGCGGCGTCGACGGCGACCCGCTCGACCACGGCTTCGACCCCACGCAACGGTAGTCCTACCAAGGCGGCGACCTCGCGGGCGTCGAGCAACGGCTTCGGCATCGGCCTGCCGCCGGCGTGGACGAGCGAGGACAAGTGGCCGATCGCCGAACACGGGCCCTGACACGGATCGCAGCCGACGTGCGAGGACATCGAGCTGGCGAGCGCACGGTACGCGGAGCTGCTGCCGATCGCGTCGTCGACATCGGCGGTCGGCCTCGGGGAGGCCGTGGCCGAGCGGGTCCCGTTCCCGCTCTCGGGCACGGGCGAGAGGCCCGGGGTCATCACGATGACGATCGACATGACCGGTACCGGCGATGCGTTCGAGCAGTTGACGGTGGTCTTCAACACCACTCCCGAGACGGTCGGGCCAGACCACGGAGAGCCTGGCGGAGACCGGCGCCGAACTGCACCCGGTGCTGACCGGATCGGCCGAGGAGGCGTTCGCCGACGCCGCATTCGACGCCGCCGCGTTCGCCGACCGGACGGGGACGTTCACGGTCCCGGGGAGGACGGTGGCAGTGCGCGCCGGCTGAACCGGTGACCGGACCGATCGGCTCCGTAGCTAACGATTCGGACCTTGACAGACCAGGAATACTAAGGGGTACTTCAGGATCCCTGAAACCGGGGCGGACGCTGAGCGCCCGTCCCGGTTTATCGTCTCCGTCTCGACGGGGTGCGGCACGGCCCCGGCGGGCGCCGCTCCGGCGGACACGGGCCGTCGGCACCTGCACCTGTGGAAAAACCCGGATACGATTCGTGGCATGACATACCCCCCGCAAGGCCAGCCGGGCGACCCTTACGGCCAGCAGCAGCCGTACGGCCAGCCGCCCGCCGACGGCTACGCCCCCGGCCAGGTGGGCCCTGGCCACGGCGCGCAGATGCCCCAGTACACGCAGCCCGACATGGGGCAGGGCGCGTATCCGCCTCCTCAGCAGGGATACGTCTCGCAACCGGGGTACGCGCCGCAACAGGGCTTCCCCGATCCGTACGGGCAGTACGGGCCGCCGCCGGTGCAGCCGACCCGCAAAGGCGGCGCGGGCACGGCCGTGCTCATCATCGTGACCCTCGTCCTGATGGTCGGCGCCGGTGTCGCCGGGTATCTGATCCTGGGCGATGACGACGAGGCCACCACGACCGCGGGCGACGACACCACCAGCGAGACCACCGAAGAGGCCCCCGACGAGGGCACCGACGAGAACGGTGAGGAGGACGCTCCTCCGCCGCCCGAGCCGGACACCGACGCCTTGACCGTGGCCTCGCTGGGGGCCGTGACGCCGAATCCGGGCGCCTCGTGGGAGTTCTACGACGGTCCCGGCGCCAACGGGAACCTCAGCACCGACGCGCACGCCTACTACATCCGCCACACCGATAGCTGGATCTCCTACCTGGAGGTCGGCATGGTCAACTCGGCGTATCTGGCCTACGACCCCGCCGATCTCCGCGGCAGCGCCGACGGGGCGATGGACACGTGGACCTCGGGCTTCGCCTTCGGGAGCACCGAGGGCCTCGAAGTCGCGGCGACCACGCTCACCGACGTGGAGGTCGACGGGCGGCCGGGAGTGCTGGCGGAGACGACCGTGTCGTGGACGTCCAGCGAGCACACGCCCGACCTCTACGAGGACATCGCGATCCTGATGGTGGACGTGGACGGCGTCAACGGCTTCATCGGGCTGGCGAGCGTGCCCGAGTCCGGGACCGAGGCGCGGCAGGCGGCGATCGACGCGCTGCTGGCCACCACGTTCGAAGGCGAGACCGCTTAGCCTGGTTTTCGACCTTCCGGCGCTCGCCGGGGGCGGGAGCGCAAGTGTTCCGCCGGTCCGACTGCCGCTGACCGTGCACCGCTCGGCGTTCTTCAGGAATTCTGCGCCACCGGCCGCTCGAAACGAGGCCCCGTCGGTACTCCATGGCCCTGTGGTGACCGAATAGGCCGTATCGAGCATGGCCCGATGCGCTCGGCTGCGGCCCAGTAGACGCCGAACAGCGACGACGAGGTTCGCGGGCGCTCCACCGGGCCGCATCGCGGTATGTCGGCACACGCACATCGAATACCGCGGCCGGAGGAGGCGGGGTGCAGTCCAGACCAAGGGACGGCCCGGCGCACTCATTCCGACGCACCCGAAATCCCCAGGAACGTACGCTCGTACACTGCTGGGGCTAGGGTCGGTGCCATGGCCGATCGCTTCGCAGGGGACCCGCGCACGAACTACGAGCGGATGATCGCCGGCGACCACTACATCGCCGACGACCCGGAGATCGGCGATCGGCTGGAACGCGCCGCTCGGTTGGCGGCCCGGTACCGGGCCGCGGCCGTCGACGACCCCGAGGCGGCCCGCTCGGTCCTGGTCGAGCTCCTCGGCGGGCTCGGTGAGGGCGCACAAGTGCGGGCGCCGCTGTTCGTCGACTACGGGACCAACATCGCGATCGGGGCCCGCACGTTCGTCAACTACAACCTGACCGCACTGGACGTCGCGCCGATCGCGATCGGCGCGGACTGCCAGATCGGCCCGAGCGTGCAGCTGCTCACCCCGACGCACCCGCTCGAACCGGGGCCCAGGCGCGACAAGCTCGAAGCGGCGCGGCCGATCACCATCGGGGACAACGTCTGGATCGGGGGCGGGGCCATCGTCCTGCCCGGGGTGACCGTCGGGGACGACAGCGTCATCGGCGCCGGCGCGGTCGTCACCAAGGACGTCCCCTCCGGCGTGGTGGCTCTGGGCAACCCGGCGCGCGTCGTCCGGTCCCTGTGAAGGGCCCCTTCGGATATGGCGTTGCGCTGCACGGGCCGCACTGCGAGACTCACCGGATGCCCGCAGCTTTCGAGACGCTTTCCTTCCGGCAGCGCGCGGCCGCGTATGTGCTGCGGTCGAGGGCCGGCTCCGGACGGATCGAAGTCCTGGTGATCCTCCATTCGGACGCGCCCGAGGCGGGCGTGCAGGTACCGGGCGGCGGGGCGCTGCCGCACGAGACGATCGGCGAGGCGGCGCTGCGGGAGGCGCACGAGGAGACCGGTGCCGCCGGACTCGTGTTCGAGGAGGTCCTCGGCAGCGTGCTGCTCGCCTCGCTCTCGGATCGGGGGAGCCGCCGACTCGACACCTACAGCCTGCTGTCGACCACGGAGCACCGTGATGCGTGGGACCACGTGGTCACCGGCGACGACGGCGATCACGGCATGCGCTTTCGCTGCGAGTTCCGTCCGGTCGCCTCGGCCGGCATCGACTGGGGGCTCGACCGCCACCTCGGTCTGGCCGCACGCCGATTCGTCTCGGCGTATGCCCGGCGCGCCGGGCGTACGGTGTCCGGCGCGAGCCTCGGGGCCTCCGGAGAGGCCTGATCCCGGCTCGGGCATCGCCGGTGCGGTGCCCCGGGGCCTGTTCAAGGGCTCGGGGCGAGGAGGTGTCGAATCCACTTACTCGCTCGTAAAGCGGAGGGCCTCCCAGATCCGACACCGGGATCCGGGAGGCCCCCGCGACGCCGCGAACCCGGCGGTGCCCGTCCAGGGACATCGAACAGGCCTACATCCGGGCTCAGGCCGCCACTCGATTCAGAACGCCTCGTCGGGGAGGTCCATCACGGTGAGGTCCGCGGCCTCGACGACCTTGCGGTCGGCGGTCAGGCGCGGCAGCACCTCGTGGGCGAAGAACTTGGCGGCGGCCACCTTGCCGCGGTAGAAGTCGCCGTCCGCGCCGTCCGCACCCTCATCGAGCTTCGCCTGCGCGATCGCGGCCTGGCGCAGCAGCAGCCAGGCGACCATCAGATCGCCGACGGCCAGCAGCAGGCGCCGCGAGTGCAGGCCCGCCTTGTACAGGTCGCGCGGACGCCCGTCCATGGGGCCCATCAGGGCCGGCTGGAGCGCCTCGATGATCCCCTGGACATCGCCGAGCGCGCGCTGGACCTTGGCGCGGACCTCGGCCAGTTCCTCGTGCCCGTCCTCGGTGGAGCCCAGGATTTCGGCGGCGACGGCCATGAGCGCCTCGCCGTTGTCCTTGACGATCTTGCGGAACAGGAAGTCCAGGCTCTGGATGGCGGTGGTGCCCTCGTAGAGCGTGTCGATCTTGGCATCGCGCAGGTACTGCTCCAGCGGGTAGTCCTGGAGGTAGCCCGAGCCGCCGAACGTCTGGAGCGACTCGGCGGACAGCAGCTCGAAGGCCCGCTCGGAGCCGCAGCCCTTGACCAGCGGCAGCAGCAGGTCGTTGATGCGTTTGGCGGTCTCGGCGGTCTCCTCGTCGCCGTCGGCGGCCGCGAGGCGTTCCTGGTCCTGCCACGAGCCGGTGTAGGCGACCAGGGCTCGCAGCCCCTCGGCGTAGCTCTTCTGGAGCATGAGCGAGCGGCGCACGTCCGGGTGCTTGATGATCGGGACGCGCGGCGCGGTCTTATCGGTCGACTGGAGCATGTCGGGGCCCTGGATGCGGCTCTTCGCGTAGTCGAGCGCGTTGAGGTATCCGGTCGAGAGCGCGGCGATGGCCTTGGTGCCCACCATCATCCTGGCGTACTCGATGATGAGGAACATCTGCCGGATGCCTTCGTGCCGCTCGCCCAGGAGCCAGCCCTTGGCGGGGGCCTTGTCGCCGAAGGTGAGCTCGGCGGTGGAGGAGACCTTCAGGCCCATCTTGTGCTCGATATTGGTGGCGACGACGCCGTTGCGGGCTCCCAGTTCGCCGGTCTTGGGGTCGAACAGGTATTTGGGCACGATGAACAGGCTCAGCCCCTTGGTTCCGGGGCCGCCGGCGTCCGGTTCGCCGACGGGACGGGCCAGGACGTAGTGGATGATGTTGTCGGTCATGTCCTGCTCGCCCGAGGTGATGAACCGCTTGACGCCCTCGATGTGCCAGGAGCCGTCCGGCTGCTTATGGGCCTTGGCCAGGCCCGCTCCGACGTCGGAGCCCGCGTCGGGCTCGGTGAGGACCATGGTGGCGCCCCATTGTTTCTCGACGAAGAGCTTGGCCCATTCCTTCTGTTCGTCGTTGCCTTCGAGGTACAGGCTGTGGGCGAAAGAGGGCCCGGCGGCGTACATCCACAGGGCCGGGTTGGCTCCGAGCACGAGTTCGGCCATCGCCCACCAGAGCGCGCGGGGCGAGGGGGTCCCACCGAGCACCTCGGGGAGGTCGAGCCGCCAGTATTCGGAGTCCATGAACGCGCGGAAGGACTTCTTGAAGTCTTCGGGGAGCGCCACCGACTGCGTCGCGGTGTCGTAGACGGGCGGGTTGCGGTCGCCTTCGATGTAGCTGGAGGCGAGCTCTTCCTCCGACAGGCGGGCGAGCTCGGAGAGGATCTCACGGGCCGTGGCGACGTCGAGATCGCTGAACGCCTCGTGGTCCAAGGTCTTGTCGACGCCGAAGACCTCGAAGAGGTTGAATTCGAGGTCGCGAAGGTTGTGGCGGAAATGCGTCATTGCGGGTCCTCCATTACTCGGTGGTAACCACCATCATATTACTCGCCAGTAGGCGACTCAAGCATCCTGCGGAAAACTGCCCGCGGCCAGCGAAGATCCGGCGTGTCGGAGGTGTTCTGTATTTTTCTGGATATCACCGTAACCAGCAAAGACGTGCTTCGTTGAACTACACGACAGACCGTTTGTGCGACGCCGTCCGCCGAAGCGCCACGGTCTCGCGCACCGCCGGTCGCACAGAACGACCCGGTTCGAGAAGCCCTATTCGAACAGCCCGGACCAGAAAGCCCGAACCAGGAAACCCGATCCCGCCAGACGATCCCGCCAGACGATCCAGTCCCACCGAAACACGCGCCCGCCCGGCAGCCCGATCCTCCCATCGGGCGATACCGAACCACACCGACGCACCCGCTCGCGCATTCCTGCGCGGCATCGTCGATGCACTGCCGCCGAGCGGCGCCGGTACCCGAATACCAACCCGCCCGGCAGCGCCGACGAACGATTCGCGAGCCTCCGCGAATCGGCGCGCACCGACCACAGCAAGGAGCCTCCCCATGTTCCGAACCGTCGCCGATCGCATCGCATCGCGCACCCGCCCGACCTACCGGGGCCGCCACCGCCGTGCCAGGCGCAAGCCGCCGGTGACGCCCGTACCCCGGCCGCCCGGAATCGAGGAAGCCGGCGAGGCCCGGCACGAAGAGGAACCGGCCGTCTCCGCCGTGCCGCTCTCCTGACCGTCCGCCGAGCCCTGCCCTCCGACCGTGGTCGAGCATCATGAAGCATCACGGTTATCCCGGCCCGGGGGCGCCTCGCCGCTGAAAATGCGCTTGCGACGCTCGGCGCTCATATTAGCGCCGAAGCCGACGCGCCGCCCCGGGCGATCCATACGACGTCCGAACCTCGGACGCCGCCCACGCCGGGCCCGTGTTCCGGACGGCGGAGGCGGCCGCCATGCTCGACGAACCGGTGATTCGAGGCGGCTCTCAGTCGGATTCGGGCCGGTAGTCCAGAAGCATCAGGGCGATGTCGTCGGTCAGCGGACCGCCGACCCAACGGCGCAGCGCCGTCTCCAGCGACGCCAGTCCGTCGCCGACGTT
>JAJYSW010000045.1 GCA_021793335.1 Actinomycetes bacterium
GCCTCCGCCCCACCGCAGACCACGGCCTGGTGGCACCCCGGGGCGCCCTCGGACCCCTGGCGCGATCCCGCCAGCCACGCCGTCGTCCAGACCCGGCCGGTCACCGTCGCTCCCCCGATCGAGCCGCTCCCTCCCCGCCCGAACGCCGCGCCGCGCCTCGGCCTCGGCCTGGTCGTCGCCGTCTCGGCCATCATGTCGCTGATCGCCGGGACCCTCGGAGCCGCCGTCGGCATCTGGGCGACCCGCACCGACGCGCTCGGCGGCACCATCACCGGGGCCGAGCCGCAGGTCGACCGCGACCGCGACTCGGTCTCCGGCGTCGTCGAAGGCATCATGCCCTCGGTGGTGACGGTGCTGACCGCCGGCGGCGGCAACGGTTCGGGCTTCATCGTCAGCGACGACGGCTACATCCTGACCAACCACCACGTGGTCGTCGGCTCCGGCGACCAGCCGGCCGAGCAACTGCAGGTGCTGTTCAAAGACGGTGAGATCGCCATCGCCGACGTCGTCGGCTCGGACCCCGATTCGGACGTCGCCGTCTTGAAGATCGAAGGCTCGGACCACCCGGCGATGGTCCTGGCCGACTCCGACCTGATGGCGGTGGGCGATCCGGTGCTCGCGATCGGCGCGCCGCTCGGGCTGACGTCGACCGTCACCGAAGGGATCGTCTCGGCGATCGACCGACCGGTCCTGACGCAGAACTCCTCCGGCGAGGTCGAATCGGTCATGGCCGCGATCCAGACCGATGCGGCGATCAACCCCGGCAACTCCGGGGGGCCGCTCACCGACATCGGTGGCCAGGTCATCGGCATCAACACGGCGATCGCCTCGACCGCCTCCGAGGGCGAACAGGCCGGCAGCATCGGCATCGGCTTCGCGATTCCGATCAACCAGGCCAAGCGCATCGCCGACGAGATCATCGAGACCGGAACGGCCACGCACACCGTGATCGGCGCCGAGCTCGGCGAGTCGGAACTGGGCGTCGGAGTGACACTGCGGCGCATCCTGCCGGGGTCGCCGGCCGAGGCCGCGGGCCTCCAGGACGGCGATGTGCTCACCGACTTCGACGGCAAGGCCGTCACCGACAACACGGCGCTGGTCGCGCTCATCCGAAAGCTCGCGCCCGGCACCACGGTGACGGTGCTCTACGAACGCGACGGCCGGGAGCACAGTGCCCAGGTGACTTTGGCGGCCGCCGGCGACTGAGGACCGACGAGGCGCGCACGAGCCGTGACTTCGCCGAGACCCGGCCCGGGCCGCCTTGGCATTCGCTGCGGCAAACGAATACCCTTGGCGAAGACCCGTCGGCGTCAGGAGGTCAGGGTGTTCGGAAATTTCGGGGGAGTCGAGTTCCTCGTCATCATCCTCATCGCCGTCTTCCTGTGGGGTCCGGACAAGCTCCCCGAAGCGCTTCGCAATCTTCGCCGGTTCATCGCCAAGGCCCGGCAGATGGCCTCGAACGCCGCCTCCGATCTCAGCCGTGAGATCGGCACCGACATCAAGCCCGAGGATCTCAACCCCAAGACCTTCGTCCGCAAGCACATCCTGAGCGAAGAGGATCAGGAGATGCTGACCAATCCGCTCAAGTCCACGATGAGGGACCTCCAGGAGGGCACCAAGCCCCTCAAGGACGACCTCGACGCGGCCACTCGCGGGCTCGACGAGACCAGGCGCAGCGTGAACGGCAGCCGCCTCGGCAGGAACGCCCCGAAGGCCGCCGACGCGACCGCCGAGAGCGAGACCGGCTCGGAACGCACCGCGAGCCGCTACGACGACGCCACCTGAGCAGCGCCGTCATCGCCGCATGGGCGGCGAATGTCGCACCCTTCTGCCAGACTGCCGAGATGATCGGAACATGGCACGGACTCGTCATCGACTGCCCCGACCCGCAGCGGCTGTCCAAGTTCTATCGGGAGCTGCTCGGCATGGTGCAGGTGCAGGACGAGGGCGACTGGGTGGTCATCGGCGACGCCGCCGACCGACCGGGGATCGCATTCCAGCAGGCGGAGGTCTACCGGGCGCCGACCTGGCCGGACCCTGAGATCCACCAGCAGATGCATCTCGACGTGCGGGTCGAGGACCTCGACGAGGGCGAACGGCGGGTACTGGAGCTGGGCGCACGGCGGCTCGAAGGCGGCGGCGAGACCTTCCGGGTCTACGCCGATCCGGTGGGGCACCCGTTCTGTCTGGTCACCGTATGAGGCCGCAAGAGACGCCACGCGAAGGCGGCGCGGGCCGAAGCCCGCGCCGCCGACGATGATCGCCGTCGAGCCGGTCGTTCAGTAGCCCGCAGTCGAGACGGCGCCCATGATGGACCCCCACACTGCGAGGGTGATGATGATCCCGAGCGCGAAGGCGAGGATGCCCAGGACCAGGCCGGTGACGGCCGCGCCCTTGTTGGTGGCCAGGCCCTTGTTCGCACGGGAGAGCCCGATCGCGCCGAAGATGATGGCGAGGATGCACATCACCCAGCCGAAGCAGGCCACGTACGGAATCCAGCTGGTGACCAGGCCGACGATGCCGAGCACGAGCGCGGTCGTGCCCATCCCGTTCTGGGGGCCCTGGACGACCGGGACGCCGTACTGCGGCGGCGGAGGAGGCATCTGGGGCGGCATCTGAGGCGGCATCTGCTGGGGGTAGCCGGGCTGCTGAGGGCTGTAGCCTCCGCCTGCGGGGCTGGGGGGCTGCGAGGGGGACTGGCCGCCGTACGGGTCGTATTGGAAGCCTTCTTGGCCGGACTGGTCGGGGGGCGGAGGATATGACATCGCTTCGATACTCTCTGCTCGGGCATGAACGACACCGGTGTTCACCATGTACAAGCCGCACTGTCCTTCACGTGGTGAGGGCGGAGCGTGCGTCGGCTCCGGCCGGGTCGTTCGGCTGCTGCGGCGGTCGGGGAACGGATACGCCGGTGATCTTCATTGATTTTTCAGTGATCGGATCCGCGCACACTCTACCGGAACGGCGCCAGCATCATGGCACCGTCCGATCGGCCCTGGACGCCTCAGGCGGGACGGTGGACGACGCGGCCGCGCAGGACGATCAACTCGGGCTCGCGCACCGCGGCGAGGTCGATGCGCGGGTCCGATCCGTAGACGACGATGTCGCCCAGGTCCTGCGGCAGCCCGAGCCAGTCGCGGGCGCGCCAGGAGGCGGCGGCGAGGACGTCGGCGATGGGCATCCCGGCGCGGGTGTGCAGCAGGTGCATCTCTTCGGCGGCCAGGCCATGGTCGATGCCGCCGCCGGCGTCGGTGCCGAGGTAGACCGGGACGCCGGCCTCCCAGGCGGCGCGCACGACGTCGGCGAAACCGGCCTTGAGACGCCTCATGTGGTCGGCGTAGGTGGGGAACTTGGCCTCGGCCCCGGCGGCGATGTCGTCGAAGGTCTCGATGTTGACCATGGTCGGCACCAGAGCGGTGCCCTGCGCGGCCATGCGGTCGAGCAGTTCGGTCGACAGCCCCGTGCCGTGCTCGATCGAGTCGGCTCCGGCGGCCACGACGCAGGCGACGGCCTCCTCGGAGAAGGTGTGGACGGCGACCTTCGCTCCGGCGGCGTGGGCGGCCTCGATCGCGGCGGTCAGCACCTCGGGCTCGAAGCTGGGCGCCAGATCGCCCTTGGAGCGGTCGATCCAATCGCCGACGAGTTTGACCCAGCCGTCGCCGTGTCTCGCCTGGCGGGCCAGCTCGGCCACGACCTCCTCGGGTTCGCATTCGATCGCGATATCGCGCAGGTAGCGCCTGGAGGCCGCGACGTGGTGCCCGGCGCGGATGAGGCGCGGCATGTCCGCCTCCTCGGCCAGTTCGGGGTAGGGGAACGGCGATCCGGCGTCGCGGATGGCCAGGACCCCGGCATCGCGATCGGTGTGGGCGAGCGAGCGGGCCTCGTCGAGGCTTTCGACGGGCGCGGCCCCGCGGCGAATACCGATGTGGCAGTGGGCGTCGACCAGGCCGGGAAGGGCGTAGCCGCCGGTCGCGACGGTCACGGCGTCCGCCACCGGTTCGGCGGTGATCCGGTCCCCGTCGACGTAGAGATCGCGGACGGTGTCATCGGGCAGCCAGACCACTCGCAGATGCAGCGGACGCGCCCGGCCGACGCCCATGCCGCCTCGCGTTCGATGATCCGTCACTTGTTCTTCTTCTGCTGCTTCATGCCCTGCTCTTTGAAATACTGCTCGATATCGACGTCGGGCACCTCGCCCTGATTCAGCTTCGAAAGGTCGGGCATCTCGCCGGGCGCGCCTCCGGGCAGCTGCGGCATGCCCGCCGGGCGGCCGCCGCCGCGGCGCACGACCTTCTTCCTGCCCTTCTTGCCCTTGCGTTTGCCGTAGGGCGACTTGGTGGCCTTGGTCCCGCCGCCTCCGGGCAGGCCCATCGCGCCGCCCATCTGGCGCATCATCTTCTGCGCGTCCTTGAAGCGCGTCAGCAGCTGGTTGACCTCGGAGACGGTCACACCCGAGCCGTTGGCGATGCGCAGGCGGCGCGAACCGTTGATGAGTTTGGAGTCGCGTCGCTCCGCGGGCGTCATCGAGCGGATGATCGCGGTGGTGCGGTCGATCTGCTTGTCGTCGATCGAGTCGATCTGGTCCTTCATCTGGCCCATGCCCGGCATCATCTTGAGGATGTTGCCGATCGGCCCCATCTTGCGAATGGCCTGCATCTGCTCAAGGAAGTCTTCGAGGGTGAAGTCCTCGCCCTGGAGGAGCTTCTGGGTCATCTCCTCCTTCTGGTCGGCCTCGAACGCGGCCTCGGCCTGCTCGATGAGGGTCAGCATGTCGCCCATCCCGAGGATGCGCGAGGCCATCCGGTCGGGGTGGAAGACGTCGAAGTCTTCGAGCTTCTCGCCGGTGGAGGCGAACAGGATCGGCTGACCGGTGACGTGGCGGACCGACAGCGCGGCACCGCCGCGGGCGTCGCCGTCGAGCTTGGAGAGGACCACGCCGGTGATGCCGACGCCGTCGCGGAACGCCTCGGCGGTGTTGACCGCGTCCTGGCCGATCATGGCGTCGATGACGAAGATGACCTCGTCGGGGTCGGTGGCGTCGCGGATGTCGCGGGCCTGGGCCATCATCTCCTCGTCGATGCCGAGACGGCCGGCGGTGTCGATGATGACCACGTCGCGTCCGGCGCGTTTGGCCTCCTCGATCGAGTCGGTGGCGACCTTGACCGGATCGCCGACTCCCGAACCGGGCTCGGGCGCGTAGACCGAGACGCCGGCCCGCTCGGCGATGATCTGGAGCTGCTCGACGGCGTTCGGCCGCTGGAGGTCGGCGGCGACCAGCAGCGGCGCGTGGCCCTCGCCTTTGAGGTGTTTGGCGAGCTTCCCGGCGAGGGTGGTCTTGCCGGCGCCCTGGAGGCCGGCGAGCATGATGACCGTCGGCGGCTGCTTGGCATAGTTGAGGCGCCTGGTCTCGCCGCCGAGGATGGCCACGAGCTCCTCGTCGACGACCTTGACGATCTGCTGCGTCGGGTTGAGCGCCTTGGAGACCTCGGCGCCCTTGCATCGCTCCTTGACCTGGGCGATGAAGGTCTTCACCACAGGGAGGGCGACGTCGGCCTCGAGCAGCGCCAGGCGGATCTCGCGTGCGGTGGCGTCGATGTCTGCTTCGGTCAGGCGGCCCTTGCCGCGGATGGACTCGAAGATTCCCGACAGTCGTTCTGACAGGGCGTCGAACACGGGCGAACCTCTCGGTGGTGATCATGGCAGGTGTCCCTACGAGCTTAACGGCCATCTCGGCGAAGACGACAGGACGGCCGACTGCGGCGGGGAACGGCGTCGACGCGATCGGGTCTGCTCGAAGAGCGGGCGGCTGTGCCGGGGCCGCCCGGACGGGATTCTCACGCCGGGCGCTGTGGCATACCGCAGCGCCCGGCCTCGATGCCGAAAGACCCTCTCGAAAAATTTCGCGTGTGGGCTGGGGACGCGCCGAGCAGGAGCGGAGCACCGGAGTGGCGGGTGAGCCCACCGTGACGGGGATTCGAGTCCGCGTGGCGTTTACCATTCCATGAACATGTCGTTACCCGATTGCGCCCCCATGAGCCGAGCCGGGACGGACGCCGCGCCCGCCGGCGGAGCCGTTTCGATCTACGCTGGCAAGCGTGCATCCGGCCGGACGGTGGCCGAGCGCCCGACCCAGGCCCCCGCGGCACCGCGGCCGGACGGCCGACAATCACACAGTAGGCAGAAGGTGACCGAACGCAATGAGCGTTGAGCCGAAGAAGGCAGCCAGCATATGGGACGTGGCCAAACTGGCCGGCGTCTCGCACCAGACCGTCTCCCGGGTCGTCAACAGCTCGCCTCGGGTGGCGCCCACCACCCGCGACCGGGTGCTGGCGGCCATCGAAGAACTGGGCTACCGCCCCAACCGGCTGGCTCGGACCCTCGCGGGGGGCGCGGCGCAGTCGGTCACCGTCCTGACCGCCGACACCTCGCTCTACGGTTCCGAGGCGTCATTGCGGGGCATCGAGAAGGCGGCCCGCGCCGCGGGCTGGAGCGTCTCGATCTCGGTGCTGGACCCCGATGAGACCCACTCGGATGCCAGCATCATCGCCCGGCTGCCCCGGGCCGGCGAACCGACGATCATCGTCGCCCACGATGACGCGGGCATGCGCGCCCGGCGCACGCTGCTGGCGGCCCAGCCGCAGGCGCTCGTGGCCATCGGCGAGTACACCGGGAGCCACTACGACGAGCCGTGGCTGATCGGCCTCGACGATGGCCAGATCGCCGGCGAGGCCACTCGGTACCTGCTCGGCCTCGGCCACCGAACGGTTCACCATCTCGCCATTCCCACCGCGTTGGGCGTCGATGCCGACCGCAAATCGCACCGCGCCGACGGCTGGGCCGAGGCGCTGCGGCAGGCCGGGCGGGAGGTGCCGCCGATGGCCCAGTCGGGATGGACGATCGCCGAGGCGTTCGAGGCCGTGCAGCCGCTGGTGCAGGACCGGTCGGTGACCGCGATTCTCTGCGGCAATGACGATCTCGCTCTCGCCACGCTCCGCGCCGCTCACTTGGCCGGTCGGGACGTGCCCGGCGACCTCAGCATCGTCGGTTTCGACAACTGCCCGTTCACCGCGTATACGACGCCTGCGCTGACCACGGTCAACCAGGATTTCGAGAACGTCGGACGGGGCGCGTTCGAGTTGCTCAGGCACCGTCTCGACGGCTCGATCCCCAAGCCCGCCCCGGCGTGGCGGGCGCCCGAACTGGTCATCCGGGAGACGTCGGGGCCGCCGCCGCACCGCTGATGGAAGCGGTGCCGCAAGAGGCCGCCGCACCGGATGCCGCCGTGGCGGCTCTTCCCGGACGGGTCGATGTCGCCGACTCCGGGGCGCTGCGAGCGCGTCCGGGCATTGCCGAATGCGACACTCTGACCATGATCCAAGGTTTCAAAGACTTCCTGCTGCGCGGCAATGTGGTCGAGCTGGCCGTGGCCGTGGTCATGGGTGCGGCGCTGGCCGCGCTGGTCGACTCGTTCGGCGAGGCGTTCCTCAACCCGCTCATCACCCTGGCCACCGGCGGCGTCGAGGTCGGCGGCGGCTTCACCGTCAACGGCGTCGAGTTCCCTTACGGCGAGTTCATCAACGGCCTGCTGGTCTTCTTCCTGACCGCTCTGGCCGTGTACTTCGTGATCGTGCTGCCGTTCAACAAGCTTCGTGAACGCCTCATGACCGATCGGGAGGAGGAGCAGGTCGAGCGAGAGGAGCAGCTCGTGCTTCTGGAGCAGATCCGCGATGCTCTGCGAGCGGATCGAGAGGCATAGCCGCGATGCTCTGCGAGCGGACCGAGAAGCATAGCCGCGGCGCCCTGCGAGCGGACCGAGAAGCATAGCCGCGACGCCCTGGCCGGACGCACTGCAGGAACGGGGGCACCGGTCGTGGCCGGTGCCCGGGCGGCGGTTCGGGGGACAGTGGACCGATGCTCTTGCGGTGGTCTCCTCCGCATGGGACCGTAATCTGGCAGTGTGATCTCACCGACTGCGACCCTCACTCGCGAAGGAGCGGTGCACATGCCGACCTCGATACCCTTCGGTGCCCCCATCTGGGTGGACGCGAACACTCCCGATCTCGCCTCCGATCTGGCGTTCTATACTCGGCTGTTCGGTTGGACGACCTTCGACAGCGGCGAGGAGACCGGGCATTACACCGAGTTCTGCCTGGGCACCAGTGCAGCGAGTGCCCGTGCTGTCGCGGGGATGGTCCCCAACGGCCCCGACCAGCCGGACCGGCCCTCGAACTGGGCCGTGTCCTTCCATGTGGGTGACTGCGTCGCGGCCACGATGGCAGCCGAGAGGCTCGGCGGGGCCACGGTCACCGATCCGGTGCGCATCGGTGACGATCTGGTCTTCGCCGGGCTGCGCGATCCCGAGGGCGGGATGTTCGGACTGTTCGAGCCGCTGAACGACCACATGGGGTTCATGGCGTACGGCGAGCCGGGCGCTGCCGCATGGTTCGAGTACGTGTACGACGGTGTCCCGACCGAGGCCATGCAGTTCTATGCGGAGCTGCTGGACTGGTCGGTGGTGGTGACCGACATCGAGGAGCCGGGCGAAGCGGCGCCGCCCGTGGAGTTGCGGCTCCGCGAGTCGGGCGTCGAGTTCGGCGGCTGCCACACCGCGGTGGGCCCGGAGACGAGCCTGCCGCCGCAGTGGCTCGTGTGCTTCGCGACCGATTCGGTCGACCGGACGGCGGCTGCGGCGGTCGCCATGGGCGGCTCGGTGGTGATGCCGCCGGGCGACGACGCGGCCCTGCGCACCGCGACGCTGGCGTCACCGGCCGGGGCGGTGTTCGGGATCGTCGCAGAAGGTGCCTGAAACGCCCGAACTCCTGCGAAGTCCGGTGCCGCGTGCCACCGTGTCCTTGTCCGGAGACTGTATTTCCGTGAAGGAGCGGTTCGCCATGCCGACGCCAATTCCACCACTCGGCGCCCCGATCTGGGTGGATACCAACTCCCCCGACTTCGAACGGGACCTTGAGTTCTACACCGGCCTGTTCGATTGGAAACCGATCGACTACGGCGAGCGGTTCGGTCACTACACCGATCTTCACGTCGGAGGGAACGGTGATTCGGGGCGGGCGATGGGCGGCATTGTTCCCGAATCACCGGATTACCTCAACGCGCCGTCCTGCTGGACGGTGCAGTTCCATGTCGCCGACTGCGTCGAGGCGACCGAACGCGCCGAGAAGCTGGGCGGGAGCGTCCACATCCAGCCGACCCCGGTGGCGGACAACCTGGTCTACTCGATGATCCTCGACCCGAACGGCGCGCTGTTCGGGCTCTTCGAGCCGCGCGACGACAACACCGGGTTCGGCGCGAACAAGGAGCTGTACGCCCCGGCGTGGTTCGAGTACAGCTATGACGGCGCCCCCGCCGAGGCCATGCGCTTCTACGCCGATCTGCTCGGCTGGGACGTCCACATCCCGCCGTGGACCGACCCGAGGGATCCGCGTCCCTATGCGGCGGTGAGCCCCAAGGGCGTCAAGGCGGAATTCGGCGGCTGCCACGCCGCTGAGGGCGCCGAGAGGGAGCTCCCTTCGCAATGGCTGGTGATGTTCGCGGTGCCCAATGCCGACGAGGCGTGCACCGTGGCCGAGGAGCTCGGCGGCGAGGTCATCGGGCAGCCCATCGAGACGTCGATGGTGCGCATCGCCGACATCCAGGCCCCCGGCGGGGCCGTCTTCGGCGTCATCGCCGACGCCTCCTAGCGGCCGGCAGCGACACCGCGGCCGTGACCGCGAGCGTCATGGCGATCATGGCCGCCGCCGGAACGAGCGTCGCCAGCGGCGCGCGTTCGAGATAGGGCATCGAGTGCACCAGGCTCGCGCCCCATTCGGGCGAGTCCATTCCCGCGCCGAGACCGAGGAACCCGAGTGAGGCGATGCCGAGCGCCATACCGGGCAGCCGCAGGCCCGCGTGAACGGCCAGCGGCCCGGCCACCAGCGGAAGCACGTGGCGCCTGAGCATCCACAGCGGTCCGGCGCCGAGTGCCCGCCGCGCTTCCAGGTGACCGGCCGCGCGGGCCCGGGCCACCAGTTCGGCCGCGTGCGCCGCCAGCGGCGGCCACGATACCGCGGTGACGGCCAGCACCGCCCCGAACGGGCCGCGTCCGAAGACGACCACCACGAGCATGCCCGCGATCGCCACCGGGAACGAGTTGACCGCCTCCGCCAAGGGGTGGGCCGCGCGCGGCGCGAAGCCGAGTGCCAAGCCGGTCAAATAGGCCAGGGCGCACGCCGCCACCGCCGCCCCGACCGTCCACAGCGCGCCGTGGCCGAGCCTGGCGAGCACATCGCGTCCGAGCTGGTCGGTGCCGAGCGGGTGCGCCCACGATGGCCCGGCCAGGCGCGATCCGGTGGCCACGCCGTCGGCGATGCGTGTGAGCCCGAAGGCGACGGCGATCAGGAGCGGCCCGGCCGTCACCGCGATCCAGACGAATCGACCGGTCCGGCCGCCTTGCGCGGGCGGTGCGAGCGCCGCGGGCGCGCCGCCGGGGGCCGGCCCGCCGAGGCGGCGGGCGGCGAGCCGGGCGAGCATGCCGCCGACGAAGCCCAGGCCGACGAGGATCGCCACGCAGGCTTGGAGGGTCGGCAGGTTCTGCGCGTCGGCGGCGGCCAGGGCGGTACGCCCGAGCCCGGGGATCGCGAAGACCACCTCGACGGCCACGGCGCTGCCGGTGGTGCTGACCGCCACGATCGCGACCTGCGGCAGCAGGGGCGGGACGGCGCGTTTGAGCAGGCCTCGAACGATGCGCGAGCGCCGGTATCCGGCGGCGCGCCACTGCCGCACCCAGTCCTCGCCGGCAGTGGTGCCGATCGCGTCGCGGCCGAGCCGGGCCAGGACCGCGCCACCGGGCACGCCCATCGCGATCGCGGGCAGGATCAGGTGTGCCGGGGTGTCGAAGCCGTAGGCGGGCAGGAGGTGGGCCCAGGTGGCGAAGGCGGCGATGCCGAGCGTGGCGACGAGGAACTCGGGGACGGCCACCAGTGCCGCCGCGGCGACGCCGCTCGGTCCGGTCGGTCTGCCTCCGGCGGCCCGTGACAGGGCCGGGGCGAGGGCGGCGGCCACGATGAGGGCCGCGACGGCGAAGGCCGCGCCCATGAGCGTCAGTGACACGCCGAAGGCGGGCAGGACGGTGTCGGCGACGGGCCGTCCGTCGACCCAGGAGTCGCCGAGGTCGCCGCGGGCGAGCGCCGAGAGCCACTCGCGCAGCAGCGGCCATGGTCCGGCGTCGAGGCCGAGATCGGCGCGGACGGCGGCGAGCGCCTCCGGCGTGGCTTCTCGGCCGGGGTAGCGGGCGCGCAGGACGGTCAGGGCGGGGTCGCGGTCGGCGATCCACGGCAGGAAGCCGATCGCGGCGAGGATGGCGAACAGGGCGCAGGCCCGGATCGCCGCGCCCTTGAGTATGCGCACGGGCGGGCTACTCCACGGTCGTCTCGGCGGTGATGATGGCGAGTTCGCGGGGGTCGGCGGCGATGTTCGCGACGCGTTCGGAGACGCCGATGACGAGGCGCTCGTGGGCGACGGGGATGACGGCGGCGGTGGCGAGGACGGCGGCCTCGGCGTCGAGGACCGCGGCCTGTCGCTCCGATTCGGCGGCGTCCGCATCCTCGGCCGGGACGGTGGCGATCGCGGCGACGGCCTCGTCGACGGCCGGGTCGGCGAGCTGGGCGACGTTGAAACCGCCGCCGGTGGTGAAGTCGCTCTCCATGTAGGTGTAGGCGTCGCCGGAGTCCTGGACGACCGAGCGGGACATGAGGACCGCGTCGAAGGCTCCGGCGAACATGTCGGGCTCGATGTCGTTGTAATCGCGGACCTGGGTCTGGACGCTGAACCCGGCCGTTTCGAGCTGCGAGGCGATGACGGTGAGCGTCTCGGGCAGTTCGGCCCGGTTGGAATAGGTGGCGAGGGTCAGGGCCCGGCCCTCCGGCCGCGCCGGCTCGGGCAGTTCGTAGCCGCGGTGGTCGGCGGCCCAGGCCAGGGCGGGCCCGAACAGTCCTTCGGGGGCGTCGGCGCGGCCTTCGTAGATGTCGTCGACGATCGGGGTCGGGTCGATCGCGGCGGCGACCGCCGCGCGCAGGGCGGGGTCGGCGAGGGGACCGGCGGCGGTGTTGAGGTAGAAGCTGACGGTCCTGGCGGTGGGGGCGTCCTGGAGGAGGTCGGGGTTGAGCGTCTCGATCTGGGCGTAGGGGACGGCTTCGATGACGTCGGCGTCGCCCGAGCGGAGTGCGGCGACGCGGGTGGCGGCGTCGGGGACGTAGTCGGCGTCGAACCCGTCCATGGCGGCCGGTTCGCCCCAGTAGTCGTCGTGGCGTTCCATGACCGCGCCGGTGGCGGTGGATTCGACGATGCGGAAGGGGCCGGTGGCATGGCCGATGGGGTCGGCGGTGCCCTCCTCGAACGCGGTCTGGGCGAGCATGGCGAGTTGGGGGCTGGAGAGCCGCTGCGGCAGCACGGGGTCGGGCGCGGCGGTGGTGACCAGCAGTGTGTGCGTGCCGGTGGCTTCGGCGGTGAGGCCGATCCCGTCGATGACGCGGGGGACGGCGGCCGTCTCGGCGGCGGCGTTGAGGCTGCGGGCGGCGGCTTCGGCGTCGAAGGTGGTCCCGTCGTGGAGGACGACGTCGTCGCGGAGGGTGAATTCCCAGGTGGTGTCGTCGATCTGGGTCCAGTCGGTGGCGAGGCGGGGGTTCGCCGCGCCCTCGGCGTCGAGGCCGATGAGCGTCTCGGCGACGGCCCAGCGGGCGAGCAGGAAGGCGTCTTCGGAGTGCGGAGAGAGGCCGGCGGCGGGGGTGAGCGCCATGGCGATGGTGAGGCGTTCGGATTCGTCTCCGCCGCCGGTGAAGCACCCGGCGCTGGCCAGGAGGCCGCCGAACGCGAGGGGGCCGGTGGCGCCGAGGAGGGCGCGGCGGTTCAGGGGCATTGTCGTGACCTTCGTCTCTTATCGCACGGAAGTTCTTATTGCAAAGCGCATGCAATACTGGCACGCATGTCAACTGTTGCGATCGCGCCCGGGGGCAGCGGTGTACGGGATTACGTCCTGCGGCGGGCCGAGCCGGGGGACCTGGCCGAGGCGCGCTCGGTCATGCTCGACACGGTCTACCGCGATTTCGGCCACGGCTACCTGCCGCAGTGGCATTTCGACATCATCGATCTGGCATCGCATTATCTGGAGCCTGAGGACAACACGCTGTTCGTGGCCGAGCAGGGCGGCGCCGTGGTGGCGACGGCGGGGGTGCGGGCCTTGACGCCGACCTCACCGCCGCACCCGGTGGAGGCGACCTCACCTTTCGAACCGGGGCGGACGGCGACCCTGTACCGGGTCTACGTGCGGCCCGAGCACCGGCGGCAGGGACTGGCGGGCGCCCTGGTGGACACCTGCCTGGATTTCATCGCCTCACGTGAGCGGTACACCGGCATCTACCTGCACACCGACGCTCGGACTCCCGGGGCGGTCGAGTTCTGGTCGAAGCGCGGCACGATCATCTGCGACGAACGGCTCGCGCCGCGCGGCACGTCCGGCGAGGACGCCGAGCCCTTCCAGACCGTCCATTTCGCTCTTGAAATGCGCCGTCGGGGCGATCACGGCGGGCGCGCCGCCGGCTGAGACGGCGGGCTGCTCCGGCTTTCCGCAGGCCCCGCCGATCCATGGCCGCCTCCCTGCGAGGCCCGGTCCTCTGCCCGGCTGAGGCCCGCCCGGCAGGCCAGAAGCCCCTGCATCCCGATCGGGCGTTCCGGCGGCCGATGCCCGTGGCCGTCGGAGCGTCCCTCCCTCGTCCGACTATCGCTCGGCGGTGAGCAGCTGCGAGGCCGCCAGGTCCCGGTAGAGCTCGTCGGTCTCGACCAGTTCGGCGTGCGAGCCCACGGCCCGCACCAGCCCGGCGTCGAGCACCACGATCTGGTCGGCGCTGGTCACGGTCGAAAGGCGGTGCGCCACCACGAGCACATTGGTGCGCTCGGCCGCATCGAGCATGACCTGTTTGAGCGCGGCCTCGTTGGCGGCGTCGAGCTGCGAGGTGGCCTCATCGAGCAGTAGCAGCCGGGGTCTGCGCAGCAGCGCCCGGGCGATCGCCACCCGTTGACGTTCCCCGCCCGAGATCGTCATGCCCCGGTAGCCGATCGGCGAATCGAGGCCCTCGGGAAGCCGATCGACCAGCTCGCGCAGGCGTGCGAGCTCGACGATGCCCTCGACCTCCGCGTCCGTGGCCTCGGGGGCGGCCATGACGAGGTTCTCGCGCAGCGTCCCGTGCAGGACCGGCGCGTCCTGCTCGACGTAGCCGATCATGCCGCGCAGCGCGGCCAGCGGCCACGACTCGACATCGCGGCCGTCGACGCTGACCGAGCCGCCGGTGGCCGGGTAGAACCGCTCGATGAGTGAGAAGACCGTGGTCTTGCCCGCTCCGGAGGGTCCGACCAGCGCGGTCAGGCCTTTGCCGTCGGCTTCGAACGTGACGCCGTGGTGGACGTACGGGAGGTCTTCGGCGTAGCGGAAGGCGACGTCCCTGAAGGCCACGCGGGCGGGGCCCTCGCCGATTTCGGGGGCGGTCCCGTTAGCGGGCTCCTCGGCGTCGAGCCCGGCCACGTCCTCGATGCGCTTGACGGCGGCCAGGCCGGTCTGGAGCTGCGCCAGCGATGCGGACAGGCCGCCGACCGGGCCCATGAGGTAGAACAGCAGCAGCAGGAAGCCGATGAGGGTGCCGACGTCCATCGCCCCGGAGGCGACGCGGCCGCCTCCGATGCCGAGCACCATCAGGAACGCGATGTTCACCGGCATGAACGCGGCCACGCCGGCCAGTCCCTCCCACAGCGAGGCGCGGACGCCCTTGTCGCGGGCGGTCGCCGCGGCCGCGCCGAGACGGTCGAGCTCGTATTCCTCGGCTCCGGACGCCTTGACGGTGCGGAAGGCGGTGAAGACGCGCTCCAAGAGCGAGCCCATGTCCCCCAGGGCCTTCTGTGAATCCACTGTGGCCCTTCTGATGCGCGGCATGATGAACGCCAGCGTCACGGCCACCAGCGCGACCATCGCCGAAGTGGCGCCGAACAGGACGAGGTCGAGCCAGGCCATGAGGGCGATGCCGCCGAGGAGCATGAACGAGTCGGTGACACCGCCGATGACGGTGGTGCTGGCGACGGTGCGCAGCAGGTTCGTGTCGGAGGTGAGCCGGGAGACCAGATCGCCGGGACGCAGCCGGTCGACTTCGGCGACCTTGAGACGCACGAGCGTGCCGATGAGGTTCCGGCGCACCGACAGGACCACGTTCTGACCGGCGATCTGCATCAGGTAGGGGCCAAGAGCGCTGAGGACGCCGCCGAGGACGACGACGGCGGCGAGCAGGATCAGCGGCTCTCGCAGGGAGGCGTCCGCGGCGAGCGCGTCGATGATCTCCATGGCGATGAGCGGCTGGATCAGACCGGCGATGCCGCCCAGGAACGAGAGCGCTCCGCCGATGAGGAGCAGCCGCAGATGGTGGCGGGCGTACGACCACAAGCGGCTGATCGGGGCCCGTTCGGGAGCCTCGGCGGGTTCGGCGTCCGGTCGGTCGGGCGGCGGCGCGGTCGACGCCGTGGGCGGTGCTTCATCGGCCGGGGCGGTCTCGGCCGTACTGGTCACAGACATCAGTGGCGTTCCCTGTTCCTCCGCTGGGTGTTCGCGGTCGCCGTCGACGCTACCCGGGCGGGCCGACGGCGCCCTCGGCCATCGGTCGGAGCCGAGGCTCGTCCCCTGGTCCGAGGACCTCGGTGCCGGACGGGTCGCGATCGCGGGCCGTCGGGGAGGTCGCTTCGGGGCGCTCAGGCGAGGCGGATCGCGAGTCGGCTGTGCCGCTTGGGCACGACGAAGCGGCCTTCGACGGTGGGACCGACGCCGGAGCGGTAGGCCTCGATCTGGAGGCTGACGCCGTCGCGGCACTCACGGTTCCAGAGGACGACTTGCTCGGCGACGCGGGCGGCGAGATCCGAGCCGCCGGGCCCGTGCCCGCAGACGCCGATTTCGATATCGCTCCCATCGGCGCCGTTCGCGTCCCCGCGGCGGCAGGCCACGTAGGCGAACGCACCGCCGTCGACCACGGCCGGGTTGGCCCAGCGGAGCATGAGCCGCAGCCTGCCGTGGTCGCCGAAAGGCGCGCTCATGCGTCCGTAGCCGCTGAACGCGCAGGCCAGCCACAGCGAGAGTTGGGCGGTGTCCGCGCCCGGGGCGATGCGGACACCGGTCCAGACGGTGGTGCCGCGCTCGTCGAGCACGCCGCGGGCTCCGGCGGCCTCGACCTCTTCGTCCGCGTGAAAGGCGATGACGCGGCCCTCGGCCAGCTCCACGATCTGGCTCTCGTGGGAGCCGATGCCGCGCATCGGCATGAACCCGCAGGCGATGATGGAGCGGCTGCGGAGGACGCCGCCGGTGTAGTCGAAGGCCACGGAGTGCTCGGAGCCGCGGATCTGGAGCGGCGCGACCAGACGGCCGCCCTCGACGAGTTGGTCCCACCACGCCGGCGGGAGATCCCAGGCGCCGACGGTGACGATGATGCGGTCGTACGGTGCGGCGTCGGCGCAGCCGGCCTCGCCGTCGGCTTGGACGACGCGGACCCGCTCGTGTCCGATCGCGTCCAGCGCCGCTCTCGCCCGTTCGGCCGTGTCGGCGTCCAGGTCCACGGTGGTCACCGAGCCCTCGGGGCCGACCAGGGTGTCCAGCAGTGCGGCGTTATAGCCGGTGCCCGCACCGATTTCCAATACCCGGTGGCCGGGGGCCACGCCGAGCTGTTCGAGCATCTCGGCCACGATGGAGGGTTGGGAGACCGAGCTGAGGGCATCGCCCTCATGGTTCCGTTTGGTGACGAACACGTCGTCGGCATAGGCGACACGCAGGGGGGCTTCGGGAATGAAGCGGTGCCGGGGCACGGCGAGCATCGCGTCCTCGACGGCGGCCGAGCGGATCGATCCGCGCTCGCGCAG
>JAJYSW010000328.1 GCA_021793335.1 Actinomycetes bacterium
GTGATCGTCTCGGCCGGCCTCCTGTTCGGCGGCCTCACCGTCACCGCCGGGGCCCGGGGCGTCCAGGTCCGCCTCGGCCTCCTCGGCTGGATTCGCTGGCGCATCCCCTTGAGCGACATCGACACCGCCTACGTCGACGAACGTGCACCCGCCGACGTCGGCGGGTGGGGCCTGCGCATCGTCCCCGGCCGCGCCACCGCCGTCATGATCCGCAAGGGCGAATGCCTCATCCTGCGCCGCAACAACAAACACGAGGCGGTCATCAGCGTCGACGACGCCGCGACCGCCGCCGCCGTCCTGAACACCCTCGGACAGCGGGCCGACACCCCGCGATGAACGGACAAGCCGGGGGCGGCGCCTGTGATGGCGCCGCCCCCGGCCGCTGCTCGAAACGCTACTTCCAGCCCGGAATCGGGTACGCCTTGCAGAACTCGCGGATCTCACCGGCGACCACGTCCAGCTCGGCATCCTTCTCGGACTTCGCCGCGACGATCGCACGGTCGATCCAGTCCGCCACCAGCGCCATGTCGCCCTCGGTCATGCCGCGGGTCGTCACCGCCGCAGTACCGATGCGCAGACCCGAAGGATCGAAGGGCTTGCGCTGATCGAACGGCACCGTGTTGAAGTTCAACTCGATACCGGCGACGTCCAGCGCCTTCGCCGCGGGCTTCCCACCGATCTCCTTGGCGGTCAGATCCACCAGGATCAGGTGGTTGTCCGTGCCGCCACTGACCAGGTCATAGCCGCGCTCGCTCAAAGCCGAGGCGAGCGCCTTCGCATTGGCCACGATCTGACCCGCATAGGTGCGGAACGATTCCTGGGCCGCCTCACGAAGCGCCACCGCGATCGCCGCGGTCGTGTGGTTGTGCGGGCCGCCCTGGAGACCGGGGAAGACCGCCTTGTCGATGGCCTTCGCATGATCGGCGTCGGTCATGATCATCGCGCCGCGCGGGCCGCGCAACGTCTTATGCGTCGTGGTCGTGATGACCGGCGCGTGACCCGCCGGGCTCGGGTGCGCCCCACCGGCCACGAGACCGGCGATGTGGGCGATATCGGCCATGAGCACCGCGTCCACCTCGGCGGCGATCTTCGCGAAGCCCTCGAAGTCGACGGTGCGCGGAATCGCCGTCCCGCCGCAGATGATGAGCTTCGGGCGCTCCCTGCGCGCGATCTCGGCCACCTCATCGAGGTCGATCCGGCCGGTGTCCCGACGGACCCCGTAGTGCACCGGGTTGAACCACTTGCCCGTCGCCGACACCTTCGCGCCGTGGGTCAGGTGCCCGCCCATCGGCAGCTCCATGCCCAGCACGGTGTCCCCCGGCTTCAGGAACGCCAGATAGACGGCGAGGTTCGCGGGGCTCCCCGAATAGGGCTGCACGTTGACGTGCTCGACGCCGAACAGCTCCTTGGCGCGAGCGATCGCGAGCTCCTCGACCTCATCGATGACCTGCTGGCCCTCGTAGTAGCGCCGGCGGGCGTAGCCCTCGGAGTATTTGTTCGTCAGGAGGGACCCAGTGGCCTCCATGACCGCCTCGGAGACATAGTTCTCAGAGGCGATGAGCCGAATCTTCTCGGACTCCCTGCGTCCCTCGGCCTCGATGAGCCGCTCGACCTCCGGGTCGGCGGCCGCCAGTTTCGCGGTGAGGGCCTCATAGGCGTCGGTCATGCATGCTCCTTCGATCGGCATGGTCTCAGCACGGCGACCGGGCAGGTGGCCTTGGCAACCCCGAGCATAACCGGCCTCGAACGCCGCATTCGGCTGCGTTTCCAGGCTGTGAGGGCCGCCCCGAGCCCCGACGTGACGCAATCGCCTGTTCGAGACTCCATTGCGTGCACGCAGTACGGTGCGATGTATGTCACCTAAATCAGCGACCGGCGTGATCGGGATCGGCTTCGCGGTCGCCGCGACCGCCGCGCTCGCCCAACTCGGGCTCGCCTACGGTTTCGGGCTGCTGGCCTGGGTCGACGCCGACCTCGGTGCGCCTGCCCTCGACCACCGCTGGAACGCCAACCTCGCCTGGGTCGCCTGGTTCTCGGCCGCCTCCTGCGTGGTCGGCGGCCTCGCCTCGGGAGCCGTCGGCAGCCGTGACTCGAACGCCGGCTCCCGGGCCGTGCGCGTCGGCGCGGTCCTCGCCTCCGCCATCGGCGCGTTCGCCGTCGGCCCGCTCGTGGCGCTGTCCGCCGAGCAGAACGCCGCGTTCACCTCCTTCCCCACCGAACCGCTCGTCGCCGCCGGCGTCGGCGCCGCAGTCGGGCTCGTGCTCGCCCTCATCGGACTGAGCTCGCGCTCGGTCGCGGCCAACGTCGGCGCCTCGATCGCCCTGGTCTGGCTCCTGGCGGTCCTCGCGACGTTCGCCGACGTCGGCGATGCCGCCGGAGACGCCACCGAACTGGCCGTGTGGGGCTCGTGGGCGAGCCCCGAATCGGCCCTGGGCCGCCGCGGCTTCTCGATCGCGGTGCCGTTCGTGGTCGGCTCGGCCCTCATCGGCGTCGTCGTCGCGGCCCTGGCCCGGCGCGGCCCCATCACCAACTCCGGCTACCGGATCGCCGCGGCCTCGGGGATAGCCGGCCCGCTCATCGTCACCGTCGCCCACCTCGCCGACCCCTCCCTCGCCGGAGGCGATTCGGAGACGATGGCGGTCATGCTCGTCGGCCCCTACGCGGCCATCGCCGGGCTCCTCGGCTCACTGATCGTCTCGGCGATCCCCCGCGCGGGCGGGCAGGTCGACGACACGTCCGCCGAGAACGAACGGACCGAACCGGCGGCGACCGCACCGGGCTGGACCATTCCCGAAGCGCCCGGCTCGGCCTACTCGGACGCGACGCCCGGCGACACGAAGGACCTGCCCGGCGCTCCCGCCGAAACGGAGCCCTCCGACCCCGACGTCGACTGGGTCCAAGAGCTCAAACCGGTCGACGGCGGCTCCCTCGCCGCCCACACGGAGACGCAGACCGAGACCGAAGCCGAACCTAAGCCGAAGGCCGAGCCCAAGCCGAAGGCCGAGCCCAAGCCGAAGCGGGCCAAGAAGACCG
>JAJYSW010000046.1 GCA_021793335.1 Actinomycetes bacterium
GGGGAGACGATGAGGGCCCGCTGGCCCTTGCCGATCGGGGCCACCAGGTCTATGACGCGGGTGGTGAGCGCGTTCGGCTCGGTCTCCAGTCGCAGCCGCTCCTGCGGGTACAGCGGTGTGAGCTTGTAGAAGTCGTCGCGGTTCTTGGCGTCGTCGGGGCTCATCCCGTTGACGGTGTCCAAGCGGACCAGCGGGTTGTACTTCTCACGGCGCTGCTTGCCGCCGCCTCCACCGCTGCCCTCGTCGCCGCCGCGGCTGGGCTTGACGGCGCCGGTGATGGCGTCGCCGCGGCGCAGCCGGTGCTTGCGCACCTGCGACATCGAGACATAGACGTCGTCCGGGCCGGCCAGGTAGCCGGTGGTGCGGATGAACGCGTAGTTGTCGAGGATGTCGAGGATGCCGGCGACGGGGACGAGCTGCTCATCGCTCTGGCTCCCGCGGTCGTAGTCGTCGCCGCCGCGGTTGTTCGAGCGGCGACGGTCGGAGCGGTCCCGGCGCTTGCGGCGGCGGTTGCCCTCGTGCTGGTCATCGCGGTCGCCTCGCTGGTCGCCGCGGCGGTCGCCCCGGCTCTCGGGCTCGGCGCTCTCCGTGTCCTCGTCGACGGCACTGCGCGAGGAGGCGTGCTGCTGCTCGGAGCGCTCGCTTCCGCGGACTCGGCGGCGCCGGACCGGACGGTCCTCATCGGATTCTTCGGCGGTCTCAGCCGATTCGGCGGACCGCTCCTCACGGTTCTCGCGGCGACGCGGCTGCGGCGGCCCTGCCGGGCGCGTGGCGCGGCGGGCGTTGCCGCCCTTGGCCTCGGTGTCCTCGGCTGCGTCGTCGGTCGCGGTATCGGCCTGAGCATCGTCGGCAGTGGTCGCCGCGGCCTCGGTCGTCGGTGTCTGCTCGGAGTCGGGCACTGGCGGGGCCTCCTGTTCTGCGCTGGCACCGCCGGTCTCCGAGCCGTTCGCCTGTTGCGTCTGGATGGCCGCGATCAACTCGCTCTTGCGCATCCGGCCGACGCCGGTGATGCCGAGCGATTGCGCCATCTGCTGGAGCTCGGGCATCAGCATAGAGGCCAGACCGGTTCCTGTCCGGCGGCGCTTCTTGGCCTCCGGGAGAGTTCCCGGAGCCGACGCCGCGCTGCCATTCCGGTCCGACGTCGTGCCGGTGGTGTCGCTCAATGGATTCCTTCCCTGGCGGAGTACTTCGAAATGAATTTCGAGGAGTTTCCGCGTCTTTCAAATAGCCGCAATGCCGATGTTCTGGTTTGCGTCCTGCCATCGCGTCGCCCACCGCGCGCTAGTCGAATGGTCGCGGTGGATGTGGTGCAACAGCTGGTCCTGGGTACACCCTGGGGCAGTCCGCTGAACAGACGGTCCCGAATGAGGCGGTGCCTCTGGGCCTGCGACTCGACAGCCCGCGATAGATGATCGACGCGCACGGTGCGGTGCGTGATTACGATCCTCGCCGGAGCCGAGGCCCCAGCGCCACAGGTGGAACTTCACGGATGTGAAGTCAGAACTGTGCCATGTCACGCTAGAGCTATGCAAAGTCACAAATCCATGATTGAGGGTGATGACCCAAACAAGAGATCAGGCGTGCGCTGGATGCGCCGCAGCTGTTGTGACTACAAGCATAATCAAGGCTTCAAGCAGTCACGACACCGGGTGGTCGTCTAGGACTGAATACTAGCGCACCCGGCCCACTGCCACCAACAGGCCCGAAGAACACTCGTTTCCAGGCCCGAGGATGTCCGTGGAGCCTTGAGCTTACCGCCTCATCGACGCCCACGGGCCATAAGTCCGCCACTTCGGCGACGATGGCCGCACCGTCCGCGACCTCCAGGCGCACGGCCTCGAACCCCGCCGGAGCGAACGCCGACAGGTCGTCCGGTTCGGGCCCGCCGTCCACGCCCAAGGCGATGACGGTCGGTCCCGCGCCGGAAACGGCCGCGGCGATCCGGACCGAACGCAGTCGTTCCAACAACCGCGTGCTCTCCGGCATTCCCTTCGAGCGGTACGGCTGGTGCAGCCGGTCCTCGGTGGCCTCGAACAGCAGCGCGGGCTCGCGCGTGACGGCGTTGACCAGGAGCGCGGCCCGAGAGAGGTTGAAGACGGCGTCGGCATGCGGAACATGCTCTGGCAATGCCGCGCGGGCCACGGCCGTCAAGCCCTGGCGCTCGGGGACGAACGCCCACGGGCGCACGAGCGGCGAGGGTTCCAATGCGACCGCCCGCGCGCCCTCGCCGTTGTCGTAGGCGATGGTGAAACCGCCCAGCAGGCACGGCGCCACGTTGTCCGGGTGGCCCTCGATCGCATCGGCCAAGGCGAGCTGCTCGGTCCGGCTCATGCCCGCCTCGGCCAAGGCGTCGGCCAGCACGATCCCGGCCACGATCGCCGCCGAGGAGGAGCCCAGGCCGCGCGCGTGCGGGATGCGATTGCGGCACTCGATCCTCAGGCCGGGGGCCGTGACACCGAGTTCAGCGAAGACACGCAGCATCGTGGCCGCGACCAGGTGCTCCCGGTCCACGGCGACGGTCCCGGCGCCCTGGCCCTCCACTTCGACGACGACCTCGGAGCCGTCGACGACGGTGGCGGTCACCTCGTCGAACAGGCCCAGCGCGAGGCCGAGCGAATCGAATCCGGGGCCGAGATTGGCGGAGGTCGCGGGGACCTCGACGGTGACCGAACGCATATCAGAGCCCCAGGGCGGCGGCGGTCTGCACGACGTCGACGGGCACCGTCTGCGGTTGCGGCGCGGTGGAAACGGCCCAGTCGGGGTCCTTGAGTCCGTTGCCGGTCACCGTGCACACCACCGTCAGGCCTTTGTCGAGCCAGCCGGACTCGGCCTGCTTGAGGAGCCCGGCCACCGAGGCGGCACTGGCGAGTTCGACGAAGACCCCTTCGGAACGGGCCAGGAGCATATAGGCGGCGTGGATCTCGCGGTCGGTGGCGGCGATGATCTTGCCGCCCGATTCCTTCTCCGCGTCGAGGGCTTTGGCCCACGAGGCCGGGTTGCCGATGCGGATCGCGGTGGCGATGGTCTGGGGCTGGTCCACAACGTGGCCGTTCACGATGGGGGCCGAGCCGGCGGCCTGGACGCCGAGCATCCGGGGCCGCTTGGTGACATGGCCGGCCTCGTGGTCCTCGTTATATCCGAGCCAGTAGGCGGTGATGTTCCCGGCGTTGCCCACCGGCAGGCAGTGGACGTCCGGGGCGTCGCCGAGGACGGCGGCGACCTCGAAGGCGGCGGTCTTCTGGCCCTGGATCCGGTTGGGATTGAGGTGGTTGACCAAGGTGACCGGGTAGTCCTGCGAGAGCTTATCGGCGATCGCGAGGCAGTCGTCGAAGTTGCCTTCGAGCTGGAGGAGTTTCGCGCCGTGGACGAGCGCCTGCGCGAGCTTGCCGAGGGCGATCTTCCCGGCCGGGACGAGCACGGCGCAGGTGATGCCGGCGCGGGCGGCGTAGGCGGCGGCCGAGGCCGAGGTATTGCCGGTCGAGGCGCAGATGACGGCCTTGGAACCGGCCTCGACCGCTTTGGAGACGGCCATCGTCATGCCGCGGTCCTTGAACGAGCCGGTCGGGTTGAGGCCCTCGACCTTGAGGTAGACATCGCAGCCGGTCTTCTCGGAGAGGACGGGGGCGGGCACGAGCGGCGTCCCGCCCTCCTGGAGCGTGACCACGGGGGTGGCCTCGGTGACCGGAAGCCGGTCGCGGAATTCTTCGATGAGGCCCCGCCACCCGGGACGGGCGGGGGGCCTGCGCATGGCGCTGTCGGACATGTCGTCCTTACTCTCCTTCGACGCGCATGACGCTGGTGACCTGGTGCACCAGTGCCAGTTGCGACAGTTCCTCGACCGTGTCCGACAGCTGTCGGTCAGCGGCGATGTGGGTCACCACGACGAGTTGGGCATCCTCGCCCCGGCCCGACTGGTGGACGGTCGCGAGGCTGACGCCGTGGTGGGCGAAGGTGGCCGCCACGCGGGCGAGTACGCCGGGCTCGTCGACGACGTCGAGACTGACGTGGTAGCGGGTCCGGGCCTTGCCGATGGGTTTCACCGGCACGTCCGAATAGGCGGCCTCCGGAGGGAACGCCGTGATCCCGCCGCGCTTGTTGCGCGCTACGGCCACGATATCGCCGAGCACGGCCGAGGCCGTCTCGGTCCCCCCGGCTCCCGCACCGTAGAACATGAGCCGACCTGCCGATTCGGCCTCGACGAATACGGCGTTATAGGCGCCGTTGACGTTGGCGAGCGGATGCGTCGCGGGGATCATCGCCGGGTGGACGCGCACCGAGACGCCGTCCTCCTCGCGGGTGGCGATGCACAGCGGTTTGACGACTCGGCCTGCGGCGGCGGCCGAGGCGATGTCGGCCGGGCTGACGCGGGTGATGCCTTCGCGGTGGACATCGGCGAGGTCCACGTGGGTGTGGAAGGCCAAGGAGGCGATGAGCGCGGCTTTGGCGGCGGCGTCGTAACCGTCGATGTCGGCGCTCGGATCGGCCTCGGCGTAGCCCAGGTCGGTGGCCTCGGCGAGTGCCTCGGCGAACGTGGCTCCGGTCTGCGACATCTGGGTGCAGATGTAGTTGGTGGTGCCGTTGACGATGCCGAGGACGCGGTTGATCGTGTCGCCGTGGAGCGATTCGCGCAGCGGGCGCATGAGCGGGATCGCGGCGGCGGCGGCGGCCTCGTAGTAGAGGTCGGCGCCGCCGGATTTCGCGGCGGCGGCCAATGCCGGCATGTCCTCGGCCAAGAGCGCCTTGTTGGCGGTGACCACGGACTTGCCTTCGCCGAGGGCGGTGGTGATCCAGCTGCGGGCCGGTTCGATGCCCCCGGCGACCTCGACGACGATGTCGACGTCCTCACGCTTGATGAGGCCGAGCGCGTCGGTGGTGAACACCGAGTCGTCGATCGGCAGGTGCGAGCGGTCCCGGTTCAGGCGCCGCACGGCGATGCCGGCGATCTCGACCGGTTCCCCCACTCGGGTGGCCAGCTCTTCCCCGCGCGTTCGCATGAGGCGCACGACTTCACTGCCGACGGTGCCGCATCCGAGTAGCGCGAGTTTCATTCGCCGATTCCCTTTCTGGTGTGTTCAGCCGACGTCGAGGCGCAGGAGGTCGTCGACCGTTTCACGGGCGAGGATCACTCGGGCTTCGCCGTCGCGGACCGCGATGACGGGCGGGCGGGGCACGTGGTTGTAATTCGAGCCCATGGACCTGCAGTAGGCGCCGGTGCCCGGCACGGCCAGCAGGTCGCCCGGAGCGACATCGGCGGGTAGGAATTCATCTTTAACAACTATGTCGCCGGATTCGCAATGCTTTCCCACTACTCGGGCCAGCGCCGGAACGGCCTGCGAGACGCGTGAGGCGAGTGTGGCCGAATAGGTGGCGTCGTACAGCGCCGGGCGGATGTTGTCGCTCATGCCGCCGTCGACCGACACGTACAGGCGCGAGGAACCTCCCGAGAGCGTCACGGGTTTGACGGTGCCCACCTCGTAGAGCGTGAACACGGCCGGGCCGATGAGGGTGCGACCGGGTTCGATCGACAGGCGCGGCGGCTCGATGCCCGCTACGGCGCACTCGGCCTCGACGATCTTGACGAGCGCGGCGGCGATGTCGGTCGGCGGCTGAGGATCGTCCTGGCTGGTGTAGGCCATGCCGAAGCCGCCGCCGAGGTCGATCTCGGGCAGGACCGCGCCGAAATCCTCCCGCAGTCTCGCCTGGAGGCGCACCACGCGGGCCGCGGAGACCTCGAACGCGGCGGTGTCGAAGATCTGCGAGCCGATATGCGAGTGGAGCCCGGCCAGTTCGAGGTGCTCGGAGCCGATGACGCGGCGGGCGGCCTCGTAGGCGTCGCCGTCGGCCAGCGAGAAACCGAATTTCTGGTCCTCGTGGGCGGTGGCGATGTACTCGTGGGTATGGGCCTCGACGCCGACGTTGACGCGGACCATCACCTGTGGCCGCGCACCGAACTCGGCGGCGATCTCGTCGAGCCGCTCGATCTCGGTGAACGAGTCGACGACGATGCGGCCGAGTCCGATCTCGACGGCCTGGCGCAGTTCGGCGAGGGACTTATTGTTGCCGTGCAGGCCGAGCCGGGCCGGTTCGATCCCGGCGGCCAGAGCGACGGCCAGCTCGCCGGCGGTGCAGACGTCGACGTTCAGGCCCTCCTCGACGGCGGCCCGGAGCACGGCCTTGGAGCAGAACGCCTTGGCCGCGTAGTAGACGTCGGCCCCGGCGAAGGCCTCGGCCCAGGCGCGGCAGCGGGCACGGAAGTCGTCCTCGTCGAGGATGTAGGCCGGGGTGCCGAACTGCTCGGCCAGCGTGTCGACCGCGATGCCGCCGACGTGCAGGACACCTTCATCGGATCGCGCGACGCCGTCGGCCCACAGCTGCGGGAGCAGTGCATTGACGTCCTCGGGCACGGACAGCCAGGAGGGACGGAGGGAGGCGAAATCGCCGTGCAGGGCACCGGCTTCGTGGGTTCGCATCACATTCGCTCCGGGGCCGAGACGCCGAGCAGTCCGAGTGCGTTGGCGAGGACGACCCGAGTGGCGCTGACGAGCCACAGGCGAGCCCGGCCGGTCTCGGAGATCGACTCGCCGGGGTAAGGCAGGACCCGGCAGTCGGTGTAGAAACGGTGGTAGGCCCCTGCGAGGTCTTCGGCATAGCGGGCGATCCGGTGCGGTTCGCGCAGCTCTGCGGCCGAAGCGATCACCGCGGGGAACTCGGCGAGGGCCTTGAGCAGTTCCTTCTCTTTCGGATGAGACAGGAGCGAGGCGTCGTAGGCGTCGCCGGAGTCGACTCCGAGGTCGCCTGCGTTGCGCAGCACCCCTGCGATGCGGGCGTGCGCGTACTGCACGTAGTAGACCGGGTTGTCGTTGCCGTGCTTGGTCCACAGGTCGATATCGAGATCGATCGACGAGTCCGCGGAATAGCGGGTGAGCGCGTAGCGGGTGGCGTCCACGCCGATGGCCTCGACGATGTCGTTCAGCGTCACCACGGTTCCGGCGCGCTTGGACATCCGCACCGGCCTGCCGTCGCGCAGCAGGTTCACCATTTGCCCGATGAGGATCTCAAGGGTGCCGGGCTCGTCGCCGAACGCCTGGCTGATCGCCTGCATCCGGCCGACGTAGCCGTGGTGATCGGCCCCGAGCATGAGCACGAGCTTGTCGAAACCGCGCTCGCGCTTGTCGAGGTAGTAGGCGCAGTCGGCGGCGAAGTAGGTCCACGAGCCGTCGGACTTCTTGAGGACCCGGTCCTTGTCGTCGCCGAAGGCGGTGGTGCGCAGCCAGACGGCGCCGTCGGCCTCGAAGATGTGGCCGAGTTCGGACAGCCGTTCCACGGCGTCGTCGAGCTTGCCCCGGTCGTGGAGCTCCTTCTCGTTGAAGTACACGTCGAAGTGCGTGCCGAAGTCGGCGAGTGTGGCCTTGATCTCGGCGAACATCAGTTCCACGCCGGCGGTCCGGAAGACTTCCCGGGGATCGGCGGCGTCGAGCGCGCCGGGGTGGCGCCGGAGGACCTCGGCGGCGATCTCGTCGACGTAAGCGCCGCCGTAGCCGTCTTCGGGCGTCGGCTCGCCCTTGGCGCGGGCCAGCAGCGAGTTCGCGAAGCGGTCGATCTGGGCTCCGGCATCGTTGAAGTAGTACTCGGAGCCCACTTTCGCACCCGAGGACCGCATGACGCGGGCGAGCGCGTCGCCCACGGCCGCCCAGCGGGTGCCGCCCGCGTGGACCGGGCCGGTCGGGTTCGCCGAGACGAACTCCAGGTTGACGTGGGCGCCCTTCATGGACTCGTTGTAGCCGTAGGCGGTGCCTGCGGCGACGATCCGGCCGGCGATCTCACCGGCGGCGGCGGCATCGAGCGTGATGTTCAGGAAGCCGGGCCCGGCGATGTCGACCTTCGCCACGCCGTCGACCTCGGTGAGACCGCTCGCGATCCGCTGCGCCAGCGCTCGCGGATCGGTGCCGGCCTTCTTGGCCACCTGGAGAACGATCGTGGACGCGTAGTCCCCGTGCTCGGGGTTCCTGGGTCGCTCCACGGTCGTTTCGGCGGGCAGGGCGGCGGCGTCGAGGCCGAGTTCGGCGAACGCCGCGCGCGTGGCGGACAGCACTTTCTCTGCGAGAGTCTCAGGAGTCACCCTGCAATCCTAGACGCCGGGCTTCGGCGTTTGCGAAGGACGAACGCCGGTGTCGCCGGTCACGGCGGCCCGATGCCCGCGCCGGGGCCCGCAGCGGGCGTCTGCGGGCCGGTTCCCGCGTGCGGGAACCGGCCGCCGCTCACGGGAACGGGGCCCGCCTCCGGGTATTCTCACCGCAGTGCCGGCACCGATTGGAAGGCTCCCAGCCCATGATGACCACTCGCTCCCGATCCGTATCCCTCGCCGTGGTCTGCGTTGTGGCACTGGCCGCCGGGTGCGGCGTCCCCTCCTCCGACGGCGGGGCGGGCCCGGATGGGTCCGAGCGGCGGTCGTCCACTGCGGTCGAAGGCGTGGAGAGCTTCTACGGTGGCTACGGGGACTACGCCGGCGTGATCGAGGCCGTTCACGACGGCGAGGTCGGCGCCGAGGACCTCGATCATCCGTGGGTGGTGCAGCAGGACCACGTCGATGCCGTGGGCGACTGGGACGGGACCATGCCCGTCTACGAGCTGTCGCCCCCGGCGGGAGGAAACCACCTGAGCGTGTGGCAGACCTGTACCGGCAGTGTCTACTCCGAACCGCTCATCGACGGCCACGCCGTCCACTCCCTCGAACACGGCGCGGTGTGGCTGACCTACGACCCCGAACTGGTCGCCCCTGCTCATGTCGCCGCGCTCGCCGAGAAGATCGAAGGCCGCGACTACAGCCTCATGAGCCCCTACCCCGGTCAGGGCGTCCCCGTCTCACTCCAGTCGTGGGGCAATCGGTATCAGACCGAGGACCCGGCGGACCCGAACATCGACGCCTACCTGGACGCCTACATCCTCAACGAGGCGTTCAACCCCGAGTTGCACGCGACCTGCTCGGGCGGGGTGTCCCACGGCGCCGCCGAAGCGGAGTCCTCCGGGACCGGTGCGGAGGGGCACGACGCCGAAGAGGACCGGGAGCTCCCGCATCGAACCGCCGAAGGCGAATAGTGGGAGACACCACATCCGTGCGCCCCCGGTCCCCAAGGTATGGTGGCGTACGCGAGCACGCTTCATCGGGGTTTTCCCGGCGTCGCCGCCGCTTTCATCCCGCATTCGACGAATAAGGCTCTCCGGCGAAATGGCATCCAAGAAGCAAACCTCCTCGAAATCCGCGAAGAACGCGGGCGGCAAGGGCAAGGGCCGCGCCGTCCAAGTGCGGCAGCCGAAGCCGTGGGGGCTCATCCTCACCTTCTCCGGTGTCGGCGTGGTCGCGCTCGGCCTCGTCGCCGCCGCCGTGTTCGTCGTCTGGGACCGCAGCGCTCCTCCCTCCGGCGTCACCAACTACTACGGGGAGTACACGGACTACCGCGAGACCGCCAACGCGATATCCGCCGGCGACGTCACCGTCGACAACCTCGAACACCCGTGGGTGATGCAGCAGAACCACGTCGACGCCGACGAGGACCCGAGCAACGACATCCCCGAGTACGAGCTCACCCCGCCGGCCGGCGGCAACCACCTGAGCCAGTGGCAGACCTGCACCGGCGTGGTCTACCCCGAGCCGCTCATCGACGGCCACGCCGTCCACTCCCTCGAACACGGCGCGGTGTGGCTGACCTACGACCCCGAACTGGTCGACGAGGACGAGATCGCCGACCTGGCCTCGAAGATCGAAGGCCGCGACTACAGCCTCATGAGCCCCTACCCCGGTCAGGGCGTCCCCGTCTCACTCCAGTCGTGGGGCGTGCAGTACCAGACCGACGACCTCGCCGACCCCACGATCGATGAGTTCCTGACCTTCTACATCCAGAACGGCGACAACCTCGCCGAAATGAACGCCACCTGTTCCGGCGGTGTGTCCGTCACGGCGGCGGGCGATGGCGCGGGCGACACTCAGATGACCGAAGAGGAATACGCGGCGCTGCTCGAAGAGATGGAGAACGCCCCCGCCGAAGGAGAGGAATAGACCCTATGAGCCGCCTGTGGCAGCGCCCCGCGCTGCTCGTCGCGATCACCGCCGCACTCATGCTGGGAGCGGGTTTCGCGGTCGGATGGGCAAGTGCCACATCGACTCCGGGCAATGACTCCCCCGAGGCCGGTTTCGCGCGCGACATGCAGACCCACCACCAGCAGGCAGTCGAGATGGCCATGTACGAGTGGCAGAACGGCGAGGACGAGGCCATGCGCGCGATGGCCTACGACATCGCCACCGCGCAGGCCTCCGAGATCGGGATGATGCGGTCGTGGCTGCGCGAGTGGGACGTCCGACTGAGCAGCAGCGAACCGATGGCGTGGGCCGGCGACGAGCACGTCCACGGCCCCGAGGCCGGCGGCCTGATGCCGGGCATGGCGACCGAAGAGCAGATGGCCGAGTTCAGACAGCTCACCGGGCATGAGTCGGACATCATGTTCGCCGAGTTGATGATCGCCCACCACATCGGCGGGATCGACATGGCCGAGGCCGTGGTCGACCTGGGCGAGGACCGGGTGGTCGTCGACGCGGCGAAGCGGATGATCACCGTGCAGCAGAACGAGATCGTGAACATGGAAGGCCACCTCGACAACATCCTGGCCGCCGTCGGCGGCCAGGAGTAGGGGCGCGCATGAGCCACGGGTGGGGCCCCAGATACGGCGACCCGTCGCACCCGACGACGGGCGAGCTGCCGCAGGTGGGCGACGGCAGGCGTGGCACCGACGAACTGCGGACCGTGCAGATCGACGCCGTGACCGATCCGAGCTTGCCGCGGGTGCGGGAGGAAGCGGGCTCCGAGTCCGGCGGCTTCGCCCAGGGGGACACCGGCGGCTTCGCCCGGGTGGGCGATGGCAGACGAGGCACCGTCGGGGGCCTGACCGTTGCGATCGACCATGTTCAAGACCCCGAGGCCCAGCGCCCGGTGGGCGACACGCAGCTGCTGTCTCGCATCGCGTCCCGACCGGAGGGCGAGCGGGCGCCTGCGGCCGATCGTCGGTCCGGCGCGGCCGCGCCGGACGGCATGCCGGTGCTTCGCCGCCAGCTCGGGCCCGACTGGACGCAGATGCCGCTGCGGCTCCTGGCCGCGGCCGCGGTGACGCTGGCCGTGCTGGGCGTCTCGGCGGCGAGCCTGCTGTACATCGCGGAGTGGATCAACCCCTGAGCGTGGCGTCCCGGGGGCGGCCGGCCGCGGGTTAGGCTCGTCAGCACCGTCGACGCGGGATCGTCGGTGGCGCGCGGAATCATGGAGTCGACGAAAGGAGCCTCCGGGTGCCGACATGGGACGACGTGGTCGCGATCGCGAAGCGATACCCCGAGGTCGAGGAGACCACGAGCTGGCAGACCCCGTCCTTGAAGGTCAAGGGCAGATTCTTCGCGCGGCTGCGCGCCGAGGCGGAGGGCGGCCTGGCGCTCGTGTGCGACCCGAGCGAGAAGGCGGCGCTGCTGGCCTCGGGCGATCGGGCGTACTACACGACGCCGCACTACGACGGGTACGGGATGATCCTGATCGACCTCGAACGGGTCGAGTACGAACGGTTGGAAGAGCTCGTGGAGGACGCCTGGCACCTCAAGGCGCCGGTGCGGGTCCGCAAGGCCCACGAGTCCTCCACGGGATGACGGTTCACGGCCCGTCCTGCCTCGGGCCGCGAACCGCGCCGCTCAGCCCTTCAGGCTCCAGACCATGACCGAGCCGTCGCTGGAGGCGGTCAGGGTCGCAGGACTGCAAGCAAGCAATCGCCCCGAACTCCCCACCCCGGGAACCCTTCGAGAAACCTGCTGAGGTCGTCATCCTGGGCGACTACGGGCCCCAAACGGCATGAGGCGACCTCAGCGGCTCGTCTTCGTCAGCGGCGTTTGAGGTCTTCGATCAGAGAGGCGTAAGTCTCGCTGTCCAGGTCGAAGACCGGCGAGGCATCGCCGAGCTTGGAGTCCCGGACCTGGACGGCGTCGGTGCGCTGACGCAGCTCGACACACTCACCCTGGGTCTGGCTGCGGCTGGATTTCTGCCATTCACGGCTCAACATTGCTCAGGTACTCCTCGACACGCACGACATGGGTCAGCGTGTCTGAGAGTACCTCGCGGTGTTGCGCAACGGCTTGTCGGTCATCGATGTACCGGGCTCCGTAGAGCAACTCAAGATAGAGCAACTCGGGAGAGTACGGCCCTTCGAAGGACATCAGGGTGTATGACCCCGGCATCGAGGGGTGGAACCCCTGATCCATTGGGAGGACATAGATCTCGACCGGTGCGAGTTTTACGGCTTCAAGCAGTCTGTGTACCTGCTCTTTGTAGTAGGGAGCGTTCTTGATACGAAGGAAGCATGCCTCATCGAGGACGAAGCGCATCCGAGCGAGTTTGCCAGGAGGACGGTCGAACACCCATTCCTGCCGGAGGAGCTTGACGCGGTTTGCTTCGGCAATTTCGTGGGTGGTCAAGGACGGCTTGGCGGCTGCAACCGCCTCCATGTATGCCGGGGTTTGGAGCAGACCGTGAATGTAAGCAGCTTGGTATGAGTCGATCGCGATAGCTTCCTTCTCCAAAGTAAGGAAGGTGTTGAACCACTTTGGTGTGGTGGTGAAGACGTTCTCCCAGCCGTTGGCGCTGGCATCACGGGTCCGCATCGCCAAGGCGTCGAGTTCCAGCATGACCTGTTCGGATGCGCCGTACTTGAACGCCCAACCGGCAGCTGCGCCGGGATCGACTTTCTGATTGCCCGCCTTCTCGATTCGTTCAAGGCGGCTTTTGGTGGTTCCGAGCATGTCCGCCGCTTGGCGGATCGACATGCCTCGGTCTTCCCGCAGCCCTCGAAGGATCACGCTGATGCGCCATTGCGCCAGTGATGGTGTGCTCACCCTTTCATAGTTCCAGACGGTTGTGCTCGGTACATAGTCCACTTTTGGCGGCTCGTTTTGTTGTCCCGATTTCAGCGGCTCTCAGCGGGACAATTTTTCGCCAGTCTGGTCCTTCAGGAGTGAGACTTTCCCTGTTCACATGCCTTGACCAGGGGATACGTTGTGTTCAGCTAGCAGTGCAAGTTCCATGTCCACAGGGGGAGCAGAACATGACCGAGGCCATCCGACCGGAGAGTCGGGAACCTGACAGTTTGGAACGAGGGTCCTTCAGCGATGGAGCGCGGACCTTCAGCGTTCGCGCTTCCTCCGAGCACGCCCCGGATTCCTTCCAGGTCTATGCCGATGAGAACCAGCGCGAACTCGTCTTGGTCGTCACCGGCATGAACTCGCAGAACCTCAAGGCCGCGTGGGGCGCTGAGTGGCGCACCGCCTCGTCCGGTTGGCGCGAGTGGTTCGAGGCCAAGGCGTTCATGGTCTTCCACAATGGCGACCGGCCGATGAAGGGCCGGGTGCGCGTCTGCAATGGCTGACGAAACAGACCACTACATCGGTGAATTCCGGCGCGGCCCGGCGATCTTCACCGTCTTCCAAACCGCCCCGGCCCCGCGGGCCTTCCGCGTCGACTGCAACGACGGCAACGGCCCGTCCCAGGTCTGCACCTTCACCGACCATCCCGGTTCCGGTCCGGACTGGCACGGCGCCTGGAACGGCGACGAGTGGTGCGCCTGGATCGAACTCCAAGCCCGCAAGACCATCAAGGGCTTACCGGACTCGGGTGCGGCGGCAAGGGCAAACCGTTGTCATAAGTCCCCCAGGACATCCCTTCGCAGCGTTCCTCACTGAGCCGTCGCACCCGACACCGCTCGCCCGCCTGCTCAGTGATCAGGGTGATGGAGCAGGCAGGCGTCCACCGGGGCCGGTCGTAGGTGGGACGGCCGGCCCCTCCCACGGCCCCACTCACCGGGACAGGCCGATCCGCTCGTAGACGCGACAGTGGTGCCCGTCCTCGGCCGACACGACGGCAATGGTTCAGCCGAAGTCGACGAGGTCGGCGATGACGTGTCTGCGGGACGGGCCTCAGGCGGCGGGATCGCTCGCGGAGCGGGACGCAGGGCTCAGACGATGATGCCCGCGCCCACGGTGCGGTTGTCGGATTCGTCGATGATGATGAACCCTCCGGTGGCACGGTTCCGGCGGTAGTCGTCGCACAGCAGCGGCTTGGTGGTGCGCAGCGTGACGCGGCCGATCTCGTTGAGCTTCAGTTCCTCCACGCTCTCGTCGCGGTGCAGCGTGTTGATGTCGAGTTGGTATTGGATGTCCTTGACGATCGCCCGCACATCGGCCGTGGTGTGCTTGATCGCGTACTTGCCGCGCAGCCGCAGCGGTCGCTGCTCGTCCATCCAGCACACCATCGCCTCGACGTCCTGGGTGACGCGAGGCTGGTTGTTCGGGCGGCACAGCATGTCCCCGCGCGAGACGTCGAGCTCGTCTTCGAGTCGCACGGTCACGCTCAGCGGCGGGAACGCCTCGGCGAGCTGGCCGTCGGCGGTCTCGATCGAGGCGATCTTCGTGGTGAAGCCGCTGGGCAGGACCATGACGTCGTCACCGGGTTTCATGACGCCCGAGGCGACCTGCCCTGCGTAGCCACGGTAATCGTGGTTGTCGTTCGAGTGCGGCCGGATGACCTGCTGGACCGGGAAGCGCACGTCCACCAGGTTCCGGTCCGAGGCGATGTGGACCTTCTCCAGATGGTGCAGCAGGCTCGGGCCTTGGTACCACGGCATGTTCTCCGAGCGCGAGACCACGTTGTCGCCCTTGAGTGCCGAGATCGGGATGATCATCAGATCGGGGATCTCCAGCTTGGTGGCGAAAGCCGTGAATTCCTGCTCGATCCGTTTGAAGGTCTCCTCGTCGTAGCCGACCAGGTCCATCTTGTTGACGCACAGGACCATGTGCGGCACGCGCAGCAGCGAGCACAGGAAGGCGTGGCGCCTGGACTGCTCGACCAGGCCCTTGCGGGCGTCGACCAGGATCATCGCGAGGTCGGCGGTCGAGGCGCCGGTGACCATGTTGCGCGTGTACTGGATGTGGCCGGGCGTGTCGGCGATGATGAACTTGCGTTCGGGCGTGGCGAAGTAGCGGTAGGCCACGTCGATCGTGATGCCCTGCTCGCGTTCGCTCCGCAGGCCGTCGGTGAGCAGCGCCAGGTCGGTGTACTCGTCGCCGCGGCCGGCGCTGACGGCCTCCACGGCGTCCCATTGGTCGTCGAAGAGGGTCTTGGTGTCGAACAGCAGCCGTCCGATGAGCGTGGACTTGCCGTCGTCGACGCTGCCGGCGGTGGCGAAGCGCAGCAGCTCGGATGCTTCGGGCAGCGCCTCGGGCGCGGCGGTCGCAGCTTGCGTCATCAGAAGTACCCTTCCCGTTTCCGGTCTTCCATCGCGGCCTCGGAGGTCTTGTCGTCACCGCGGGTGGCGCCGCGCTCGGTGATGCGTGTGGCGGCGACCTCGGCGATGATCTGGGCGACGGTGGTCGCCTCCGAACGGACTCCGGCGGTCAGCGTCGCGTCCCCGACGGTGCGGTAGCGGATCTTCTCGGTGAAGACCGCTTCGCCGTCCTTGGGCCGGATGAACCGGTTGACCGCGAACAGCATGCCGCCGCGGTCCACGACCTCACGCTCGGCCGCGAAGTACACCGGCGGCAGCTCGATGCCCTGATCGCCGATGTAGCGCCACACGTCCAGCTCGGTCCAGTTCGACAGGGGGAAGACCCGGATCTGCTCGCCCGGGTGGACCCGGCCGTTGTACAGGCTCCACAGCTCGGGGCGCTGCTGTTTGGGGTCCCATTGGCCGAAGTCGTCGCGGAAGGAGAAGATGCGCTCTTTGGCGCGGGCCTTCTCCTCGTCGCGCCTCGCGCCGCCGAAGAGCGCGTCGAACTGGTACTTCTCGGCGGCTTCGAGGAGCACGGGCGTCTGGATGCGGTTACGGGTGCCGTTCGGCGGCTCGGTGACCAGGCCGCGGTCGATCGCGTCCTGGACGGAGGCGACGAGGAGCTGGACGCCGGTCTGAGCGACTCGGCGGTCGCGGAAGTCGATGACCTCGTCGAAGTTCTGTCCGGTGTCGACGTGCATGACCGGGAAGGGGATCGGCGCGGGGGCGAAGGCCTTCTGCGCCAGATGGAGCATGACGATGGAGTCCTTGCCGCCCGAGAAGAGCAGCACTGGGCGCTGACAGGTCGCCGCGACCTCACGGAAGATGAAGATCGCCTCCGCCTCCAGCGCGGCGAGATGGCTGACGCGGTAATCGCTCACCGGCGCGACACTCCTCTCAGCAGGAACCCGTGCGGGTTCGGTTCGTCGTCGTTCGGGGCCCGGCGCTCCTGTGAGCCGGGCCGGGGTCAGTCCGTGCCGTTGATGGCGGCGAGCAGCGGCTCGGCCAGGTCGGGCCGGCAGATCAGCAGGTCGGGTAGATACGGATCGGGGCGGTTGTACTGCAAGGGGCTGCCGTCGATCCGAGTGGCGTGCCAGCCGGAGGCGAGGGCGACGGCGACCGGAGCGGCCGAGTCCCACTCGTACTGTCCTCCAGCGTGCACATAGGCGTCCACCTTACCCATGACGACGGCCATGGCCTTCGCTCCGGCCGAGCCCCATGGGATGAGCTCGGCGTCGAGCGCGGCGGCGGCCGCTTCGGCTTCGGCGGGGGGCCTGGTGCGGGACACGGCTATGCGCGGTCGGGCGGGGCGGGGCCCGGACACGGGACACCGCCCGTCGGTGCCCAAGGTCACACCTTGGGCGGGGAGGGATACTGCGGCGGCGGTGAGGCTGAGGGCGC
>JAJYSW010000329.1 GCA_021793335.1 Actinomycetes bacterium
GGTGTTTGTGTTTCGGTGGTCGGGGGTGGTGGGTCGCTTCAGGCGGGTGGGTGGTCGGTTGCGGTTGTGGTGGTAGGGGCTCTTCCCCACCCCAACACGAACGACCATCCTCTAGAGGATCAGGGACCGTTCCGGGTCAGGTGAGGGACTCGCGAAGCTTGTAGATACCAGCGCCGATGCCGAAGACGGCACCTGCCACCAAAAATGCGATCAGCGATACGCTGACGAGCAGGATTGCGATTCCGACAGCTCCGGTGACACTGAAGAATGTGCTCACTTGGCCTCCTCCATTGCAGGCTCGGTGGTTGGTTTACCCTTGCGACCATTGTCGCACATCGATGCATAGCTCGTAACGCGCATCACAAGTTAGGCAGGTCACACTAGTGCACACTGGTCCGATCGCCCGTCTTCCGTCCGTCCCGTTGCCCGATTCAGCGCTGCGGCGACTGCGGGAAGTCGAACGCGAACCGATCAACTTGCATCGAGCGCTCGCGCACGCCCCCGAGATGCTCTCGCCGCTGCTGGATCTCATCCATGCGGTCCGTTTCGAGTCTGCAGTGCCTCGCGCACTCAGGGAGCTGCTGATATGCAGGATCGCCCAACTCGAACACTCGGCGTATGAACTCGCCCACCACCTGCCGATGGCCTTGGCCGCCGGTGTGAGTCAAGAGCAACTGGACCGGCTTGAACAGTGGCGAGACGCCGATTGCTTCGATGCCGTCGAGCGAGCGGTGCTCGGGTACGCCGAGCACCTCGGTGCAGGAATCGAGCGAGACGATGAAGCGCTCGCCGCACACTTCAGCCCCGCCGAGCAGACCGAGCTCACGGTCGCCGGCGCCGCCTACGTGGCGGTGGCGAGAATCCTGCGGGCCCTTGACGTCGAAATCGACGAACACCACCGCTGAGAACCCGTGCCCGTGCCGCGTTTGGCGGACGGCGTTCCGGACAACCTTCACCTTATAACGCGCTTTTGCGTAGTTACATGATGTATCACTGCTATCCGGGCTTAGGATTTCCGCACCGGCGGTTTCTCTCAGTCTGTACAGGAGAAGGTATGGGAACGAACAAGGGGCCTTTGCTGAACAGCGATGCCGGCAAAGGTTCGGGGTCCGTCATATTCGTCTCCGTCGCGGCGGCCATCGGCGGGTTCCTGTTCGGGTACGACACCGCCGTCATCAACGGCGCAGTGTCCGCCATCCAGGAACAGTTCGAGATCTCATCGATCCTGACCGGTTTCGTCGTCTCCTCGGCGCTTCTCGGCTGCGTGGTCGGCGCCTGGTTCGCGGGCACCATCGCGAACCGTGTGGGCCGGGTCAAAGTCATGTTGCTCGCCGCGGTCTTCTTCTTCGTCTCCGCGCTCGGCAGCGCCTTGTCCGGTGGCCCGCTCGACCTGACCGCGTGGCGCGTGCTCGGCGGCCTGGCCGTCGGCGCGGCGAGCGTCATCGCGCCCGCCTATATCGCCGAAATGGCCCCGGCTCAGCTGCGCGGCCGGCTCGGATCGTTGCAGCAGTTCGCGATCGTGCTCGGCATCTTCGGCTCGCTGGTGGTCAACTACTTCATCCAAGAGCTGTCGGGCGGCGCGAGCGGAACGGCCCCGTGGGGCGGCACCGCGTGGCGGTGGATGTTCGCCGCCGAGGCGATCCCGGCGTTCGTCTACTTCATGGTCGCGCTCCAGATCCCCGAATCCCCGCGGTACCTCGTCGCCAAGCAACGGTTCGAGAAGGCCAAGGAGGTCTTGCGGAAGTACGTCGGCGGGGACGTCGACCACCGCGTCGACGAGATCGAGGAGTCCATCAAGTCCGATAAGCCCATCCGGATCTCCGATGTGCGCGGACCGAGGCTCGGTCTCCTGCCGATCGTGTGGATCGGCATCCTGCTGTCGATGTTCCAGCAGTTCGTCGGTATCAACGTCATCTTCTACTACTCGACGGTGCTGTGGAACTCGGTCGGCTTCAGCGAGAGCGACGCCTTTGCCACCAGCATCCTCAACTCCGGTGTCAACATCGTCGGCACGGTCCTGGCCATTATGCTGATCGACCGGGTCGGCCGCAAGAAACTGCTGCTCGCGGGTTCGGCGCTCATGTTCGTGACCCTCGCGACGATGGCGATCATCTTCGCCATCGCCCCGCGCGACGTCGAAGGCAACCCGCTCCTGGGAGATGCCTCGGGCGTTTTGGCGCTCATCGCGGCGAACCTGTACGTCTTCGGCTTCGCCTTCACTTGGGGCCCGGTGGTATGGGTGCTGCTGGGAGAGATGTTCCCCAACCGCATCCGGGCCACCGCCTTGGGTGTGGCGGCGGCCGCGCAGTGGCTCTCGAACTGGCTCATCACGACCACCTTCCCCCAGCTTTCCGAGGTCGGCCTGGGGTTGGCGTACGGGCTCTACGCGCTGTTCTCGCTGATGTCGTTCTTCTTTGTGGTCAGGGCGGTTCCCGAGACGAAGAACATCGAACTGGAGGACATGGAACGGCTCGCGTCGCCGCGGTCGGCCAGGGCTAGACGCTGACATGGCGAGGCGGGGCGGACCGAGCGGTCCGCCCCGCCTGATCGCCGGTCTCCCTATTCGTAGGCGACCGCACCCAAGATGTCGACCTTGGCGGCTCGCGCCGCCGGGGCGATGGCCGCCAGCAGCCCCACGAGCACCGCGGCGGCGAGGTACCCGATGATCATCTCGGTCGGGACGGCGAAGACCTCGACGCCCTCATCGCGCAGCGCCTGCTGAAGCGCCCAGCCCAGACCCAGGCCGACGCCGATGCCCAGCAAAGCGCCGAACACGGCGATCGTGACGCTCTCGGCGGTGACCATCCGGATCGTCTGGCCCTTGGTCATGCCGATCGCCCGGAGCATGCCGAGTTCTCTGGTGCGTTCGAGGACCGACAGGACCAGCGTGTTGACCACGCCGATGACTGCGACGACTATGGCGAGTCCGAGCAGCAACTGGATCGCGATGATCGCGAAGTCGAAGAGCACCGTGACCTGAGCGAGGTACTCATCGTGATTGTGAATGCCG
>JAJYSW010000047.1 GCA_021793335.1 Actinomycetes bacterium
CACCGACGACGGAGCGGAGATCCTGACCATGCCCTCGGGCGGCATCCCGGCCGCCGGCACCCCGGCCGGGCAGGCGTAGACCGCGCACACCGCATAAGCCGAACAAAGCGGCGCCCGGGGAAGAGGCCGGCCTCTTCCCCGGGCGCCGCTTCGGCTCAGCCGCTCAGGTCACCCGCCGCTCCGAGGGCAGCCTGCCCCTGGTGAAGACGAGCGCTCCGATTGCCGCGATCAGCGGCACCGCAAGCAGCGAGACCCCGAAGTTCACCCACGGCAGCTCCCAGCCGTACAGCACCTTGAATGGATAGACGTGCTTGAGGTTCCGGTTCATCGCCTCGCGGATCAGGGCGTATCCGACCAGTCCGGCGACGGTGCCGAGCCCGGCCCCGAGCCAGGCGATCACGACCGTCTGCCACATGGCGAATCGTTTGCGCACCTTCGGTTCGGCACCGACGGCCCCGAGCGTGGTCATGTCGCCCTTGGACTCGGCGATGATCAGGCCGGTCGAGACGGCCGTCGCGCCCAGCGCGATCACGCCGCACAGTATCGCGATGACCAGCATGACGTAGAAGCTGAACGGATTGGTGTAGTCGGTGACTTCGAAGCTCACCCAGTAATCGCCGCCCCCGGCCTGCTCGAATTCGGCCGCGATGGCCTCCTGCACCGCGCCGGTGGCCTCGGTGGAGGATTCCAGCAGATAGAGTCGGCTCAACTGTGACTCCTCCAGTCCCAGTTCCGCGGCGGCCGCGGGGCCCAAGAACATCTGGTTGAAACCGAGCAGGCCCTCGTCGACCACCATGGCCGGCAGTTCGCGGGTCTCCTGCCTCGACCCCTCCTGCTCCTCGGTCGCATAGTTGAGCCTGATCAGGGCGGTGCCCTCCTCGGTGAGGGCCCATTCGTCCGAGATCAGGATGCCGCCGGACTCCAGTAGCGCCACCGCCTCGTCGAGCGCTCCGCCATCCAGTTCGGAGTATGCGGCCGTCACCACCGGATCGGTCGATCCCGGCGTGTCCGAATACGCGCCGAACGTATGAGGCGTCTCGTCGCAGCGGGGGTCTCCTCTGGCCGCTTCGACGGCGGCCGCTTCGGCCTCCTCGCCTTCTCGGTCCATCGACCAGTACGAGCACCGGTGCTCTTCGGGCCGGACCAGCTCGTAGGAGAGCAGGCAGCCCTCCGGTGGCGCGCCGTCCGTCCAATCGCCGCAGGAGGGCGAACTGAAGACGGTGACCGGACGTGTTTCGAGGTCGTCGAGGTGGCGCGACAGTGATTGTGCCGCTTTTTCATATGCTTGGTCGAAATCAGTGGTGTCCTCGACGGATTCGGGACTGCCGATCCGGAGCGACAGAGCCCCCTGCGGCAGCTCGTGCACGTTATTGGCCTGATGGCGGAGGTTGTCGGCGGTGACCGTCAAGGACATGGCCACCCCCGCGGCCACGACGCCCATGATCGCCGCGATCGCCGGTGAGGTCGACCCCCGGTTCCTCCCGGCTTCGCGCAATGCCATGCGCGGTGCCAGCGGCAACCGCCGCCCCAACTTGGCCACCAGCGACACCAGCATCGGCGTGCAGGCCACCAGACCCAACTGGAGGCCGATGACGGCGGCGGCCATCAGCGGCATGCTCCAGAGTGTGACGCCCGTGAACCCGGCGGCCATGCTTCCGGCCACTGTGACCAGGCCGATGATCGGCCAGCGTTTCCCGGTCCGCCGCTGCGGCGTGCGCCCGGCCAGAGCCGCCACCACGTTGATGCGGGAGGCGCTGATCGCTGCCGCCAGTGCCGAGAGCAGCCCCGTGGCGATCGCGAAACCGGCCATGGACGCCTGCATCACCGGCATGACCTGCAAGCCGCTACTGCGGTGCCCGAACAGGCCCTCCATCAGCGGGATGGCGGCCCAGACCGCCAGGATGCCGACGGTGACGGCTATGACCGCCGCGATGACACCGAACAGGAGCCCTCCGGCCAGGACCGTGTTCCGCACGTGATGCGGAGCGGCCCCCGCCGCGCTCATGAGCGCGAATTCGCGAGACCGGCGGCGGGCGCTGATGGCGAAGGCCGGTCCCGCCAGCAGCACCACCTCGACGACGATGACGGTCACGATCAGGCCGTAGATCATCATCGCGAACGAGTCGCCCATGCTGATATTGACCGGGGGTTCGCTCGGCGGATCGGCGGCCAGCGGCGTGGACCAGACGGACATACCGAGCTCGTTGAGGGCCAAGGCATCCTCGTAGGTGAACGTTTCGGGGGTGTCGACCAGCCATCCCCCCGCCCCCTGCTCGAAGACCGCGCCCACGGCGTAGCGCTCATTGAGCGCCCATGGGAGCTCGACGATGCCGGAGACCTCGTATTCGGCCGGGTCGTCGACGGTGGTGATCGTGTCGCCGACGCCGACGTCGAGATGGTCGGCGGCGGCCTTCGAGATCACGATCTGCTCGCCGCGGGGCGCCTCGCCTTCCAGGTACTCCAGGCCCGCGGACTCGTACATCGGGTCCGAGAGGTCGTATCCGGCGGCCTGGATGCCGCCGATCCCGTCGGGGGTCTCGACGCGGATTCCGGAGCCGACCCCATCGACGCTGTACGGGGCGATCGTGCTGCCCGAAGGCAGCGCGGCCAGCACCTCGGACTCGGGGACCTCCTCCCCCTGCCATTCCCCGCCCGGGCCGGCCGGTTCGGTCCAGGGCCACCTGTCGTGCCAGGTGTGCTGGACGATCGGGACGCCTTCGTTGTCGAAGCGGACGAAGGCGTCGGCCTCGCCGATCCGCTGCTCGGTGGTCTCGACATCGGAGAGCACCATGGTGTCGTAGGCGGTCGCCGCGAGGGAGACGCCCAGCAGCGGGATGCCCAACAGGGCGATCGACAGTGCCGAGCGGCCCTTGTACCGCAGCGCTTCGCGGCGCGCGATGCGGAAGGCGAGTCTGAGTCGGGAGAACATCACTCGGCCCTTTCGAGCAGGGATTCCGGCTCGTCGAGCGGTGCGGACGAGTCCACGATCCGCCCGTCGCGCAGGAACACGACGCGGTCGGCCCAGCCTGCGTGGCGGGCGTCGTGCGTGACCAGGAGCCCGGCGGCGCCCTCGTCGCAGCGCCTGCGCAGGAGCTTGAGGACGTCCTCGCCGGTGGCCGAATCGAGCGCGCCGGTGGGCTCGTCGGCCAGCACCAGGCGGCGTTCGCCGATCAGGGCTCGGGCGATGGCGGTGCGCTGCGCCTGGCCGCCGGAGACCTCGTCGGGGAAGCGGTCGGCGAGCTTCGCGTCGAGGCCGACCTCTTCGAGGGAGGCCAGCGCGATGCGGCGGGCCTTGGCGACGCTCATGCCGTCGAGTTCGAGCGGCAGCGCGGCGTTCTCGGCGATGGTCAGGCTCGGCACGAGGTTGTAGTCCTGGAAGACATAGCCGATGTGGCGGCGGCGCAGGGCCGCCAGTCGCTTCTTCGAGAGCGTCGCGAGCACGGTGCCTTCGACGATCACGTCGCCGCCGGTGGGGGCATCGAGGCCGCCTGCGAGGTTGAGCAGGGTGGATTTGCCCGAGCCCGAAGGGCCCATGATGGCCACCAGTTCCCCGGCCTCGACGGACAGGTCGGCGTTGACGAGGGCGTGGACGGCGTTATCGCCTTCACCGTGGACACGGTTCACACCCTGCATTTGCAGAACGGTCATGGTGGTCGTCTACCGCTTCTCTTCGATGGGGACGGAGGGGGTGGCGAACGGTGCGGCGGACGGCTCAGCGCCGTCGTCGTAGGGTTCGAAAGGGGGGACCGCGGGCAGGCCAGCGCGTGCGACGATCGCTTCGGTGTGGTCGAGCCAGCGGACCTCGGCTTCGGCCTTGAAGATCATCGATTCCAGCACGAGTTTCCAGGCCAGGTCGGGTCGTTCGTCGTCGGCTTTGAGCCTGGTGTACTCCTGGAGGGTCCGCAGGGTCGCGGCCCGCTGGCGCTGGATGACGTCGGCGACGTCGACGCCGGGCGTGGTGACGGCCAGCGCGAGTTTGATCGTCAGCTCGTCGCGGGGGCGGTCGGCGGCTCTGATCGGCGAGGCGAACCAGCCGGCGAGGTGACGCCTGCCCGATTCGGTGATGCGGTAGGGGCGCTGCCCGGAATCGTTCTCGGGGAGCGCCTCGACCATTTCATCGCGTTCGAGGCGGGAGAGGGTGGTGTAGACCTGACCGATGTTGAGCGGCCAGGTGGAACCGGTCGCCCCTTCGAAGGCGGCTCGAAGTTGGTAGCCGTAGGCGGGCCCGCGTTCGAGCAGTGCGAGCAGACTGTGTTTGACGCTCATTTGCACCTCACATAGTTGTAGGAGATACCGAGTATCGCATATCCAGTATGCTGTCGATCGTTCGGTGGGAGGCCACCGCCGACCGGGTGCCCCGGCGCGGCCATCGCGTAGTTCAGGAAGCGGCGGTTTCGCCCCGCCGGTCTCCCGGCGCGGACGGCGGCCGACGGACGCCGCCCCGCCGGACCTCACGTGTGAGCGGCCTTCCGAAACCGCCCCTCACTCGCTCGGCCTGCCCGGCCAGGGGACGGCCGTCGGTTCGCCGAGGACGACCCGCCAGCGTGCCAGGGCCGTCGCGCTGGCCATGAACATGTTCAAGCAGATCTCCCGCTCGGCGGGGTCCTCTGAGGCCACGCCCGCGCGCCACGTGGTGGTCAGCCGCTCCTCGACGTCGAGCAGCAGCGCCTGGGCCGTCGCGGCGTCCCCGATCGGTTCGATGTCGTAGGCGGCCTCGGCATGGACCGCCTCCAAACCGTGCTCGTCGTAGAAGTCCAACAGCGCGTCACGGCGCTCGCGATGCTCGGCCTCAAGTGCCTCGGCCAGATCTCGCGGAGCGCCGCTCAGGTGCACGGCCACGGCCCCGTAGGCATAGATCGCGGCGTATTCGCCGGCGAGCCCGGTGTCGACCACGGTCACGCGATCACCGCCGCGTGAGCAGCGCGGCTGGCGGCGATCTCGCCGAACAGCACCGCGTAGTCGCCGGTGGTCGTCAAGCAGGATTCGCGGGCCTCGCCGCTCGCCTCGGCCTCGGCCTCGGCCAGCGCCGCCGCGTCGGCTATGGACTGCTCGGCTCCGGACTCTTCGCCGACCGTGCTGGGCAGGAGCAGCCGCTCCAGGGTCGCGGCATGGGTGAGGTGGTCCTCGGCGATGTCGGGGTAGCCGAGGGAATCGGCGGCCTGCGCGAGGGTACGGGCCCGCCGCAATGCTGCGGTCAGGTCGTCGTCGGATTCGATGATTTTAGCTGACGTCTCGGTGCATCCGGCCGCTGCGAGAGCCGCCGCACCGATGAGGAGTCCGCGTCGGGTCGTGAACACCCCCCCAGTTTCGCAGGCATACTTTCGTTTCTGTCGCGGGGCGGTTAATCTCGGCGAAATAAGTGGGAGAAGGAGAGCCGATGGCATCGAAGCAGCAAGCCGAGGTAGAGGCGATCGTCGCCCCCGCCGTGGCGAAGGTCGGATTCGACCTGGAGGGCTTGACCGTCACCAAGGCCGGCCGGCGGCTGTTGGTGCGGGTCCTGGTCGACTCCGATGACGGCGTGAGCCTCGACGACGTCGCGGTCGTCTCGAAAGCGATATCGAAAGCGCTGGATTCGGCCGACGGCACGGGCGGCCCGTTCGCCGACGCCGCCTATACCCTGGAAGTGTCCTCTCCAGGCGTGGACCGTCCGCTTACCGAGCCTCGGCACTGGCGGCGTAACATTGGGCGATTGGTGGCCGTGCACATCGGGGGGGAGCCCGTGACCGGGCGAGTCGCGGCCGCCAGCGAGCGGGGGATTGAACTAGAGGTCGACGGCGAGAGCCGTTCGGCTACCTATGCCGAACTGGGGTCCGGCAAGGTGCAGATCGAGCTCAGGTAGGCATCCGACGATGCGGGGCTCGCACGCCTGACGGCTCTGGCGAGGACAACTCAAGACTTTAAGGAGAACGGGTGCATATCGACCTGGCTGCGCTGCGGTCATTGGAACACGAGCGCGACATCCCTTTCGAGACAATCCTCGGCGCGATCGAATCGGCGCTGCTGACCGCCTATAAGCACACTCCCGGCGCCGATGACCGCGCCCGGGTGGTCGTCGATCGGGAGTCGGGCGACGCCACCGTCTTCGCGCCGGTGCTGAACGACGAGGGCGAGGTCGTATCGGAGCGGGACGACACCCCTGAGGGCTTCGGCCGCATCGCGGCCCAGACCGCCAAGCAGGTCATCCTCCAGCGGCTGCGCGAGGCCGCGGACGAGGTGAACTACGGCGAGTACTCCGGCAAAGAGGGCGACATCGTCACCGGTGTCGTCCAGGCCCACGGGGAGCGCAACGAGCGGGGCATCATCACCGTCGACCTCGGCAAGATCGAGGCGACCCTGCCGCTCAACGAGCAGGTGCCGGGCGAATCGTACGACCACGGCAAGCGGATCCGGGCCATCGTCATTCAGGTGAACCGGACCGCCCGAGGCCCCCAGGTGACGCTGTCTCGCACTCACCCCGCGCTGGTCAAGAAGCTGTTCGCCTTCGAAGTGCCGGAGATCGACGAGGGCGCCGTGGAGATCCCGGCCATCGCCCGTGAGGCCGGTCACCGTTCCAAGATCGCGGTCCGCGCCACAACCAAGGACGTCAATGCCAAGGGCGCCTGCATCGGCCCCATGGGCTCGCGCGTCCGCGCGGTCATGAGCGAACTGGGCGGCGAGAAGATCGACATCGTCGACTGGGACGCCGATCCCGCCAAGTTCGTGGCCAATGCCCTCTCGCCTGCGAAAACGCTTTCTGTGCGCGTGGTCGACGAGGCCACCCGCTCGACCGAGGTCGTCGTGCCCGACTACCAGCTGTCTTTGGCGATCGGCCGCGAAGGCCAGAACGCACGGCTCGCCGCGCGCCTGACCGGATGGCGCATCGACATCAAATCGGATGCGCACGTGGCCGGTGGAGCCAAGGAGGAGGCGGGCCCGGCCGGTGGCGGTCGCTAGTCTGGGAGGTAGACTGAATGGCGGATCGCAACGCAACGCCCCCGCAATCCGCACTTGTGTGGGATGCCGGGAGCGCGCCGCGGCTCCTGAGCTGCTGCGCGTCGTCGTTCACCGCTCCGCGGGTTCCGTGAGTCGCCTGATTCCGGACCCGAAGCGCCGTCTCAGCGGTCGCGGAGCCCATGTGCACCACGATTTGAACTGCCTTGACCAGGCAGTTCGCAGGCGTGCATTCCAGCGGTCCCTCAAAATAGAGGGGCCGGCGGACGCCTCGGCGGTGCGAGCCCATGTCGAGTCGGAGTCGATCGAGCGATCGGCTCCCGCACACGAAGCAGGTAGAGACCGAATGAAGACCACGCGATGAAGTTCCTCCGATGAACTGGTTGCTAGTGGAGAGATGAGGTCGGCGGGCGCTGCCCGTGCGACCTCGAAGTGAGGAGAGCAGTGGCAGGTAAGCCCCGCGTACATGAACTCGCGAAGGAGCTGGGGACGACGAGCAAGGAAGTGCTCGCGAAACTCAGCGACATGGGCGAGTTCGTGAAGTCAGCGTCGAGCACGGTCGAGGCGCCGGTGGCGCGTCGACTGCGCCAGCAGTACGCCGACGGGAAGGGCGCTTCGGCGGCGCCGGAGGCCGGATCGGCCGAACCGGCGAAGGAGACGGCGAAAGCGGCCCCCAAGCCGCGTCCGGCGGTGCCCAGCCCCGCCAAGGTCGCCCAGGCCAAGACCGACGTCAAGGCCGCCAAGAAGGCGCCCGCCAAGAAGCGTGCGGCCGGCCCCAAGCCCGGGCCGGTTCCGAGCGCGCCGAAGATCAACGAGCCGAAGCCCGCGAGCGCCCGAGAGATCGAGGTGGCCGCCGAGCAGAAGCGTGCCGAGGAGCTGCTCAAGCGGCAGCAGGAAGAGGCCGCGAAGCGGGCCGCCCAGTCGGCGGTCCCCAAGCCCGGCCCCAAGCCCGCCGCGCGCCCCGACGGCGCGCCCAAGCCCGGCGGTCCGAGGCCCGGGCCCAAGCCCGGCGGCAATAACCCGTTCGGCATCACCCCGGGCGGCGCGGGAGCCAAACCGCGCCCCGCGGCCGAAGGCGGCGACCGCCCCGGCGGCCCGCGTCCCAGCCCGCGCATGATGCCCCCGCGTCCCAACCCCGGCATGATGCCGTCCCGGCCCGCCGGCGGCGGTGGTGGACGTGACGGCGGCCGAGGCGGCGGTCGTGGAGGCGGTCGCGGTGGCGGCCGTCCCGGTGGCGGCGGTCGTCCCGGTGGCGGCGGCAACTACCGCGGCACCTTCGGCGGCGGCGCCGGCGGTGCCGGTCCGCAGACCGCGCCGGCCCCTTACCGTGGGGGCGGCGGCCGCGGCGGCAAGGCCCGAGGCGGCGGTGCGGCCGGCGCGTTCGGTCGCGGCGGCCCGCGAGGCAAGAGCCGCAAGTCGCGTCGTCAGCGTCGCCAAGAGTTCGATAATCTCTCGGCTCCGAAGATGCAGTCGGGCGCGCCCCGAGGCAACGGCGAGACCATCCGCCTGCCGCGCGGCGCGTCGCTGTCGGACTTCGCCGACAAGATCGGCGCCCTGCCGGGCACGCTCGTCCAAGAGCTGTTCGGTCTGGGCGAGATGGTGACCGCGACCCAGTCGGTGCCCGACGAGACGCTTGAGCTGCTCGGTGCGCACCTGGACTGGGACATCAAGGTCGTCAGCCCCGAGGAAGAGGACAAGGAGCTGCTCGCGCAGTTCGGCATCGACCTCGACGAGGCCGGCGAGTCCAAGGCGCTGCCGCGTCCGCCGGTCGTGACCGTCATGGGCCACGTCGACCACGGTAAGACGAAGCTGCTCGACGCCATCCGGCGGTCGAACGTGGTCGCGGGCGAGGCCGGCGGCATCACGCAGCACATCGGTGCTTACCAGGTGCACGTCGACCACGAGGGTGAAGACCGCGCGATCACCTTCATCGACACCCCGGGCCACGAGGCGTTCACCGCCATGCGAGCCCGAGGCGCGAACGTCACGGACATCGTGGTGCTCGTGGTCGCGGCCAACGACGGTGTCATGCCGCAGACGGTCGAGGCCCTCAACCACGCGAAGGCCGCGAACGCGCCGGTCGTGGTCGCGGTCAACAAGACCGACCTGCCCGAGGCCAACCCGGACAAGGTCCGCCAGCAGCTGACCGAATACGGGCTGGTCGCCGAAGAGTACGGCGGCGACACCATGTTCGTGAACGTGGCCGCCAAGCCGCGCCTCGGCATTCCGGAGCTGCTCGAAGCCGTGCTGTTGACGACCGACGCCGCCCTCGAACTGGAGGCGCCGGTGGGCGGGAACGCTCAGGGCATCGCGATCGAGGCGCACCTCGACAAGGGCCGCGGCCCCGTCGCCAGCGTCCTGGTCCAGAAGGGCACGCTGCGCGTCGGCGACTCCATCGTCGCCGGCGGCGCCTACGGTCGCGTCCGAGCGATGCTGGACGCCGATGGCAACCGCGTCAACGAGGCGCCGCCGTCGTACCCGGTGCAGGTCCAGGGTCTGGCATCGGTGCCGATGGCCGGGGACGTGTTCCTCTCGGCCGATGACGACCGCACGGTCCGTCAGATCGCCGAGCAGCGTCAGGCCCGGCGCCGGGCCGCCCAGCAGGCGGCACGCGCCTCGCGCACCACGCTCGAGAACCTCATGGACCGCATCGCCGAAGGCGAGCGGACCACGCTCTCGCTCATCATCAAGGGCGACGGCGCCGGTTCGGTCGAGGCCCTCGAAGAGGCCCTGGTCGGACTGGAGGTCCCCGAAGAGGTACAGCTGCGGGTCATCCACCGCGGTGTCGGCCCGGTCACCGAGAACGACGTCAACCTCGCCGCCGCCGGCGACGAGGAGTCGGCGACGATCATCGCCTTCAACGTCCGTTCCGAGGGCCGCGTCAAGGACATGGCCGAGCGCGAGAACGTCGACATCCGCTACTACACGGTCATCTACCAGGCGATCGAAGAGATCGAGACCGCGCTCAAGGGGATGCTCAAGCCCGAGTACGAAGAAGTGGAGCTCGGCTCGGCCGAGATCCGCGAGGTGTTCCGTTCCTCCAAGTTCGGCAACATCGCGGGCTGTCTGGTCACCAAGGGCTCGGTCAAGCGCAACGCGAAGGCGCGCCTGGTCAGGGACGGCAGCGTCGTCGCCGAGACGGCGATCGAATCGCTGCGCCGTTTCAAGGACGACGCCACCGAGGTCCGCGAGGGCTACGAGTGCGGTATCACCTTGAAGAACTACAACAACATCGAAGAGGGCGACGTCATCGAAGCCTTCGAGATGCGCGAGAAGCCGCGCGTCTAGTCCGTTTCGAGAACTAGGTGCGACTGCTCCAGCCCGAAGCCGCGGCGCGGCTCGGCGAGGCCCGACGCGAGTCGGGCTATCACCGGGCCGCGCTGTCGGCCGTCTACGGCCGGGACGCCGCTGCCGCCGCCGAGCGCGGCGACTACCGCGGCCTCCTGGCCGCCTGCGGCGACGACCCGTTCGGTGTGTGGACCAGGCTGTTCACCGTCGGCGTCGCCGTCGGCGAACGGGCCGCCGCCACCGCGCTCGCGCCGTTCGGCCTCGACGAAGCCCTGGCATGCGGCCTGCTGGTCCGCTCAGGAGACGGCGTCGCCGCCGGGTGGGGGCTGCAGAGCACCGGTGACCTCGCCGTCTTCTCCGATCAGCGCCCGAACACCACCGGCGGGCGCGCCCGCGACCACGTCCTGGGCATCGGCGGCGCCTCCGAACTGCTGCTCGACGCCACACCACGCTCCGAGGTGCACACCGCCCTCGACCTGGGCACCGGCTGCGGCGTCCAGGCGCTGGCGCTGGCCGGCCACGCCCAGGCCGTGACCGCCACGGACCTGAGCGAACGGGCCTTGGCCTTCGCGGCGTTGAACGCCGAGATCAACGGCGTCGAACTCGAACTGCTGCGGGGGGACCTGCTGGAACCGGTGGCCGGACGCCGCTTCGATCTGGTCGTCGCCAATCCGCCGTTCGTCATCGCGACGCCGGGGAGCGGATGGACGTACAGGGACGGCGGCAGGGAGGCCGACGGCGTGGCAGCCGAATTGGCCGCCGCCGCGACGGAGCTGCTCAGCCCGGGCGGGACCATGCGCTTTCTGGCGAACTGGCTGCACCTCCGCGGTCAAGAGTGGAGCGAGCGGGTCGCCGGGTGGTTCCCCGAGTCGGGCGTGAACGTATGGGCGGTGGAACGCGAGGTGCTCGATCCGCTGGACTACGTGCGGACCTGGCAGCGGGACTCGGGCGAGGAGGGCGACGCCGACCAGGCCGCCGCCTGGCTCGACTGGTTCGACGAGCACGAGGTCGAAGGGATCGGTTTCGGTTTCATCGGCGTCCGCAGCACCGAAGGGGCGAGCGAGGTCGTCTGCGAAGCGGTCAGGCACGCGGTCGAGACGCCGTGGGCGGACCGCGTCGAGGACCGATTCGCCGTCCGCGAGGCCGATCTCTCACCCGAGACGCTGTGGGGGGCTTCTTTGAGGCTCGCCGACGGCGTCTCGCTCCAGCAGTCCGCCGAGCTCGGCGGCGAGGGCTGGGAGGTCGACGCGCAGTGGCTTCGGCAGCGGCACGGCATGCGCTACGCCGAAGCGATCGATCCGCTGCTCGTGAAGTTCCTCGGCGCCTGCAACGGCACGGCGCCGGTCCGACTCCAAATCCAGTTGCTCGCCGACGCCCACGGGGCCGAGGCGGCGATGCTGTACGCCCAGCTCCATCCCGTCCTCCGCCGTCTCATCGAACGCGGCTTCCTGACTTTGGCCTGATGTCCGCCGGAGGCGGCGCGGCCCCGGCCGGGACGGTCAGGACTGTAGGTACGTCAGGACCGCCTTCACTCTGCGGTGGTGGTCGCCGTCTTCGCTGCGCAGCCCGAGCTTGGTGAAGATATTGCGGATGTGCTTCTCCACCGCGCCGTCGGAGACGAACAGCTTCTTGCCGATCGCGCGGTTCGAGCGCCCCTCGGCCATCAGTTCCATCACCTCGCGCTCGCGCGGGGTCAAGGTCGCCACGGGATCGTCGTTGCGCCTGCGCACCATCAGCTGCGAGACCACTTCGGGATCGAATACCGTCCCGCCCGCGGCGACGCGGCGCAGTGACTCCATGAAATCATCGACGTCGATGACCCGGTCCTTGAGGAGATATCCGACCGCGCCGCGCGCATCGGCCAGGAGGTCATCGGCGTAGGACACTTCGACGTACTGGGAGAGGATGAGCATCGGCGCCCCCGGCGCGAGCTCCCTCGCCCTGGTCGCGGCGCGCAGCCCCTCGTCGGTGAAGGACGGCGGCATCCGCACGTCCACCACCGATACGTCCGGCCGGTGTTCGGCCACGGCCGCCACGAGCGCGTCGCCGTCGCCGACCGCGGCGACCACCTCGCACTCGAACTCCTCCAAGAGCTTCACCAGTCCCGACCGGATCAGCACCGCGTCATCGGCCACCACTATGCGCACTGGTCGGCCCGCCCGCGCTCCGGTCGGGTGCAGACGCCGTTCATGTGCATGGAACCTCCGCGACGATCACTGTCGGGCCACCTTCGGGAGAGTCGATGGTCCACTCGCCCTCGACGGCTTTGATGCGGTCGGTCAGGCCCGCGAGTCCGTGCCCCTTCGCGACGCTCGCGCCCCCGATTCCGTTGTCCCCGACCGAGACGACCAGCCTATCGCCCCAGTCGTCCACGGCCACCGATACCCGTGTCGCCTGCGAGTGCTTGGCGACGTTCGTCAGCGCTTCGGCCACCACGAAGTACACGGTGCTCTCCACTGCTGCGCGGTAGCGTCCGAGCACGGCCGTCGCCAGGTCGACCGGGACGGTCGATCGCGCCGCGAGGGCCGCCAGCGCCGCTTCCAGTCCGCGATCGGTCAGGATCGGCGGGGCGATGCCCCGGGAGAGCGCTCGCAGTTCGTCGATGGTGTCGCGGGTCTGAGCGATCGCCTCCTCCAGGGTCCGCCGGGCCGCTTCGGGGTCGGCCCCCATCTGGCGTCTGACGCGCGACAGCTCCATGCCGAGGCTGACGAGCCGCTGTTGCGGCCCGTCGTGGATGTCGCGTTCGATGCGCCGCAGCGCGTCGGCTTCGGCCGAGGTGGCGGCGTCGCGGGATTCGGCGAGCTCGTCGATGCGCTCGTGCAGACTGCCCAGCGAGGTGAGCATGCTTTTGGCGGTCCATGCCTGTGCCAGGGCGAGACCGCGCACCGCCCACGGCAGTGTCGACACCATGATCGCCCCGGCCAGGAGGGTCAGCAGTACCGCGGCGAGGTAGGAATCGCCCCAGCCGAGCCATGCGGTGGCGTATTCGAGTCCGTCGGCGCCCTCGTCCGCGGCGATTCGTATGATCCACCCGTACAGCGGCCAGGCCACCGTGCTCAAGGTCACGGCCCACCAGACGATGGTGGCCGCGAAGCCGACGATCGCGATCGGAAGGGCCGCGACGGCCCACAGCAGGTTCAGCCAGGACTGGCCGTCGGTGAGCGCGGTCAGGAAGCGGCGCAGCACCGAGCTGCCGGCCTTCGCCCGCTTGTATCTGGGTTTCGTGATCTCGCGGCGGATGACGCCGGGGATCTGGGCACGGCCGGCGGCGGCGAGCCCTCGCATGGCGAGCAGGGTCGCGGCCATGATCGGCACGCCGACCCAGATGACGGCGGTGCCGACGCCGAGGGCGAGGCCGATGAGGCCGACGATGAAGGCCGACAAGACGATCGGGAACGACGAGAGGTTGTAGGCGGTGTCGATGCCCAGTTGCCGGAGTGTGTTGCGCATGCGTCAAATCTAGAGAGCGGGGAGGAGCGGTGACAGCCGGTGCGCGGGCGTCTTCGCGGTAGGGCCAGCCCTACTCTCGGCGGGTTCGGGCCCCTGGCGGGCGGGTGGCGATGGAGCCGATGGAACCCAGCAGGCTCGTGATGCAGAGCCCGATGACCAGGTTGATCGCGCCCGTCGCGATCTGCGACTGGAGCTCTGCCCCGACGGTGAACGGGATGAGGACCGCCACGACGGTCACCAGGACCATGACCCAGTTGAAGAAGCTCATCGGCCGCGGCAACAGCAGCAGCATCAGGTGCAGCAGGCCGGTGGCCAGGATGGCGGCCGCGAAGGCGCCGAACGCGTAAGTGGTGGTCGAGGCGTCGCCGTAGGCCCCGGCCTCGGCGGGGGAGAGGATGCCGATTCCGAGGATGCCCCGCACCAGCAGGATGCCCACGAGCGCCGCCAGGGCGGCGACCACGGCCGTGCCGAATCCGCCGGCCCACAGTTTCCCGGCTTCGACGCCCGCCGGTTCGTCCGGCTCTTCCGGGGGGACGGCCCGGTAGCGCCGCGTCGGTTCGTTGTACGGCTGCTCCCAGCCGTTCCGGGGTGTCGACATCGTTGCTCCTTTTCTTGCCTTCCCCCGCCATGGTGGCAGGCGTAGGTGATTCGCATCGCGAAACGGCTGTTTCCGGGCGTCGCCATGCGGCTCAGGGGGAAAAGGCTTTGGGAGTTCGAGCCGTGCCGCGTAATCTGGAGCGGTGTTCACCGGATGCGTTGAATTCGACCTCCTCCTCCCCGAGGATTCCCGATCGCTGAAGGCCAAGCGCTCCTATGTGCGTCCGATCGTGGCCGCGCTGCGGAGGTTCGACGTGGCGGTCGCCGAGGTCGGCGATCAGGATCTCCACGGCCGCTCCACGATCGGGATAGCGGCGGTGGCGGGGGATAACCTCCATGTGCAGGAAGTTCTCAACGTGTGCGAGCAGCATGTCGCCGGGCGCCCGGAAGTGGAGCTCCTCGGTGTCCGCCGGCGTTTGTTCGGCCCCGAAGACGAGTAGCAGGAAGCAGGAATCGACATGGCAGACGCGGCGAAGCAGGCCCAGGTGGCCAAGCGGGTGCTGGAGCTGACCGCCCAGGCGGTGCGCAAGCTCAAGGACCCGCGCGTCGGCATGGTCACCATCACCGATGTCCGTATGACGCCGGACCTGCGCGAGGCGACGGTCTTCTACACCGTGCTCGGCGACGAGGACCAGGCGAAGTCGTCGGCGGCGGCGCTGGAGCGCGCCACGGGGCACCTGCGGACCACGGTGGGGCGGGCACTCGGCATGCGGCACGCGCCGGCGCTGGCTTTCGTGGCCGACACGGTCCCCGAGCACGCCCACCGGATCGAGGCGCTGCTGGCGCAGGCGGCGCAGGCGGACGCGGAGGTGCACCGGCTCGCCGAGGGCGCCCGGTACGCGGGGGACCCGAACCCGTACCGCGAAGACGACGAGGATGAAGACGAGGACGAGGACGAGAGCCCGTCCAGATGAGCGTCCGGGTCGACGCCGGCCGGTCGCCTGCGGGCGGGGAGCCGGCGTCGTATCGGCGGATCGCCTCGCTCGCGATCCCGGCTCTCGTCGTGCTCGCTGCCGAGCCGGTCTATCTGCTGATCGACACGGCGGTGGTCGGCCATCTGGGTGCCGTGCCGCTGGCGGCGTTGGCCGCCGGTTCGGCGATCATGTCGCTGGTCGCGTTCATCGGCGCGGTGCTCGCCTACGGTACGACGGCTCGGGCGGCGCGCCGGTTCGGTGCGGGGGACCGCCGCGGCGCGGTCGCCGAGGGCGTGCAGGGCACGTGGATCGCCCTGCTCGCCGGTCTTGTCGTGGTCGTTCTCGTCCAGATCTTCGCCGGGCCGCTGGCCGCGTTGCTGGGGGACGGCCGCGCGGTCGCCGCCGGGGCCGAGCAGTGGCTGCGGGTGGCGGTGTTCGGCGCGCCGTTCCTGCTCTTGGCGGCGTCCGGCCAGGGCTGGATGCGGGCGGTGCAGGACCTCAAGCGCCCCATGTACTTCGTGTGCGCCGCCTTCTTGCTCTCGGCGGTGCTCGCTCCGGTCCTGGTCTACCCGGCCGGTCTGGGGCTGGTGGGTTCGGCGTGGGCGAACGTGATCGCGCAGGCCGTGGCGGGGTCGCTCTTCCTGCTGGAGCTGCGTCGAGAAGGCGTCGGGCTGCGGCCGGACTGGTCGCTGTTGTCGAAGCAGCTGGCCGCCAACGGCGATCTCATCGTGCGCGGCGGCGCCATGCAGGCTTGTTCGATGTCGGCGACGGCCGTGGCCGCGAGGGTCGGGGCGACGGCGTTGGCCGCGCACCAGATCGGTATCCAGTTGTGGTTCTTCGCGGCGTTGGCGCTCGATGCGGTGGCGATCGCGGCGCAGGCGCTCATCGGCGCCGATCTCGGGGCGGGGCGCACCGCGAGGGCCCGTGCTTCGGCCAAGCGCGTGACGTGGGTCGGTCTCGGCTACGGAACGGTGTTCCTCCTGGGTGTGCTCGCGCTGCTGCCGGTGCTGCCGCGGCTGTTCACCTCGGATGCGGCCGTCGACGCTCAGCTCGGTCTCCTCTGGCCTTGGCTGGTGGTGCTGCTGCCGGTGGCCGGGGTGGTCTTCGCGCTCGACGGGGTGCTGCTCGGGGCGGGGGATCTGCGCTTCACGCGGAACATGGCCGTGACCGCGGCGCTGTGCTGGCTGCCGTTCATCTGGCTCACGCTCGCCTTCGACTGGGGCCTGACGGGCATCTGGGGCGGTCTCGCCGTCTACATGCTGGCTCGGCTGGCACTGCTTCTGTGGCGCATGAGATCCGGTGCATGGATCGTCACCGGAGCCGAACGCGCCTGACGCCTGCTGTCTCACGATGCGGATCATCTGCTGCAACGGCCTTGAACGTTCGTTAAGGTATCGAGGATGAGGACCAAGAAAGTCACCGTCCGCAAGAGACGAAAGCGTCCCAGTAAATGGGA
>JAJYSW010000048.1 GCA_021793335.1 Actinomycetes bacterium
TATATCACGTGTATGGCCAGGTGGAAGCCGGTTTTTCTACAGGGGTCGCGGGTCGGTTCGTTGCAATATGGTCACGGTGCCCCTCCGTTATTGACGCAAGCGGGCACGGCCGATAGATTCTGTGGACTTACCCGGTTAAGCATCAATCGGGACATCCCTGCCGGTGAACGGAGCGAGCGCATCGTGAAGTCCACGAGCGAGCGCAGCGATACGCTTGCGCCCGTGCAGAAGGCGTCTATGCTCGCGGCACCGCCGAGGGCCATCGGACCCCGCTCCGGAGCGAGCCGCGCCAAGGCGTGGGCCGCGACGGTGGTACTCACGTGACGACCGAGCACAACGAAAAAGGAGCTCCATTGAGCGCCAAGCGAACCCTGCACGAAGGCTGGACTCTCACCGCCGGTGAGGGAAGCCGGATCGCGGTGGACGGGCTGAGCGCGGCCGTCCCCGGCTGCGTTCACACCGACCTCATGGCCGCCGGGCTCATCGGCGACCCGTACCTCGACGACGCGGAGCGCGAACTGTCGTGGATCGGGCGCACCGATTGGACCTACCGCACCGCCTTCGATCATCGGAGCGAGCCGTGGGACGGCGTCGACCTGGTCTTCGACGGGCTCGATACGGTGGCCGAGATCAGGCTCAACGGCGAGGTCATCGGCGAGACGGCCAATATGCACCGCCGCTACCGCTTCGACGTGCGCCGCCTGATCCGCGAAGGGGCCAACGAGCTCGAAGTCGCCTTCACCTCCCCGTACGCGTACGCCGAGGCCCAGCGCGAGCGACTCGGAGCGCGGCCGGGGGCCTACGACCCCGAACCGAACAACTTCATCCGCAAGGCCGCCTGCAACTTCGGCTGGGACTGGGGACCGAACCTCGCCGGCGCCGGGATCTGGCGGGCGGTGCGCCTGGAGCAGTGGAACATCGCCCGGATCGACGAGGTCGTCCCGCGCGTCCGCCTCGAAGACGGCCGCGGCCTCGTCGATCTGGCGATCCGCCTCCACAAGGCCGTCGACACCGATGTCGAACTCGTCTGCGAGACCGCCGGAAGGCGCGTCACCGCCAGCCTGGCGGCCGGAGAGAGCACCGCCGAGGTCAGGATCGAGGTCGACGATCCGGAACTGTGGTGGCCCAGGGGCCGTGGCGACCAGCCGCTGTATCCGGTCTCGGTGCGTCTGCGCGGCCGCGGTGCCGAACTCGACTCGTGGGAGCGCCGGATCGGCTTTCGCACCGTCGAAGTCGACGGCGAACCCGACGAGGAGGGCCGACCGTACACGCTGAAGATCAACGGCGAGCCGATCTGGGTCAAGGGCGTCAACTGGATTCCCGACGACGTCTTCTTCACCCGAGTCGACGCCGACCGCTACGAGCGGCGACTGCGACAGGCCGCCGACGCGGGCGTCAACTATGTGCGCGTCTGGGGCGGGGGCATCTACGAGTCCGAGGACTTCTACGAGGTGTGCGACCGGCTCGGCCTGCTGGTCAGCCAAGACTTCCTGTTCGCCTGCGCCGCCTACCCGGAGGAGGAACCCTTCTGGTCTGAAGTGGAGGCCGAGGCTCGCGACAACCTCGCCCGCCTCGCTCCGCACCCCAGCCTGGTCAACTGGATCGGCAATAACGAGAACATCTGGGGCTGGCACGACTGGAACTGGCAAGGGCCGCTCGAAGGCCGCACCTGGGGCGAGGGCTACTACCACGACCTGCTCCCCAAGCTCGTCGCCGAAGTGGACGGCACGAGACCGTATTGGCCCGGCAGCCCCTATTCCGGCGACCCCGCGATCCACCCCAACGACCAGTCCAACGGCACCGTCCACATCTGGGACGTATGGAACGAGGTCGATTACACGGTCTACCGCGACTGGAGGCCCCGCTTCGTGGCCGAGTTCGGCTATCAGGCCCCGCCGACCTGGGCCACCGTGCGCCGCATGGTCACCGACGAGCCGCTCCGCGCCGAGTCGCCGAACATGCTGTGGCACCAGAAGGCCGTCGACGGCCAGGCCAAGCTTCAACGCGGGCTCGACGCCCACCTGCCGCCGGTCGAGGATTTCGACGACTGGCTGTACTACACGCAGGTCAACCAGGCCAGGGCGCTGCGGCTCGGCATCGAGCATTTCCGCTCGCTCCAGCCGTACTGCACCGGTGCGATCATGTGGCAGCTCAACGACTGCTGGCCGGTGACCTCGTGGGCCGCGATCGACGGCGAGGAACGACTCAAGCCGCTGTGGTACGCGCTCCGCGATGCCTTCGCCGACCGCATCGTGACCTTCCAGCCCGACGGCGAGGGACTGAAGCTCCTGGCCCTCAACGACACCGCCGAGCCCTGGAACGACGTGGTGGGCTTCTGGAAATGCAGCCCTGAAGGCAAGATCCTCGGCCGGGCGCTGCTCACGCTCGATATCGGACCGCGCGAGGGCGCCGAGGTCGAGCTGGACGCGGACGCCCTGCCCGCCGAGGGCGAGTTCCTGGTGACCGGCCGTGAGGACTTCCCACGCTCCACTTGGTTCACCAAGGAGGACAAGGACATGGCCTGGCCGAAGGCCCGCTGGACCACCGAGGTCGAGACCGTCGAGGGCGGCGTGGCGGTCACCGTCACCGCCGAGACCGTCCTGCGGGACCTGTGCCTGTTCGCCGACCGGCTCGACCCCGATGCCACCGTGGACAAGGCGCTCCTCACGCTCGTCCCCGGTGAGACCGCGACGTTCACCGTCACCAGCGAGAGGCTCGCCGAATCCCCTGAGCTGGCCGAGCGGCTGACCTCGAAACCGGTCCTGCGGGCGATCAACGACTGATCCCGAGCGCCCCGGAATCGTCCGTCGGTCGCGACGTCGCGACCTACGGACGATATTCGAACCCCCACGGGATCGGTGCTCGGCCGGGCACCGCATCGCGTCGACACGGTCGCAGGGAGCGGTCCGGGGAACGCTCGGGACGCGGTCGCCCCGCGCCGGTGGGACCAGTCGGATCGCCGCCCTAGTGCCCTCGGGCGGCCGCGTAGGCGGCATCGAGCCGTTCGGCGGCCGTGGGGCCGTCGGTGTCGGGCCGCGGTACGTCGAGGTGCTTCTCGCGCAGTTCGTCCATGAAGTCCGCCCACAGCCGCGGACCGCCCGCCTCCAAGACCTCGGCGCGCGCACGCAGTTCGCGGCTGGTCCGGCGGTGCCGCAGGCCCCACGCCGCGAGCTGGGCCAAGACCGGCACGAGCTGGATCGCCGGTTCGGTGAGGCTGTAGGCCGCGCGCTGCCCGCGCTTGACGTCGTCGCGTGTGAGCAGGCCCGCCTCGGTGAGGGACCGCAGCCGACTGGCCAGGATATTGGAGGCGATGCCCTCCTCGGACTCGGTCAGGAGCCTGCGGAAGTGCCGCCGATCGCCGAACATGATGTCCCGAAGCACGATCAGGCTCCAGCGGTCGCCCAGGACTTCGACCGCGGCATTGATCGGGCAGCCGGAGCGCGGTTCATCGGGCATGACGCCTCACCTCAATCTGATTGCATGATACAACTACTTCTTGCTAGGGTCCAAGTGGTTGTAGAACACAACCCCTATGGCGAGGAGCCCGACCCGTGCGCAAACTCATCTCATTCATCGGCATCAGTCTGGACGGCTATTACCGGGGCCCGGACGGCCGATTCGATTTCGCCAATGTGGACCAGGAGTTCTACGACTTCTCCAACCGGCAGGACGCCGGCATCGACACGCTCGTGTTCGGCCGGGAGACCTACGAGCACATGGCCGCCTACTGGCCGACCGCGACCGAGAACGACCCCGAGGTCATCGAATTCATGAACGGCGTGCAGAAGATCGCGGTCTCCACCACGCTGCAACGGGTCGACTGGAACAACACGCTCCTCCTCTCCGAAGGCCTCGCCGCGAACATCGAAGAGCTCAAAGCACGGCCGGGCAAGGAGATCGCCCTGTTCGGCAGCGTCCGACTGACCGCGCACCTGCTCGAACTGGGTCTGGTCGACAAGCTCCGCGTAATGGTGTTCCCGGTCCTCCTGGGCCGGGGCGTCTCGATGTTCTCCACGCTCAACGGCCGCGTCCCGCTTGAGCTCTGCCGGACCACGACCTTCCGGTCCGGCAACGTTCTACTGGTCTATCGCCCGGACTGAACGGTGCCCGGCCGGGCCGACCGGTTCGCACAGTGCCAGAGGGCCACGGCGCGGCGGCGGGCCCGATGCCGCTCGATGGGCACACCGGTGAGCCCGGTGGACTCGCCCGCGCCCGCGATCGCATCGAGGACCGTCTCCTCTGGCTTACCCCAGTGGGACCCGCGCCGATACCAGCACCGATGCCTGCGCTGATACGAAGGCCGCCATCGCGATCGGCGAGGCTGCACTCACTCGCCGACGAGCCTTCGACCGCCGCAGCCTTGAAGCGGATTCGATAGAGTCCGAGCCGTGGACCAGCCCCGAACGGACCGGCTCGCCGGCACGGGCCACCGTCCCGCCCGTCCTGGTCATCGTCTGGACCGCGGCACTGCTGTGGCCGGCGGCCGACGGCGACATGGCATGCCTCTCCGCCGATCCGCCCTCCTGCGACCGTCCCGCCGAGGAGATCCGGGCGAGCCTCCGCTTCGGCCGCTGGTTCGGCCCGGTGCTCGCCGCAGGCCCGCTGCTCGTGCTCGCCGCCTGGGCGACCCTCAGCCCGCGGGGCCGCCGCTACCGGCTCGCCATGTGCCTGTTCGGCGTCGCGTGGCTCTGCGCCTCACCGATCCTGTTCATCGACGGCGCGTTCACCGCCATCGACCACGGGCTCGCCTTCGGCGGTCCGCCTCAGGGACCGGTACCGCCTTTCCAGACTGTGAAGCTGATCGTCGGCGCAGCGGGCATGGCGCTCACACCGGCCGCCATGGCGGTCATCGCGTTCAAGAACGGCAGGCCCGCCGCCAGGTGCTACGGCACCTTCGCGATCGTCGGTACAGCGGCCGTCCTGATGGGGCTGATGCTCACGGCGACCTGAGTCAGTCGGCGGCCTCGCCGCCCTCGGACTCGGAGGGCTCGGTTTTGGACAGCTCGGTTTTGGACGGCTCAGGTGCAGAGGGCTCGGGTTCGGCTGGCGCTGGTTCGGCCTTGGCCGCCGGCTCCGAAGCCGTCGGCAGGGTGGCCGACAGGCGCAGCGCGTGCTGAAGCAGCTCCCAACCGAGCACCAGGCCCGTGCCCGCGCCCAAGTCGAGCCCCAGCCCGAAATCATCGGCCAGGCCGCCCTGCTTCGCCAGTTTCGTGACCACCGGATGCGGGGAACGGTTCGGCATATAGCACCACTTCGGCGCGGCCAGGCCGTAGTCGCGCGCGAGCACCATCGCCGCCGCGGCGGCCGCACCGTCCAGCAGCATCGGCGTCGACCGCGTCGCAGCGGTCAGGATCGTCCCGGCCATCGCCCCCAGCTGGGCTCCCGCGAGCCGCGACACGAGCGCGTCGGCCCGCCGCTTGAAACCGTGATTGAACGCCAGATGATCGCGCAGCGCAGCGACGCGACGCATCCACGACACGTCGTCGACCAGACCACCGGGCATGCTCAACTGCGGCATGTACACCGTGATGTCCTCCTTGGCGACGAACGAGCAGACCGCCACCGACGCCGTCGCCGCCCCCGCGCCCAGACCAGCGAGGAGCAGCAGATCCGCTCCGCCGTCGATCGCCCGGTCGGCCGTCTCGCGGCCCAGCGCCAGCGCCTCGGCCAGCTCGGACTCGTCGAGCAGCGGGCCCTCGACACCGCCGCTCGCGCCCGTCTCGACCACTTCGACCGCGATCCCGGCACGCGCCGCCTCCGCGCCGATCAGACCTTCGCCGCGCTGCGCGGCCCGCACCTGCTCCTCCAGCGGCGACGCATCGCCCGCATCCCAGTCGTCCGGGTAAGCGCCCGCGAACAGCAGCATCCGCGGCGAGTCGAACGGCTGCGGCGCATCGGTGGCCTGCATTCTCGCAGACCAGCCGACGGCGGGCTGGAGGTTCCCCAGCCCGGTGCCTTCGATCAGCGCGTCCTGGAGCCGCGCGTTCAAGCGCGTCGTCCACACCCCGTTGGGAAACTTCGCCTTCAAATCGTCGAGGGGGCCGGCGTCGGTCGTATCAGTCACGGCTTAAGGCTATCCCGGCGGCCATGCGGCAGAATTGGCCATGTGAAGAGCATCCGTTTCGCCAAGGGCCACGGCACCGCCAACGACTTCGTCATCGTTCCCGACCCGTCCGACGAGCACCGGCTCACCGCCGCAGAGGTGGCCGCACTGTGCGACCGCCGCTTCGGCGTGGGCGGCGACGGCCTCCTGCGCGTCGTGCCCGCCGACGAACCCGGCCCATCCTCCCCGAAGTGGTTCATGGACTACCGCAACGCCGACGGCTCGATCGCCGAGATGTGCGGCAACGGCGTCCGGGTGTTCGCCCGCTACCTGCTCGAACAGGGCCTCGCCGAAGGCCCCGAGATCCCGGTGGCCACCCGCGGCGGCGTCAAGCACGTCCGCGTGACCGGCGAGGAGCTGAGCGTCGACATGGGCCCGGCCTCGTTCGGCCCCACCTCCCAGGCTGGCATCGACGGCTTCACGTGGTCCGGTCAGGCCGTCTCCATGGGCAACCCGCACCTGGTCTGCCACCTCGGCGAGGACGAGACGCTCGAAGCGCTCGACCTGCACCGGCGGCCCCACTTCGACCCTGCGGTCTTCCCCGACGGCGTCAACGTCGAATTCGTCGTGGGCGCCGCCCCGCGCGTCCGCATGCGCGTCCACGAGCGCGGCGTCGGCGAGACCTTCTCCTGCGGCACCGGCGCCTGCGCCGTCGCCGCCGTGGCCCTGCGCCGCGCCGGCAAGGACACCGGCGTCTGCGAGGTCGAGGTCCCGGGAGGAACCCTCACCGTCACGGTCGCCGATGAGACGATCCACCTCGCCGGGCCCGCCGTCATCGTCGCCGAGGGCACCGCTCGCGTCTGAGGGCGAAACACCACGCCAGAGCCGACGGCGCGGGTCTGCGACACTGAGCCCATGCCTCTCCCGAATCCCCAGGGCGGCCCCGCCCGATCCACGGACCCCCGCGTCGCCGAAGCCGTCGAGCGGGCCCTGAACGCGGCCGACGGCGAGGAGCTCCAGGCCCTGCTCGATGCCGAGATCGCCCGCCTCGGCGCCGAATCCGACGATCCGCGGGCCCGGATACGCCTGGCCCTCGAACGGCTCCAAGACGACCTCTTCCACCGGGAGCGGCGGCTGCGCGCCGAGACCGACGAGGGCCGCCGCCGCGCGGTCCGGCTGCGCATGGCCCGGGAACTCCTCGCCGGTGACGACGAGGCGACGCACACCGCCCGCTGGGAGCGCGAGTCGCCCTACCGCGGCCTGTGGCCCTTCCGAGAAGACCAGTCCGAGGTCTTCTACGGACGCTCCCGCCTCACCGCCGAGCTCACCGGACATATCGCGGCCTGCCTCGACGGGGCCGGAATGGCCGTCGTCACCGGGGCCTCCGGGGCCGGCAAGTCCTCACTCGTCCGCGCCGGGCTCATCCCCGCGATCGCCCGAGGCCGGCTTCCCGTCGCAGGCTCCGAGGACTGGCCGGTCCTGACCCTCACCCCGGGCCCGGCACCCGTCGACGAACTGGCCGCCCGGCTCGCCGAAGTCACCGGTGCCGACGTCGGTTCCATCCGCAACACCCTGGCCTCCCGGCCCGGCGACGCCTATCTCTACGCCCGCCAGGCGGTCTTCTCCCATACCGACGGGATGCCGCCCGAACGGCGCGACCGCGTCCGGGCGAACGGCCGCCTCCTGGTGTGCTGCGACCAGTTCGAGGAGCTCTTCACGCTGACCCGCGACGCCGCGGCCCGGAACGCGTTCCTCCAGGCCCTGTTCGCGATCGCCTCCGGCGGTGAGGCCGAGGGCAGCGGCCTCGTCGTCATCGGGGTCAGAGGCGACTTCATCGACCGGTGCGCCTCCGTTCCGGCGCTGGTGCCGGTCCTCCGGTCCCATTCCTTCGTCGTCGGCCCGCCTGAGGCCGAAGAGCTCCGCCAGGTGATCACCGGACCGGCCGCCGCCGCCCGCCTGCACCTCGACGACGGGCTCGCCGACGACATCCTCGCCGACCTGCGCGCCGCCGCCGGCGGCGGCGGATTCACCGCCGGGGCGCTGCCCCTGCTCTCCCAGACCATGCTGTCGCTGTGGCAGCGTCGCGACGGCGACCGCCTCACCCGCCACGGCTACACCGAGATCGGCGGTGTCGGCCGCGCCATCGAGGTCGGAGCCGAACAGATCCACCAGCGCCTCAGCCCGCACCAGCGGGAACTGTCCGCCCGACTGTTCCGCGAACTGACCGTCATCGACCGCCACGGCGAGGCCGCCCGCCGCCGCATCCGCCGATCGGCCCTCCTGGCCGAGGCCCCCGGCATCGCACCGGTCCTGGAGGCATTCACCGCCGGGCGCCTCATCGTCATGGTCGGCGACACGGTCGAGATCGCCCACGATGTGCTCCTGCGCTCCTGGAGACGCCTGGAGACCTGGCTTCAGGCCGACCGGGCGCATCGGGCGCTGTTGACCGAGGTCGCCGACGACGCCGCCGATTGGGCCCGGCGCGACCGCGATGCCTCCTTCCTCTACCGGGGCGCGAAATTCGAAGCCGCCGAGCGTGCCCGGGGCGCTTGGGTCGCCGCTCCCGACACCTTCCCCGAGCTCGACACGGTCGTCGAGGAATTCCTCGACGCCTCCCGCCGCGCCGAGAGCAACCGGGCCCGCGCCCGCCGCGCCGTCACCGCCGTCCTCGCGGTCCTCCTGGCGGCCTCCCTCACCGCCGCCGGTGTCGCCTTCAATCTCAACCGCGTCGCCGAGGCCGCCAATACCGAGCTCACCGCCGAACGCAACCGGCTCCTGGCGCAGGACCTCGCCGAGGCCAGCGCGGACAACGCCGGCGTCGACGGCGACCTCTCACGGCTGCTCGCCGCCGCGGCCTGGCGGATCGACCCAGATGATTCCTATGAGGACACCATGGCTCGTGCCCTCGACGACCCGGTCGACTACACCGCCGAGCCCCATGTCGACGACGTCGACCGGATCGCCTTCGCACCCGGCGGCGAGGCCCTCGTCAGCGGCAGCGAGGGTGAACTCGTCCTGTGGGACGTGCCCGGTCGCGCCGAGGCGGCCCGCGTCGAAGGGTTCGCCGCCGAGGCCCTCGCCTTCAGTGCCGACGGCACCGAACTCGCCGTCGACACCGGCGACGGCGTTCACCTGCTCGACCCGGCCGATCTGAGTGAACGCACCGTCGTCCAACTGCCCGCGAACGCCACCGGTTTCGCCTACGGGCCGACGGGCCTCCTGGTCGCCGTCGAATCCTCCGTCATCGCGATCGATCCGGCCTCACACGACCGGTCGACCGGCCCCTCCTGGGGCATCGGCGACATCGGCTCGCTCGCCTTCAGCGCCGATCTCGGCTCCTACCTCGTCGGCACCGACGACGGCGTCTGGTCCGCGACCGGCCTCGACGCCGAACCCGAGCGGATCTGGACCGGCTCGGACGAACGCCGCTTCAGTGACGGCGGCCGATACATGGTCGAGTGGTCCACCGCCGCGGTTACGCTCATCGACCTCGAACTCGGGCTTCCCGTCCGCACGATGCGGGCCACGGGGCCGATCGCCGACGCCGCCGTCGACGCCGAGGGCTCGATCATCGCCCTCGCCGTCGGCTCCGAGGTCCGCTATATCCGGACCGAGGACATGACCGACATCGCGGCCTTCGACACCGGATACGCCGACGCACGCGATTTCGACGTCCGCGTCGACGCCGAGGGCGCGAAGATCGCCGTCACCGGCCCGGCCGGGACCGAAGTGCGGCGATTCGACGGCGACGGCCTCGTCGGCGAGCCGCTGTTCGACGAACCCGAACTGCCCGGCCGCCTCGTCCGGTTCCACCCCGACGGCGAATCGCTCATGATCGTCGACGCCGGAAGCCACCGTCGCTTCGACCTGGACACCGCAGCGGAGCTCGACGTGCCCTGGGACACCGAGGACTGGATCGCACACGTCTCCTTCAGTCCCGACGGCCGTTGGATCACCGTCATCGACGGCGAGAACCACTCCGAGGGCACTACGGTCCGGCTCGACCTCGATTCGCACGCGACGATCCTCGACGCCGAGACCGGCGAAGCGCGCCTGAGGATCGAACCCGTCAACGGGGAGACCGCCATGTTCGGGCAGGACACGGTCGCCTACAGCCCCGACGGCCGGTCCGTCGCGGCCATCGACGAGGAGTCCATCCGGATCTGGGATCTCGCCGAGGGCACTATGACCGCCGAGACCGCCGGTGACTTCTCCGCGGTCTCGGCGCTCCGGTACGGCCCCGAGGGCACCCGTCTGCTCGCCCTCGGCGACGACACGCCGATGGTGTGGGACCTCGACGCCGACGAGGTGCGGGCCATGGACGCGCCGCCCTCGGACGCCTGGTCGTTCTTCGACCTCGGCGGCAGGGCCACCTTCGGGCCCGGTGGCCGGCACGTGGTCCGGACCTCCGAGCTCGACCGCGCGGTCGAGGTGTGGGACACCGTGACCGGCGCCCACCTGCTCTCGCTCACGATGACCGGCGGCTCGTACATGCAGCTCCACGTCCCGGACCACGAGGCGATCCTCGCCCTCGACTCCGACGGCACGCTGTTCCGTCAGGACCTCGGGTTCCTGGCCGCGCCGTACGAGACGCTGTGCTCCCGTACCGACCGGACGCTCACCGAGGACGAGTGGGCCGAGTACCTGCCCGGTCTCGCCCTCGGCTCCGTCGAGATCTGCCCTTGACGGCCGTGGCCGTCGCCCGCCGGGCCTGTGAGTCCGGCACTACTGCATGGCCTTCTTGACCGCGGCCGCCACGGCCGGGGCCACGTGCGGGTCGAACACGCTCGGCACGATGTAGGTCGCGTTCACCTCTTCGGCCCCCACGCTGTCGGCGATCGCCCGCGCCGCCGCCAGCGCGGCGTCGTCGTTCCAGCCCCGCGCCTGCGCGTCCAGCAGCCCCCGGAACACGCCCGGGAACGCGAGCACGTTGTTGATCTGGTTCGGCTGGTCCGAGCGGCCGGTCGCCACGATCGCCGCGTAGCGTGCGGCCTCGGTCGGGCTGATCTCCGGGTCGGGATTGGCCAGGGCGAACACCACCGGGTCCTTCGCCATCTTCGCCACGTCCGAGCCTTTGAGGATGTTCGGCGCGCTCACCCCGATGAACACGTCCGAACCTGCGACCGCGCCCGATAGATCTCCCGCGTAACCGTCCTTGTTGAAGTTCTCTGCCAGCCACTGCCATGTCTCGTTGTCGGTCTCCAGCCCTTCGTGCAGCGCGCCGTCCCGGTCCACCGGCACGATGTCGCCGATCCCGGCCTTGGCCAGCAGCCGCATGATCGCCGTCCCGGCCGCGCCGCAGCCGACGACGGTGGCCCGCACGTCCGCGAACTCCTTGCCGACCACGCGCAGCGCGTTCGTCAGCGCCGCGAGCACCACGATCGCGGTGCCGTGCTGATCGTCGTGGAACACGGGAATGTCGAGCCGTTCGCGCAGCCGCGCCTCGATCTCGAAGCAGCGGGGAGCGGCGATGTCCTCCAGGTTGATGCCCCCGTACGTTGGCGCCAACGCCGTGACGATGTCCACGATCTCGTCGGCGTCCTGCGTGTTCAGGCACACCGGCCAGGCGTCGACTCCCGCGAACTTCTTGAACAGGGCCGCCTTGCCCTCCATGACCGGCATAGCGGCCTCCGGGCCGATGTTGCCCAGCCCCAGCACCGCCGAGCCGTCGGAGACCACGGCCACGGTGTTGCGTTTGATCGTCAGGCGCCGCGCGTCATCGGGGTTCTCGGCGATCGCCTGGCACACCCGTGCCACGCCCGGTGTGTACGCCATCGACAGGTCGTCGCGGTTCTTCAATGGCACCTTCGACTGCACCTCGATTTTTCCACCGAGGTGCATCAGGAACGTCCGGTCCGAGACTTTCCGGACGTCGAAATCGGGCATTGCCGCGAGGATCTGGGTCACCTGTTCGGCATGCGCGGCATCGGAGGTATCGCACGTGAGGTCCACCACCATGCGTTTGCTGTCCGAAGAGACCACGTCGAGGGCCGTGACGATGGCTCCCGCCTGCCCCACGACGGTGGCGAGACGCCCGGCGGCTCCCGGGTCGGCCGAGAACGCCAGCCGGACGGTGATGGAGAAACCGGCGCTGGTCAGTCGAGCAGAAGTCATGCCACTCCTTGTTAGTCACCACGCTGTGGACTAGGAAATGAATGCCGGGGGGCCGAGCGGCCCCGTCGTGTGATCGGGTGCCCGGGTACGGCAATTCTGCCACCGTTGCCGCCGAGCCCGTCCGTGTGTCCGTTCCGGCCCCGGCCGGACCCACGCCGCGACGGTCCGTGCTTCCTGTCACTTCGCGTGGGGGCCGAGCGTGACAATGAATATTCGCTTTGTATCGCCGAGCCGACGTGTCAAGCTTGAGGCGATGCAGATGGAGTACGAGAACTTGAACGACGAACGTCACGCGCCGCTCGCAGCGGCATCCCCGTCCACCGGTGAACTGGACCTGGAGGCGCGCCAGGCGCTGCGCCGCATCACCGGTCTGGCCTCGGCCGAGCTCGCCGACGTCGCCGATGCCGAATACCGGCGTCTGCGCCTCGAACAGGTCGTCTTGATCGGCGTCTGGACCGAGGGCACCGCCGAGGACGCCGAGCATTCCCTGTCCGAGCTCGCCGCTTTGGCCGAGACGGCCGGGGCCCTGGTCGTCGACGGTCTCGTCCAGCGCCGCTCCAAGCCCGATCCTGGCACGTTCATCGGCTCGGGCAAGGTCCGCGAGGTCAAGGACGTCGTCGAAGCGCTCGGCGCCGACACGGTGATCTGCGACGGCGAACTCTCGCCCGGGCAGTTGATCGCCCTTGAGAAGGCGGTCAACGTCAAGGTCATCGACCGCACCTCGCTGATCCTCGACATCTTCGCCCAGCATGCCAAGAGCGCCGAGGGCAAGGCCCAGGTCGAACTCGCGCAGCTCCAGTACCTTCTGCCGCGTCTGCGCGGCTGGGGTGAGGTCATGAGCCGCCAGGCGGGCGGCCGGGCCGGTTCGGACGGCGGCGTCGGCCTGCGCGGACCCGGTGAGACGAAGCTCGAAACCGATCGCCGCCGCATTCGCGCGAGGGTCGCCAAGCTCCGGCGTGAGTTGGCCAAGCTCGCCGTCACACGTGAGACCAAGCGTGATTCGCGCACCCGCAACCGGGTGCCGAGTGTGGCCATCGCCGGCTATACCAACGCCGGGAAGTCGAGTCTGCTCAACGCCCTCACCGGTGCCGGGCTGCTCGTCCAAGACGCCCTGTTCGCGACCCTGGACACCTCCACGAGGCGTGCCCGCACGGCCGAGGGCCGCGAGTACACCGTCTCCGACACCGTCGGTTTCGTCCGTCACCTGCCGCACCAGCTGGTCGAGGCGTTCCGTTCGACGCTGGAGGAGGTCGCCGAGGCCGATCTCGTCGTGCACGTCGTCGACGGCGCGCACGACGACCCGCTCGGTCAGGCCGACACGGTCCGCGACGTGCTCTCCGAGATCGGCGCCGGGGACGTCCCCGAGCTGCTGGTGATCAACAAGCTGGACGCGATCGATCCCGATCGCCTGCTCCAGTTGCGGTCCGATTGGCCGCGCGCGGTGTTCGTCTCCGCTCGCACCGGCGAGGGGATCGACGGGCTGCGCGAGGCCATCGAGGGGGCGTTGCCCCAGCCTGAGGTGACGATGCGGGTATGCGTGCCGTACGTGCGCGGCGACCTGGTCTCGCGGGTGCGTTCGCGCGGCGAGGTCCTGGACACCGATCACCGTGGTGACGGAACGGTCATGACCGTCCGAGTCGACCACGCACTGGCGGGGGAATTGCACCCCTTCGTCCTTGAAACAGATTTATCTTCCGTGGTCTTGAACATGTCTCGCAGGGTGCCCGTTATCGTGCAGGCGTGTTCTGGAACACTTGCCTGATGCAAGAGCGCCCTAGGCTATGTCCTGTATGGACGAGGCGTCTCATCGCCGGAGCGGCGGGTGCCGCTCTGGCGATGACCGCCTCCGCCGTTCACGCCCAAGAAGACGAGGAATCCGGCGCGGAGGAGATCTGCGGTCTGCACGACTCTCGACTGGCCGGCGCCACCGGAATCGTCGCCGCGCAGGACGGTGAGGGCTGGTGGATCGTTCCCGGCGGGGTCAATCAGGGCGACACGCTCGCGATCGTGCGCGTCGGCGCGGACTGCAATGTCCGCGAATCCGAAGGGTTCTGGATCCAGCACACCCCCCGCGACCCGCAGGGCCTCGCGTTCGACACCGACGGGTTCTTGTGGGTGGGCGACACCGGCCAGGCCCTCGAACGTCCCAGCATCGCGATCAATCAGGTCATGCCGGGCGACGAGGCCAATGCCGCGATCTACCGGTTCGTCTTCCCCGACGGCCCGGAAGCGGTCGAGGCGTTCGTCGTCCAACCCGATGAGGACTACCCGATCTTCTTCACCTCCGCGGACGGGGAGACCACCGTCTACCGCTCGACCGAGGAGAAACAGACCGAGGACACCCCGATGGCCGCGGTCGGGACCATCGAGCTCTCGGAGGGCGGCTCGGTCACCGGCGCCGCGCTCAACGCCGACGCGACCAGGGTGGTGCTGCGCACCGCGAACGCGGCCTATGAGTGGGCCGTCGAGGACGAGGACGTGGTCGGCGCGCTGACCGGCGACGAACCGGTCGTCACACCGCTCGCCGACGAAGGCGAGCCCCAGGGCATCGCCTATGACGCCGACGGCAACTTCCTCACTTTGTCCCAAGTGGATGGCGACGGGACGTACGCGACGATCAACCGGTACCGCCCGGCCGCTCCGGAGGCCGAAGCGCCCGCCGATTCCAATGACGAATCGGCCGCCGACGAAGAGGACGATGACGGTTTCATCGATTTCGTCCTCGGTCTCGGCTTCGACAACATCATCAGAATCCTGGCCGGGATCGCCGTCGTCGGTTTCCTGGTGATGCTCGGCGGCATCCTCGTCATCCGGAAATCGCGGCGCGAGCGCGCCGAGGCCGAAGACGACGAGACCGAGGACGACGACGCGGAGACGCCGATCCTCGGCGGCGCCGTGGACGATCCGGCGGCCGACGACCCGGTCGACATCGGACTCGAATCCGGTCAACCCGATCCCGAGGTCGGTCAGATCGCCCAAGGCGGATCGGTGTACGGAGCCGCACCAGCCGAACCGGCCGGCAACGTCTACGGCGCTAAACGCGTCGAGCCGAAGGGAAACGTCTACGGTGGTGCTCGGCCGGAGCCCACCGGAGGCGTCTACGGTTCGACGCCGGAGCCACAGCCCGAACCGACCGTCGCGGACGCCGAACCCCAATACGGGGCCTTCGAGGGAGCCGGGCAGGGCAGCATCTACAACGACGCCGGTGCTTTCACGCTCGAACCGCCCTCCGCGGCGGCTTCGGGCGGCGCTTACGGGACACCGCGGCAACAGGGCGGCGCCGTCTACGGCGGGGAGGAGCCGAGCGGCCCGGCCTATGGAACGCCACGCGAACAGCGCGGCGGAGTGTACGGCGGCCAATCCTCGAACGTCGAGGCCACCGGGACGGTCTACGGCGCCGGCGGCCGCCCTTCAGAGCCGGACGAAGACCACTGGGCCCCGCCTGAAGGCGGCACCCGTCGGCGCTGACGGCGCACCCACTCACTGGTGCGGCCGCGCGCCCATCGAACGAGCAGCCCGCTCATCGTGTCCGAGCGGTACCGCGGGGAATCGGAGGGACCGGGTCAGATCTTCCTGAGAACGGCGACGACTCGGCCGAGGATCTCAGCCTCGGAGGCGTCGATCGGGTCGTACATTGTATTGGCGGGCACCAGCCACGGCTTGCCGCTCTTGCGCTTCCACGTTTTGACCGTGGCCTCGCCGTCGATCATGGCGGCCACGATCTCGCCGTTGAGCGCATCAGGTTGCTGCCGCACCACGACCCAGTCCCCGTCGGTGATGGCCGCGTCGATCATCGAGTCGCCTTTGACTCGGAGCAGGAAGTGGATGCCCTCGCCGACGAACTCCGCGGGCAGGGGCATGACGTCGTAGTCGCGCTCCTCGGCGAGGATCGGCTGGCCTGCGGCGATCTCACCGACCATCGGGACGTAGCGCGGACGCGGGTGTTGCGAGCAGGTTTGCACGCCTCCCGGTGTGGACTGCCTGACGCCGACGGCGCGTGGCCGTCCCGCCAGGCGGTTCAGATAGCCCTTTCGTTCGAGCTGCTTCATTTGGTAGGCGACGCTGGAGGCCGACGCCAGGCCGACCTCGGCGCCGATCTCTCGGACGCTCGGCGGATACCCCTTGTTGTTGATGAATTCCTCGATGTATTCGAGGACTTGCTGCTGCCGGCGAGTGAGCTTGCGCGTTTTCGCTCGGGCTGTAGTGGTCTCGGTGGCCACAGAAAGCTCCCGTAAGACAAATGGGACGGTATGTCTGATTCCGACAATGTAACTCAGGCTCGGTGGCAAGTCAAACATTCGTGCGACTTCGGCGTGTCGCCGTGGTCGCGTGAATGTGGGCGGGCTCGTCTTTCCCGGCGCGCCGCACGGGTGTTCGGTTCGCATATGGTGGACTGGACGTCGCGGCGCGCGCTCCCCGGGATCGACGGTGTGTCAAAAAGAGCTATGATTGCACTATATGTTGTGG
>JAJYSW010000049.1 GCA_021793335.1 Actinomycetes bacterium
TCGTCGCTGGAGGCGGCGGTGGCTGCTGCGATGAGCCAGGTTTCGAGTTGGTCGAGGTCTTCGCAGGTTTCGATGCGTGTGCGTTGTGCTGCGGTTGTCTCGATTGAGCGGGCGGTGAGGATGTTGAGCACCGCCTTGCGTACCCAGTGGCGTTCGCCTTCCCGGCGCCCCTCCTCTCGGCCTTCCTCTCGGCCTTCTTCGCGGCCTTCTTCGCGGAGGCCGTCGGCCCAGGCGGAGTGATATTTGAACTTGGTGGTTGACATGATCGCCTCCAAGTCGGATTGTGCTCTAGCTGAAGACTTCGTCGCTGGAGGCGGCGGTGGCTGCTGCGATGAGCCAGGTTTCGAGTTGGTCGAGGTCTTCGCAGGTTTCGATGCGTGTGCGTTGTGCTGCGGTTGTCTCGATTGAGCGGGCGGTGAGGATGTTGAACACCGCCTTGCGTGCCCGGTGGCGTTCGCCTTCTTCGCGGAGGCCGTCGGCCCAGGCGGAGTGATATTTGAACTTGGTGGTTGACATGATCGCCTCCAAGACTTTCGCGGATGCCTCGTCCAGGACGGTCGAGACCACCCCGATGCGGCGCGCCGCTTCCTCCTTATCGATTCTAGCGAGAACATGGTCGAGTGCGCTCAGGACCGCTTCGCGGTTCGGCCCGTTTCCATGGAAGATCGCCGACAGCATCGCGGCTCCAGGGGTGGCCTCCGGCGCGTCCGGATCGGTGATGACCCTGACTTGCGCCGGTCCGAAGGACACCGCTTGGACGGTCGAGCCGGGGCCCAAGCGGATCGGTTTGCGGGCTTCGGCGGCCACTTCGTCGCAGTCGCTGATCACCAGCATGATCACCGGGCATTCGCAGTCCTCATAGAGCACCGCGACGTCGGCGGCCCACTTGCGGCGGGCCTTGGCGACCAGCTTGGCCGGGTTCTGGTTATTGCGCCGATGGGCCTCGATAGGTACGACGAGCGGGCCGTCGCTCATGCCGAGCCTGGCCACCAGATCGATCCGGCGCTCACGGGGGAAGCGCCGGTTGGCGTTCTCGGAGTCGGTTCGGGCGTAGCTGAGTTCTTTCGGGTCGTAGTGGATACCGGCGATTCTGAGCAGCTCCAGCGTGTCCGCAGGTTGCATGCGTGCCACTTCGAGGATCGCCTCGTGCTGGGGTGTCAGTCCTTCACGGGCCAAGTGGCCTCCTTCAACATCGAAGGTGAACGGTTGACACCGGGGCTAACTCGCTCACGTGAAGAAAGGTGACGACCGATCGACGGAATGTGTCGACGGGCACGTTCATGTGCGGGCGGGGGCCGGGCGCGCCAGCGCCCCAGCCCGCCGCCGCGTCGGTCCGGTCAGTGCGGCACTCCCAGGAGCCCCGCGACCTCGGCTCTGAGGGCCGCTATGGAGGCTCGGGCGCGACCCCTGGCCTCGCCGAGATCGTCTCCGGCGTCCTCGCGCACCTCCAGGTACACCTTCAGTTTCGGTTCGGTGCCGCTCGGCCGGGCCACCACTCTGGCGTTCGCCGTGTCGATCGCGACCACGTCGGCCTCGGGGAGACGGTCGACCCACGCGGTCACCTGCTCGTCCAAGAGCTCAGTGGGCCGGGTGGCGCGCAGCCGCGTCATGCACGAGGCGATCTCGCTCAGGTCGTCCACGCGGATCGAGAGCTGCCCGGTCTCGTAGACGCCGAATTCCTCGGCCAGCTCGTCCAGCCGGTCGGCCAGCGTCGAGAGCTTCGCGGCCTGGCCCGCGGCGATCTCCGAGATGACCAGGGCCGCCGAGATGCCGTCCTTGTCGCGCAGGAGCCCGGGGGCCACGCAGTAGCCCAGGGCCTCTTCGAACGCGAACGCCAGGTTCGCGTCGGCCCGCGCGAGCCACTTGAAGCCGGTGAGGGTCTCCTCGTAGCCGAAGCCGCGTGCAGCGCACATGGCCTTCAACTGCGTGGTCGAGACGATCGTCGTCGCATAGACGCCGCCGTGGCCTTTGCGCATCCAGTGATCGGCGAGGAGCACGCCCACTTCGTTGCCGGTGAGTCGGCGCCAGGTGTCGCCGGTCGGCACGGCCACCGAGCAGCGGTCCGCGTCCGGGTCCAGTGCCAGCGCCACGTCCGCGCCCTCCTCGGCCGCCAGGGCCGTGAGCAGATCGAGCGCGCCCGGTTCCTCCGGGTTCGGGAAGGCCACGGTCGGGAAGTCCGGGTCCGGTGCGGCCTGCTCGGGGACGAGGACCGGGGCCCCGAAGCCCGCTCGTTTCATGGCCTCCACGAGCGTCCCCCCGCCCACGCCGTGCATCGGGGTGGCGACGGCCGCGAGCCGCTTGGGGTCGTCGGGGTCGACCACGGAGACGATCGCGTCCAGATACCGTTCGACGATGTCCTCGTCGAGGATCTCGCCGCCGTCGCCGAGCGGGATCTCCGAGAGCGGCCCGAGGTCGGTGATCGCCTGTTCGATCTCGGTGTCGGCGGGCGGCACGATCTGGGCGCCCGCGCCGAGTTCGCCGCCCAGTTCGCGCCCCAGGTAGACCTTGTACCCGTTGTCCTGCGGCGGGTTGTGGCTGGCGGTCACCTGCACCGCGGCGGCGGCGTCGAGGCTCGTCACCGCGAATGCGGTCACCGGGGTCGGCAGCGGCCCCGGCATGACCAGTGCGCGGCGGCCCGAACCGGTGACCACGCGGGCGGTCTCGGTGGCGAACTCGCGGCTGCGGTGCCGTGCGTCGTAGCCGACCACGACCGGTCCGCGAGAGCCTTTCGCATCGAGCCAGTGCACGAGCCCTGCCGCGGCGGCGCGGACCACGGCCCGGTTCATGCCGTTCGGTCCGGCTCGCAGGGGGCCGCGCAGTCCGGCGGTGCCGAATTCGAGCCGTCCCGCGAAGCGGTCGGCCAGCTCGGCCTCGGTCGCCGGAAGCGCGTCGAGCAGGCGGTAGAGCTCGTCGCGATCGGATTTATCGGGGTCGTCGGTGATCCAGGTGAGCGCCTCGGCGCGCAGCGCGTCGAGGGTACCGGTCACTTCTCGTGTCTGCGAGGACTCCATGCCCGAATCCTCGCACATACGATGCCTTCAGGGCGTCCGTTGCGCATGGCGTGGCATCACTCGATCCGGAACGACCGCAGCGCCGCTTCGTAGACCTGCTGCGACAGCTCCCAGCCGGCGGCGGGCCCGGCCACGAACACGCCGTAGGCGGTGCCGTCTCCGGCATCCACGATGGCCCAGACCGAGTGCCGCTCGGCTCCCGACTCGATGTCGGTGCCGGTGTATTCGAGGACGGCGCCGCTCATGCCGCCGAACTCGACGGGTTCGAGCCGGATCTGCTCCAGGTCGGCGGTGTCGTCGAGCCCGGTCTCGTAGAAGTTGCTCAAATATCCCTCGGGATCGGCCGCGCCCCGGTCGGAACCGGCGTAGAACCGCACCCACTGGGTCTCGTCCTCGGTGTTGTAGTAGGTGGCGAAGTCGTCCTGCGCCAGCCCTTCGCCCCAGACGGCCGGGTAGTCGACACTGAAGCCCCGGCCCTCGTGGGTCGCGGCATCGAAGCTCGGGGCGGCGTTCTCGTCCTCACCGCCGCCGCCCTCGTCCGCGCCGTCCTCCGTGTCTTCGGCGGGCGCTTCAGCGGTGGGCTGATCGGCGGGCTCCTCGCCGCCGGACTGCCAGCGGTGCACCAGGTATCCCAGGCCGATCACGAGGAGCAGGCACACCGCCCCGATCGCGATTCTTCTGCCCAGGCTCGGCGGATCCTCCTGCGAGGGCTCGGCCGGTTCGGGTTCGCGCGGGCGGGACCGGGGCGCGGCGACCTGGTGGAATCCGCTGGTGGCCGAGCGTCCGCCCGCTGAGGCGGGCCTGGCCGGTATGGGACCGGTGTTGCTCGCCAGCGGCCCTGCCAGCAGCTCGGTGAGCTCCAGGCGGACCTGTTCGAGCGTGTACCGCTGCTCGGGCTCCTTGGCGAGCATCCCGCCCAGCAGCGGTGTGAGCGGTCCGGCGTTGCGGGGGCTTTCGGGCGGTTCCTGGACGACGGCGCGCATCGTCGAGACCGCGTCGCCCCTGTCGAACGGCGGCCGCCCTTCGACGGCCGCATACAGGGTGACGCCGAGGCTGAAGACGTCGCTGGGCGGTTCGGCCGGGTGCCCCACGGCGCGCTCGGGCGAGATGTAATGAGCGCTGCCGAGGACCTTGCCGGGCGTCGTGCCGCCGGACATCTGGTTCAACTGGGCCGCCCCGAAGTCCGAGAGGACGCAGCGGCCGTCGACGGAGATGAGGACGTTCCCGGGCTTGACGTCCCGGTGGATGATCCCCGCGTCGTGTGCGGCCTGGAGTGCGCCGACCAGCGCCAGCCCGATCTTGGCGGCCACGCGCGGGGGGAGCGGCCCGTCGGCGGTGAGGATGTCGGCGAGGCTGCGGGCCTGGAGCAGTTCCATGACGATCCACGGCAGTCCGGCGTGCTCGACGACGTCGAAGACGCGGATGACCGAGGGGTGCGACAGCCCGGCGGCGATCTGCGCCTCGCGCCTGGAGCGGTCGATGAGCTGCTCGCGTTCGCCCGGCGGCAGCTCCGGTGGTAGGAACACTTCTTTGAGTGCCACTTCGCGCCGCAGCACGGTGTCGTCGGCGCGCCACACGGAGCCGTTCCCGCCCTTGCCGACGAGGTCGAGGAGCCGGTACCGGTCGCTGACGATGTCGCCGGGGACGGCCTGGCGTCCGGGTGCGGCCGGACGGCCGTGGTCGAAGGGCGGCCGGCTCCGGTGGTCGTCGCCGACGGCGAAGCTCTGCCCGTGGCCGCCGCCGTGCCGGTACTGCCCGTATGCGCCTGAGCCGCCGTGGGGAGCGGGATCGTGGTGAGCGCGGTCGTAGGCGCTCGAATCGGCGAACCGGCCGCCTGGAGAACGGTGGGGATCGTGCGAACCGGTCGGCGGGGCCCCGTATGATGAGCCCGCATCGCCTGCGACTCCGTAGGCGCCGGAGGCACCGGAGGGCACGGGCCCGGGGCGGGGGTCCTGCCAGGCATTGGGACCGCCGCGGCCGTAGTCTGCTGAATACGTCATTCGGCAACTCCTCGCGAGGGCTCTTCACTAGTTTGCCGTGTCGACGCCACGCTCCGCATACCGGGCTCTCACTCGGAGCCGCCGGGCCGCGATGCTCACGTGAGCGGGGCCTCCCCCCGCGTTCCCCGAGCGGTTAGGATCAGCAGGATGCAGCCGCCCACGCAAGGCCGAAACGGCGTCGAGATCCAACCCGTGTACGGCCCCGAAGACCTTGCCGACGACCTGCCCGAGCGACTCGCGGCGCCGGGCTCGTTCCCGTACACCAGGGGCATCCACCCCACCATGTACACCTCGCGGCCCTGGACCATGCGCCAATACGCCGGGTTCGCCACGGCCGCCGAGTCCAACCGGCGCTACCGGGACCTCCTCGCCCACGGCACCACCGGCCTGAGCGTCGCCTTCGACCTGCCCACGCAGATGGGCTACGACTCCGACGCCCCCGAGGCCGCGGGCGAGGTCGGCAAGGTCGGCGTCGCCATCGACTCGCTCGATGACATGCGGGCCCTGTTCGACTCGATCCCGCTGGGCGAGGTCTCCACCTCGATGACCATCAACGCCCCGGCCGCGGTCCTCCTCCTGCTCTATCAGCTCGTCGCCGAAGAACAGGGCGTCGACCCCGCCGAACTGCGCGGCACGATCCAGAACGACATCCTCAAGGAGTACATCGCGCGCGGCACCTATATCTTCCCGCCCGCGCCCAGCCTGCGACTGGTCAGCGACACGTTCGCGTACTGCGCCGCCGAACTGCCGCGATGGAACACCATCTCGATCTCCGGTTACCACATGGCCGAGGCCGGCGCCACCGCCGTGCAAGAACTCGCGTTCACCCTCGCCGACGGCATCGAGTACGTCGACACCGCGCTCGCCGCGGGCCTGGACGTCGACGCGTTCGCGCCGCGCCTGTCGTTCTTCTTCGTGGCCCGCTCGGCGATCCTCACCGAGATCGCCAAGTTCCGCGCCGCCCGCCGCCTGTGGGCCCGCATCATGCGCGACCGCTTCGGCGCGAGCGACCCGCGCTCGCTCAAGCTCCGTTTCCACACCCAGACCGCCGGCGTCGAGCTCACCGCCCAGCAGCCCGAGGTCAACATGGCCCGCGTGACCGTCCAGGCGCTCGCCGCCGTCATGGGCGGCACCCAGTCGCTGCACACCAACGCCTACGACGAGGCCATCGCCCTGCCCACCGACGCCTCCGCCCGGCTCGCGCTGCGGACCCAGCAGGTCATCGCCGCCGAGACCGACCTGTGCGACACGGTCGACCCGTTCGCCGGGTCCTACGCGATCGAATCGCTCACCGACCGGATCGAGGCCGAGGCCGAGCGCCTCATCGACGCGGTGTTCGCGCACGGTTCGGCGACGGCCGCGATCGAGGTCGGGTTCCAGAAGAGCGAGATCGAGCGCAGCGCCTACGAGACGGCCAAGCGCATCGACGCCGGGGAGCAGCTCGTCGTCGGCGTCAACGTCCACACCGCGAACGGCGAGGACGTCCCCTACCAGCCGCTCAAGGTCGACCCGGCGATCGAGGCGGCCCAGATCGAGCGGCTGCGCGGACGCCGGGCCGCGCGCGAGGAGGCGGCCGTCGCCTCGGCGCTGGCCCGACTGCGGGCCGCCGCGGCCGGCACGGACAACGTCCTCTACCCGCTGAAGGCCGCGCTCGCCGCGGGCGCCACGGTCGGCGAGACCTGCGGCGCTCTTGCGGAGGAATGGGGCCGATACGTCCCCGCCGACAGTTTGTAGTCCCATTGTCACCGAATGGCGAAAGCGCACAATCTGTCTGATGGCGCGATTGTGAACGCTGGGAATACTGGCGTTCCGGCCGTGTTGTGAAGAGTTGAGGCGCGACCGGTCGGTCATTGAAAAATCGGATCGGGGCCGTAACTTTTCAGTGCCTGAAAGCGTTATGCACCACAACGGCGCCCTTGGATGTACGGTCGGCAACTGATGCGCCACCATGCGCGCGGTCATCGATCACGCTGAGTGCCAATATGTTTCGATTTAGCGGCGTGTGCGGTACCCCGCCGGGTCGAATCGATGCGGCGACGTCGCTCAACCCGACGCTCGCCGCAACGGAGAGCGATCGGGTTTAAGCTTGCCCAATCGCCCTCATTATGGCGCTGATTCACTGATGCGAATTGAGAGGCGCGAAGGAATGTACACGCCCACTGCGGAGAATGTCGTCGAAATGGGAACAGCCACTAAATCCAATGAGGCCGGACTGCCCGGTTCGAGAGCGGCCGAGCGTCGCCTTCTGGTGCCGACCGCGCTGCCCTCCATCGGTATCGCGCCCGAGCCCGCCGGGCAGGAGCCGCACACCGTCCCCACCTCGCTGCCCGCATTCCTCGACGCCTGGCTCGCGGCCCACTTCGATGACCTCGTCACCGACCGCCGTCACATCCACGCCAACCCGCGCCTGTCCCGCCAAGAGCACGACACGGCCGACTACATCGCCGAACGGCTCGCCGCCGTGGGCCTCGAACCCCGGCTCATCCCCGACGGCACCGGCCTGACCTGCGACATCGGCGAAGGTGACCGGGTCATCGCGATCCGCGCGGACATGGACGCCCTACCCATCCACGACCCCAAGGACGTCCCCTACCGCTCCACCGTCGACGGCGTCTGCCACGCCTGCGGCCACGACGCCCACACCGCGATCCTCGCCGGCGTCGGCCGCGTCCTCGCCGAACTGGACTCCCAGGGCGAACTGCCCGGCCGGTTCCGACTGATCTTCCAGCCCTCCGAGGAACAGTTCCCCTCAGGGGCCCCCACCATGATCAAACACGGCGCCCTCGCCGACGTCGCCGCGATCTTCGCGCTCCACTGCGACCCGCAGTTCCCCGCCGGGCAGATCGGCGTGCGCACCGGCCCCCTCACCGCCGCCTGCGACGTCATGGAGATCCGCATGCACGGGCGCGGCGGCCACACCTCCCGGCCGCACCTGACCAGCGACCTCATCAGCGCGATGGGCCGGGTCATCGTCGACATGCCCGCGCTGGTCAATCGCCGCATCGACCCCAGGCAGGCCGTCGCGATCGTCTTCGGCGCCGTCCAGGCCGGTGAGGCCGCCAACGCGATCCCCGAAGAGGCCCTCGCGCGCGCCACCATCCGGATGCAGGGCCTCGAAACCTGGCAGATGATCCCCGACCTCGTCCAGGAGGTCACCCGTTCGGTCGCCCACTCGGCGGGCGTCGAATGCGAGATCGACTACCTGCGTGGCGTCCCGCCGGTCGTCAACGACCGGCACGCCTCGGCGATGTTCGCCGGAGCCACTGCCGCCGCGCTCGGCGAGCAGGCCGTCGCCGAGGCCCCCATGTCGATGGGCGGCGAGGACTTCGCCTACTACCTCGAAGAGGTGCCCGGCGCGATGGCCCGCCTCGGCGTCGGCCGCCCCGGCATCGCGTGCGATATCCACCAGGGCGACTTCGATATCGATGAGACCGCGCTCGCCCACGGCGTGCGCGTCATGACTCACACCGTGCTCGCGGCGGCCGGCAGCCCGGCTTTCTGAGCACCGTGCATCCGGTCACGGGACGACGGCGGGACGGCGCACCGCGCCCTCCCGCTCCCGTCAATCGGCGGTGGGGCGTTTGCGCAGCGCCTGCACGTAGTCCTCGGGGGCGCCCGCGGCCTCGGCCGCGCGCATGATCTCGTCCAGATACCACTGGCTGGGCATGCCGCCCTCGAAGCCCTCGTACACGTACAGCCACACTTGACGGTTCGCCTCCAGCGTCACCGCCTGCGTGTTCAGTCTCCGGTACAGCTGGGAGTCGTAGCCCTCCAGCTCGTCCAGCACTGCACGGTCGGCCGGATCCAAGTCGTACAGCGCGACGAACACGCGTTCCCCGGGGGCCTCCACGACGGTGGCCACCGCCGACTCCCAGCCCAGGTCTTCGCCTGCGAACGTCAGACGCCAGCCTTCGAGCCAACCCGTCCCCACCAACGGCGAACGCGGGCACGTGGCCCGCATGCGGGCGGGGTCTAGATTCGAACCATACGCCGCATAGAGATGCACGACTCGAAGATACCCTGGAACCTGCTCGCACAGCAGCATCCCCAACACCGAAAGGCGCAACCGTGGCACGAGTAGCGATCATCGGAGGCGGCCCCGCCGGATATGAGGCCGCGCTCTTGGCGGCCCAGCTCGGCGCCGAGGTCACCCTCATCGAGGACACGGGAGCGGGGGGCGCCTGCGTCCTCTCCGACTGTGTGCCTTCCAAGACGTTCATCGCCGCCTCCAACGTGCTCACCGAGATCCACGAGAGCACCGCGATGGGCGTCGGAGCGCTGGACACCACCATCGACGCCAAGGCCGTCAACAGCCGCGTGCAGCGCCTCGCGACCCAGCAGTCCGCCGACATCGCCCAGAACGTCGCCGCCGCGGGCGTCGACATCGTCTACGGGCGCGGCGCGCTGCGCCTGGACACGCAGCACAACTATGTGCATGAACTTCGCATCACGCCCATCGAGGGCGAACCCTACGACACGGACTGCGACATCGTCCTGGTCTGCACCGGAGCCACGCCCAGGACGCTCGACTCCGCGCCCCTCGACGGGGAGCGCATCCTCTCCTGGCGTCAGCTCTACGACCTCGATGACCTGCCCGAACACCTCATCGTCGTCGGCTCGGGCGTCACCGGCGCCGAATTCGCCTCCGCCTACCTCGCCATGGGCTCGGAGGTCACGCTCATCTCCTCGCGGGATCGCGTCATGCCGCACGAGGACGCCGACGCGGCCGAGGCCGTGGGCAGCGTCTTCGCCAAGCGCGGCATGGACATTCGAGGGAACTCCCGTGCCGCTGCGGCCCGCCGCACCAAGACCGGCGTCGAAGTCGAACTCGTCGATGGCACCGTCGTCGAAGGCAGCCACGTCCTCATCTGCGTCGGCTCCACCCCGAACTCCGACGGCCTCGGCCTCGAAGAGTACGGGGTGCACGTCGACGAACGCGGTTTCATCCCGGTCGACAAGGTCTCGCGCACCAACGTCCCCGGGGTCTACGCCGCAGGGGACGTCACCGGCGTGCACGCGCTCGCCTCCGTCGCCGCCATGCAGGGGCGGATCGCGATCTGGCACGCCCTCGGCGAGGCCGTCCGGCCGCTCAAGCTCGCCAACGTCGCCGCGAACGTCTTCACCGATCCCGAGCTCGCCTCAGTGGGCGTCAGTCAGTCCGATGTCGACGCGGGCAGGGTCGACTGTCGGGCCGTGATGCTGCCGCTGTCCTCGAACCCGCGCGCCAAGATGGTCGACCGCACCGAGGGGTTCGCGAAGCTGTTCGCGTGGAACTCCTCGGGGATCGTCGCCGGTGGCGTCATCGTGGCCTCTCGGGCCTCCGAGCTCATCGCCCCGGTCGCCTTGGCCGTCGAGCAGCGCCTCACCGTGGAGCAGCTCGCCCGCACGCTGATGATCTACCCGTCGCTGTCGGGATCGATCACCGAGGCCGCCCGCCAGCTCATGGAGTACTGAGAGGGCGCGGCGGTCACCAGCCGCTCGGGGTCGGCGCGCCCTCGGTGTAGCCGGCCGTGGACTGGACGCCGACGGCCGCGCGCTCGTGGAATTCGGCCAGATCGGCCGCGCCCGCATACGTCGCCGAGGACCGCACCCCGGCCACGATCGAGTCGAGCAGGTCCTCCACGCCGGGGCGCTTCGGCTCCAGGTACATCCGGCCGCTGGAGATGCCCTCCTCGAACATGGCCTTACGGGCCTGGTCGAACGCCGACGCCGCTGTGCTGCGCGCCTTCACCGCCCGCGCCGAGGCCATCCCGAAGCTCTCCTTGTATGGTCTGCCGTCCGCGTCGTAGCGCAGATCCCCGGGCGATTCGTACGTCCCGGCGAACCACGAGCCGATCATGACGTTCGAGGCGCCCGCCGCCAGGGCCAGCGCCACGTCTCGGGGGTGCCGTACGCCGCCGTCGGCCCACACGTGCCTGCCGAGGCGCCGCGCCGTCGCCGCGCACTCCAGTACCGCCGAGAACTGCGGGCGACCCACCCCGGTCATCATCCGGGTCGTGCACATCGCGCCCGGCCCCACGCCGACCTTCACGATGTCGGCTCCGGCGTCGATGAGGTCCGCCGTCCCTTCGGCGGTGACCGTGTTCCCGGCCGCGATCGGCGTGTCCGGAGCGGCTTTGCGCGCCAGTTTGAGCGCCTCCAGCATCCGCTCCTGATGCCCGTGCGCGGTGTCGACCACGAGCAGGTCCGCTCCGGCCTCCACGAGCGCCCCGGCTTTGCCGGTGACGTCGCCGTTGATGCCGATGGCGACCGCCACGCGCAGGCGTCCGGCCTTGTCGGCGTTCGGCGTGTACAGCGTGTTGCGCAGCGCCCCGGTCTTGGTGAGCACGCCGTGGAGGCGTCCGGTGTCGTCGAGGACGGGCGCGAGCCTGACGTTGGCGTCCTCCAGGAGCTGGAACGCCTCGGCGTCGGTGATGCCCTGCGGCAGTGTGACGAGGCGGTCGGAGGCGATCCTTTCGAGCTGGGTGAACCGGTCGACGCCGCGGCAGTCGGCCTCGGTGACCACGCCGAGCGGCCGGTTCCCGGCGTCGACGACGATGACCGCGCGGTGCGCCCGCTTGGAGAACAGCGCGAGGGCCTCGGCGACGGTCGCGTTCGGCGGCAGCGTCAGGGCCGTGTCGCAGTCGAGCGGGCGGGACTTGACCTTGGCGATGACGTCGGTGACGACGTCGAGCGGGATGTCCTGGGGGATGACCGCGAGCCCGCCGCGGCGGGCCAGCGTCTCGGCCATGCGGCGGCCGGACACGGCGGTCATGTTCGCCGCGATGATCGGGACGGTGTTCCCGGTGCCGTCGGCGGTCGTCAGATCCACGTCGAGACGGGAGGTGACCGCCGAGCGGTTGGGGACCATGAAGACGTCCGAGTAGGTCAGGTCGTGTCCGGGCCGGTCGTCGATGAAGCGCATGGTGTGTCGGGCTCCCTTGCTGGTGTGCGGCGAGTGGGGCCACCGCGGTGGGCGGTCCGGGGCCGGTGCGCCGCCGGGCTCGCCGACCGCTCACGGTCCGTCGCCGTAGTGGTGGTGATGCTACGCGCGACGGCTTCCATTGTCTCCCGAGTGCGGTTCGAGCGTAAGTCCGTGATCTGACAAATCGGCGCGCCCGCGGAGACGACGTCGCCGACGTTCACCTCCAGGCAGGACACGGTCCCGGACTTGTGCGCCTCGATGGGCTGCTCCATCTTCATCGCTTCGAGGACGACGATGGTGTCGCCCTTGATGACGCTCTGGCCGTCCTCGACGGCGACTTTGACGATGGTGCCCTGCATCGGCGAAGGCAGATTGTCGCCGCCGACGACGGGGCCGGCGCCGGCCTTCTTCTTTCCGTTGCGTTTGCGGGGCTTGGCCGAGGTGGCGGGGCTGAGCAGCCCCGTGGGGATCGAGACCTCCAGGCGTTTGCCGCCGACCTCGACGACGAGGCTGGTGCGTTCGTCGGACTCGCCGTTGCCGGAGGAGCCGGAGGCGGCGTCGAAGGGTGCGAGCGGGTTGTCCCATTCGGTCTCGATCCAGCGCGTGTGGACGCTGAAGTCTTCGGCGAAGGCGGGGTCGTCGAGGACGAGCCGGTGGAACGGCAGCACCGTGGCCAGACCTTCGACCTCCATCTCGGCCAGGGCCCGGCGCGAGCGCCGCAGCGCCTCTTCACGGGTGGCGCCGGTGACGATGACCTTGGCCAGCAGCGAGTCGAAGTTCCCGTCGATGACGGTGCCCTCTTCGACGCCGGTGTCCACCCGGACGCCCGGGCCCGAAGGCAGCTTGAGCCGGGTGACGGTCCCGGGGGCGGGCAGGAAGCCGCGGCCGGGGTCCTCGCCGTTGATGCGGAATTCGATGGAGTGGCCTCGCGCCTCGGGGTCGGCGGTGAGGGCGAGGGGCTCGCCCGAGGCGATGCGGAACTGTTCGCGCACCAGGTCGAGCCCGGAGGTCTCTTCGGAGACGGGGTGTTCGACCTGGAGGCGGGTGTTCACTTCGAGGAACGAGATGGTCCCGTCGGTGCCGACGAGGAATTCGACGGTCCCGGCCCCGTGGTAGTCGGCCTCGGTGCAGATGGCCTTGGCCGCGTGGTGGATCACCTTGTGCTGCTCGTCGGACAGGAACGGGGCGGGGGCCTCTTCGACGAGTTTCTGGTGGCGGCGCTGGAGTGAGCAGTCGCGGGTGCCGACGACGATGACGTTCCCGTGAGTGTCGGCCAGGACCTGCGCCTCGACGTGGCGGGGCCGGTCGAGGTAGCGCTCGACGAAGCACTCGCCGCGTCCGAAGGACGCCTCGGCCTCGCGGACGGCCGACTCGAACAGGGACGGGATCTCCTCGCGTTCGCGGGCGACCTTGAGCCCGCGTCCGCCGCCGCCGAAGGCGGCCTTGATCGCGATGGGCAGCCCGTGCTCGTCGGCGAAGGCGAGGATTTCCTCGGCGTCTTTGACCGGTTCCTTGGTGCCGGGCACGAGCGGCACGTCGGCGCGCATGGCGAGGTGGCGGGCGGTGACCTTGTCGCCGAGGTCGCGGATGGCCTGCGGGGTGGGCCCGATCCAGATGAGCCCCGCGTCGATGACGGCCTGAGCGAAGTCGGCGTTCTCGGCCAGGAAGCCGTAGCCGGGGTGGACGGCGTCGGCCTCGCTGCGCTCGGCGATGCGGATCAGTTTGTCGATCCGCAGGTAGGTATCGGCGGCGGTGATGCCGTCGAGGGCGAACGCCTCGTCGGCGAGAAGGGTGTGGGGGGCGTCTCGGTCGCCGTCGGCGTAGACGGCGACGGAGTCGAAACCGGCGTCCCGGCAGGCCCGTATGACTCTCACTGCGATCTCGCCGCGGTTGGCGATCAATACCTTGCGCACGCTCCGCAGTGTAATGGCCGGGTATCCGGGTTCGCGGGCCCCTGGAACGCGAGGGCCGCGCCAAAGGGGGGTAAAGCAGACAGAGTTTGTAGTGAATCGACAGCTGGCGTTGTCGATTTTTTATGGTGTTCCACCGAACGATCGTTCAGGCGGCCGTTCACTTGAACATCTGCTGCCACTGCTCTACCACCGGGTTGGTGTGAGCCGAGCCGATGGCTTCGCGCCAGCGCTCGGCGCCCTCTCCGGCGGGCTCGGGCTCGAAGGTCATCTCGCCGCTCTCGATCCGCTCGGCGGTCTGCTCGCACCATTCGGCATCGGTCGCCATCAGGTCGGTCTGGCGTTTGACCAGTGCACGGACGTGCGAGGGCAGGTAGTTCGCCTCCTGTCCCTCGATGATCTCGGCGCTGGTGGAGGCCAGCAGCACCGTCAGGGCGTCGATCCGGGCGTAGAGGATTTCGGCCCGCTGTCGCAGCAGCGCGATATTCTCGGCCTTGCCGAGCACGCTCGCGAACGACCACGCGGTGTGGAAGGAGTCTTCGGTCGAGGCCACCTGCCACAGTTGCTCGCGCAGCATCCGCTGGAATTCGCTTTCGCCCGCGACGGTGACCCGGTACGTGGTGCGGGCCGGCCGGGCGTCGACCGACTCGGTGGCCACGACTTCGAGCAGGCCGTCGGCGGTGAGCTTCTTGAGCGCGTGGTAGACCGAGCCCGCTCCGACCTCGGCGGCTCCCGGCGTGCGCCACGAGTGCAGCTCGCGGCGCACGAGGTAGCCGTGGACGGGGCCGAGCCACCTGACCAGGCCCAGGACGAGAAGGCGTGTGCTCCACATGACGCACATGGTATACCGTTGACTACTCTTTTCTTGGGGTGTATACCTGCTTGCGCTGCGGACGGCGAAGCCCATATAGTCAAACTTGAACAAGGAACGCGGCCTTTTTCGGGCCGTCCCGAACCCCTGCGGTCGCCGCCTTCGAAGACGGCCGAGGGACCAGAACCCACCCGTGAGGTATCACCCATGCTCATCGAGACCAAGGGATTGAAGAAGGTCTTCAAATCCCGAGGCAAGGAGGTCGAAGCCGTCCGCGGCGTGGACCTCTCCGTGAAAGAAGGCGAGATCTTCGGTCTTCTCGGCCCCAACGGGGCGGGGAAGACCACGACGATGCGGATGCTCTCCACCCTCATCGAACCCACCGAGGGCCGTGCCGTCGTCTGCGGCCACGATCTCGCCGCCGATCCCGCCGCCGTCCGGCGCGATATCGGTTACGTCGGCCAGGAGGGCGGCACCTGGGGCGAGGTCAGCGCCCGCGGGGAGCTGGTCATGCAGGGCCGCCTCTACGGCATGTCCAAGAAGACCGCCGCGAAGCGCGCCGAGACTCTCTTGGAGTCCTTTCAGCTCACCGAGTTCGCCGACCGGAACATCAAGACCTACTCCGGCGGCCAGAAACGCCGACTCGACATCGCCCTCGGCGTCATGCACGAGCCGAAGCTCCTCTTCCTCGACGAGCCGACCACCGGGCTCGACCCGCAGTCGCGCGCCCACATGTGGGACGAGGTCCGCGCGCTGCGCGAAAGAGGTACGGCGATCTTCCTGACCACCCACTACCTCGATGAGGCCGACGCCCTGTGCGACCGGCTCGCGATCATCGACCACGGCGAGATCGTCGCCGAGGGCACCCCTCGGTCGCTCAAGAAGGAGGTCGCCGGCGACGTCGTCGCCATCGGTGTCGAGGGACGCCACGAGCAGACCCGCGCCCTGCTGGACGCGAAGGAGTTCGTCCGCGAAGTCGAGGCCGGCGAGCCCGATCCCGCCACCGGCGTCGCCGTCATGCGCCTCTATGTCGATGACGGCGCCACCGCGCTGCCCGAGCTGCTTCGCGCGCTCGACGGCGCCGACATCCCGGCCGTGTCCATCGAGCTGAATCGGCCCAGCCTCGACGACGTGTTCTTGAAGCAGACCGGCCGATCGCTGCGAGAAGAGGAATCCTGAGCATGAAAGCCCTGCGAGACACCTGGCTCGTCTACTCGCGAGCCATGACGCTCAACCTGAAGCAGCCGGTTTGGCTGATCGTCATGTTGATCCAGCCGCTGTACTTCCTGATCTTCTTCGCGCCGCTGCTGAACTCCTTCGACGACACTCCCGGTTTCGAGGCCGGCGCGATGGAGACCTTCGTGCCCGGACTGATCATCATGATGGCCCTGTTCGGGTCCACTTTCGTCGGCTTCGGTCTCATCGCCGAGCTGCGTCAGGGCGTCATCGAACGGATGCGGGTCACCCCGGTCAGCCGGATCGCGCTCTTGGTCGGACGGACGCTCGCCACGGTGACTTCGACGATCGTTCAAGCGCTGATCCTGGTGCTGCTGGCTTCGCCGCTCGGCGGCCTGTCGATCTACTGGCCCGGCGTATTCCTCATGTTCGGGATCATCATTTTGACCTCGTTCATGCTCGGCGCTTTGTCATATGGCGTCGCGATCGTGCTCAAGAGCGAGGACGCCCTCGCGCCGACGCTGAACACGCTCGTCCAGCCGGTCATGCTGCTTTCGGGCATCATGCTGCCGATGGCGCTGGCTCCCACCTGGCTCCAGAATGTCGCGAACTTCAACCCGTTCTACTACGCCGTCGAGGCGGCCCGGGCGCTGTTCGCAGGTGACTTGGAGAGCAGCTTCGTGTGGCAGGCCGCCATCTTCATCGGTGGCCTGGCCGTGCTGCTGGTCATCTGGGCGGGCCGCAAGTTCGCCCGTGCCGTGGCATAGCGCCCTCGACTGGGAAACCCGAAG
>JAJYSW010000330.1 GCA_021793335.1 Actinomycetes bacterium
GTGATCGCTCCGGTGCGCCACACGGTCAAGGCCACCATCAGCGCCAGGATCGCGGCGAAGCCGACCCAGTGCATGAGCCTGCGGTTCGCCTTCGGCGCGAAGGCCAGTACCGCACCGCACAGCAGACCGCCCGCCAGGCCGCCCAGGTGGCCGGTGATCGAGATCGACGGCACCACGAACGTCAACGCCAGGTTGAGCCCGAGGAGCACGAAGATCCCGGTGTTGTCCCGGCTCAGGCGTCGGTTCACCAGGATCAGTGCGCCGAACAGGCCGTAGATCGATCCCGAGGCGCCCGCACTGAGGGTCTCCGGCGCGGCGAACAGGTACGTCACGACGCTCCCCATCAGCCCCGAGAGGAGATACAGCGCCAGGAACCGCAGCGACCCCAGATCCCGCTCCAGCACCCGGCCCAGGATCCACAGCACCACCATGTTGAACAACAGGTGGATGGCCCCGTAGTGCATGAACGTCGAAGTCAGCAGCCGGTACTCGCCGCCCGTGGCCACGCCGGGAAGCGAGAACGTCTGCCCGAGCAGCTCGACGTTCGCGTGAGGGAGGAAGAAACCGCCCTGATACGGGAAGAAACTGGCCTCGGCCAGCGCGAAATGCAGCGGTGTCGCGGCGCCGCCGACCGCACCCATGCCCCCGATGACGATCGTGAGCACGAACATGGCGACATTGAGGCCGATCATGGCCTTCGTGACCGTGCCGGCCGCCCCGGAGGAGGAACCCCCGAACGCCGTGCGCGGCCGGCGCACGGTGCGCCGGCCTTCGGCGACGCAGTCGGGGCACTGGAACCCGACCGGGGCGTCGATTCGGCAGTCGGCGCAGATCGGCTTGTCACAGCGGACGCACCGCAGATAGGTCTCGCGATTCCGGTGGCGATAGCAGACCGGGGCCGACTGCTCGTCGCTCATCTACTTCTCGACGCTCACACTGTTGATCACGATGTCGTTGACGGGACGGTCCATCGGCCCGGTCGGCGTCTTGCCGATCTGGTCGACGACGGCCTTGGAGTCGTCGTCGGCGACGACGCCGAAGATCGTGTGGCGACCGTTGAGGTGCGGCGTGGGCGAGACCGTGATGAAGAACTGGGAGCCGTTGGTGCCCGGCCCGGCGTTCGCCATGGCGAGCAGGTACGGCTGCCCGAAGTGCAGATCGGGGTGGAACTCATCGGCGAACTGGTAGCCCGGGCCGCCGCGACCGGTGCCGGTCGGGTCGCCGCCCTGGAGCATGAAACCGCTGATGACGCGGTGGAAGATGACACCGTTGTAGTAAGGGCCCGATCCCGGTTGACCGGTGTTGGGATCGGTGTATTCCTTGGTTCCTTCGGCCAGCCCGACGAAGTTCGCGACCGTCTTGGGCGCGTGGTTATCGAACAGTTCGAGCTTGATGTCGCCGACGTTGGTGTGCAGAGTCGCCTTTGTCATGGCGTCAATGGTGCCAGACGCGATAGGTTGGTCCAACTTTCTCCCCCGTTTGCCCAGACGGTTGTTGAAAGCCGGTGCAACATGAGACTACGAGCACCTAGAGGAGGGCTATCACGATGGGTCTCAGCCGAAATTCCACGACTCCCGTCCAGGAAGTCAAGGACAGCCTCGCCCAAGGGGCGGTCCATTTCAAGAACGCCGGAGTGGCCGCCGCGAGGGGCACGCGCGAGGCCGCGACGCCGCGGGTCAACGGCATGCTGACGAAGGTCGGCTTGAAGAAGCGGCGGACTCGCCGGTGGCCGTGGGTGGCCGGAGCGATCGGCGCGGGAGTCGCGGCAGGCGGAGCCGCCGTGTACATGTGGTACCGCAAACGCACCGAGTCGATCGGCGAGTCACTGCTGGCCGATGAGCTGCTCGATGAGTCCGCGAGCCCTCGCATCACCGATGAGGCGATCAACGAGGAACTGATCGAACACGCGCATCGCTGATCGATCGAGGCCCGTTCGACAGACGAACGGGCCCCGAGCGGCGCGATCCGCCGGTCGGGGACGTCTGCGGCCGTCCGGGCCCTGCTTCACCGCATTCGGCCCGGCAAAAAGTTGAACGCCGGACCGGTGCCTCGCCCCGGGGGGGGAGTGGGCGAGTTCACCGATCCGGCGCCAATGGGGGCGGGAGTTCAGCCTTCTGCGCGGCCTGGGCCGCGCTCACGAGACCGATTCTCGCGCCCCATAAGCCCAATGTGAAGGGTTTGCCCATGGCGGTTATACGCCATGTCGCATAACCGCCACTCATTATCGACGGCACGCACCCCTTCGGGTACACAACGTAGCGACACTGGGCGCACCATGTCGCTCAAGTCACAATCATGCCGCTCTGGCAACAACCCTCGGCACCACCCCGCGCCGCCCCTCCGCGAGAACGAGCGACGCGGCGGAGCATGGCCGGACGGGACCCGCGCCGCCGCGGCCGGGACCGTGACGAACGGCACTGTGACGGGCGGCACCCTCTCGCTCGGGGGCCACTTCGGTCCCCACCGCCTGCGGTGTCCGGCATTCACGCGGACGCTCGCTGCCCGGCCTGCCGGCGGTCACCGGAGGCAGGAGCGCGAGCGTTCCGCTCGCGCAAAGCCCCCTTAGCGCGCAGCACTCGTCACTGCGCGGTACTCACCACCGTGCAGCCCTTGTCATTACGCAGCCCTTGCCATGGCGCAATCCTTGGCATGGCGCATCCTTGGCATGGCGCAGGGCTCGGCGGTCTCCTAGGTGCTGCGTCCACCGGCCGCTCGAAACGACGCCCCACAGCCACGTGGTGACCGATCGGCCGTATCAAGCACCGCTGCGACCGGCCACCGCCCGCACCGACGCCGCACAGCGGCGACCGGACCCAAGGACACCCCACCCAGGCCGCATGACGGCCCGCACAGCACACCCCGCACACAACGGGGACGAGAAAGAAAACCGGACACAGCGGCCCGTTCGAGAACTCCGGGCGAGACGGTACCCGAAACCACCGGCCCGCCCACCGGACGAAGAACCTCCCAAGCCCCGGTATCGGGTCTGGAGGCCCGGTG
>JAJYSW010000331.1 GCA_021793335.1 Actinomycetes bacterium
GCGATGCCGAACCAAGGATGCGAGGAGGAGAGGACGCGGGCCGCGACGGTCAGGCCGGCGGTGATGCCGAGCGCGGTCCGTCTCCAGGCGAGGTGGCTTCGTTCGGGTTGCAGGCCCGGGTCCCACTGTCCGGACCGGGTCATCGTCCCCCGCCGAGCAGGACGGCGGCCGCGACGAGGCCGCCGACGAGCACGAGGCCGACGACGGTCGGCAACGTCATGCCCGGTGCGGGGAGCGTCCGGCCCGCTCGGACGGCCCGTTCGGTGCGGGTCCACCCGATCCATGCCTGGACGGGCAGGAGGAGCCCGATCGCGATGAGCACGAGCGCGGCGATGAGTCGCAGCGTCTCCTGCAAGGGGTCGGCGAGTGTCTCCAGCGCGACCCCTCCGACGGTGAAGGCCAGTGAGGTCCGGATCCACGCCAGGAATGTGCGCTCATTGGCGAGCGTGAATCGCGGGTCGGGCTCGTCGCCGTGCTCGAAGACGTGTCGGGGGAAACGCCGTCCGCTCACGAGTCCGCCCGGAAGGGGGCACAGCGGCCCTGGAAGCATTCCTGGAACATCTGCACCGCTCGATGGTAACGGCGATGTGAGTGCCGCGGCCAGGTATCCAATGCCCTCAGTCCTCCTGGTCCCGGACTGCCCCGGGCAGGGCTTCGTCGCCGGATTCCAGGGCGGTGCCTCGTGTATTCCGGCGGCGGAGGGCCCAGATCGCGATGGCTGCCGCGGCTGCGATGAGGACGACTAGGACGTCCACAAGCGGGTCGGACAGCAGGGCGGCGCGTTCCTGGAGCCAGGATTGAGCGCCGATGGGCAGCAGTTGCGGAGTGTCGACGAATCCGTTGGTGGTCCAGAACAGGACGCCGACGGCGATGACGAGCAGCCCGGTGAGCACGGACGTGGTGTGCAGCGAGCGTCCGAACAGCGTGAAGCCCCGTCCGCGCAGCAGACGTCGTCCGCGCGCGCCGAGTCGGCCCCACAGTGCCGCGATGAGCAGGAGCGGTGCGACCATGCCCGCTCCGTATACGGCGAGGAGTCCTCCGGCTGCGAACGTGTCGCCGCGTGCGGCGGCGAGGGTGAGCACGGCGCCCAGGATGGGGCCGGCGCAGAACCCGGCGACGCCGCCGGCGGCGCCCAGGAGGAAGCTCTTCAACCAGCCGCCGGCGGCGGCCGCCCGCGTCTGTAGACCGGTGGCGCCGGGGATCAGACGGGCCGGGTCGAATCCGAATCCCGCCGCCTGTGCCGCGCCGAGTCCGATGAGCAGCACGGATGCGATGAGTACGATCGCCTCGCGGTGGGTGACGAACAGCGTTCCGAGGGCGCCGGCTCCGATGCCGAGGGGCACCAGCACCACTGCCAGTCCGGCGTAGAACACGGCCCCGTGGGCGAGCAGGCGGGGCCCCGCTCCGATGGTGGAGGCGAAGAACGCCGGGGCCAGCAGTGCCGCGCAGGGGCTCAGCAGTGCCAGGGCTCCGCCGAGGAAGGCGGCGAGTAGTCCGATGTCCATCGCGATCATGCCGCCGCGGTCAGTGCCTGATCGAAGGCGTCGAGGAACACCTGCGAGGGTTGCGCGCCGGCCAGAGGTTCCCCTCCCATCAGGAAGACCGGGGTGGAGTGCGCGCCGAGGTCCATGCCCAGCTGCGCGTTCGCGGCGATCTCATCGACCGTCGCGGAGGAGTCCATGTCCGTCGCGAACCGTTCGGGGTCCAGGCCGAGGTCACCGGCCAGGGCGATCAGGGCGTCGTCGCTCAGGTCCGCCTCGGAGCGTTTCTCTCCTTCTGCGAAGAGCGCGTCGTGGTACTCCCAGAACGCTCCTTGCAAAGCGGCGGCGTAGGAGGCGCGGGCGGCGCGTTCGGACGCGGGGCCGAACACGTTCACGTCGCGCCATTCGATGCGCAGGTCGCCGGTTTCGACGTGCTCCATCATCAACGGCAGCGTCTCGTGGCTCCATTGCGCACAGAATGGGCACTGGTAGTCGGAGAACACGATCAGCGTCACCGGTGCGTCCACCGGCCCGGCCGCCAGCAGGTCGTCAGGGTCTCGGCGCTCGGCGGACGTCAGATCCGGATGCTCGGCGGATTCGGGGCCGGTGGGCTGCGCAATGGGTGATTCGGCCGTGCTCCCCTGGTCGTCTCGTCCTTGGGCCAACGCGACGACCAGGACGACCAACAGGGCCGCCACGGCGAGGATGGCGGCCGGCGCCACCCAGGTCCGTTCCGCTCTCTGCCTGTTCACGGGGCGTACTCCCTCTCTTCTCGGGGTCGATGAACGCTACTATCTCACATAGTCGACTATGCAAGATAGTCGACCATCGGGCATGATGGGTCCATGACATCTCTTCTGCATGTGATGAGGTCGTGGCCTCGGACGGTGGCACTGGCGGCGCGCGGGCTGCGGAGCTGGACGGCGCGGCAGGCACTCGTCGCGGCCGCCGCCGCGACGGCCTTCGGGCTGCTGCTGGGCGTGGCGACGGTGCTGATCCCGAACTCGCTGTTCACCCGCGACATTCCGCCGACGTGGTGGAGCTATCCGGTGTGGGCGCTCACCTCGGTCTTCGCGGGCATGCTCGCGGCCACCTACGTGCGCGACCGATCCGAGGCCGACGATGCCGGACCGGGCGATCGTCCCGAACGGGACCCGGGCCGATTCGGTGTCGCCGGCGGCGCACTGGCCTGGTTCGCGGTCGGCTGCCCAGTGTGCAATAAGCTCGTGCTCCTGGCACTGGGATACTCCGGCGCGATCACCTGGTTCATGCCCGTCCAACCGTTCCTGGCCGTCGGGGCGCTGCTGCTGACCGGCCTCGCTCTCGTGCAGCGGCTGCGCGGACAGGTCGCGTGCCCCGTGCCCGCCGCGGTGAAGGAGGCGGCCCGGTGAGCGCCCCCGAAGCCCAGGCACCGGAACCGCCCCGGCTGGGCACTCTCGAAGCGCAGGTCATGGACGTGCTGTGGGACCACGGCGAGTCCACGATCCGGGGCATCATCAATCGCCTTCCCGACG
>JAJYSW010000050.1 GCA_021793335.1 Actinomycetes bacterium
CGATCTGCGCCCGCGACGGGGGCTCGGCGGGACTGTGCCAGGTAATAGCCGGTGATCGCAGCCAAGGCGATCTCCAGTCGCTCCCCGGCGAGCCCTTCGGCCGTCGGATGGGTCCAGAAGAGCGCTTCGGCGTCGTGCCCGTCGCCGTGTGCGGCGACCAGAAAGCAGGCCGTGTCGAACCAGGTCGCGTGGACGCCCACGCCGTTCCAGTCGCAAATCCACGCCCGGTCCGCGCCGACGATCATGTTGTCCGGACGCAGATCGAAGTGGATCATGGCGTCGGCTCGCACGGCCTCATCGAGCTGCGAGTCCAACGCCGCCAGCTCGTCGACGCGGTCGGCCAGGCGGGGTGGGAGCGGGAACGGCTCCTCCCGGCCGGCGGCCACGCCGGTGAACCGGCGGAGTGCATCGCCGATCCCGTCCCGCGTGACTCCGGCGTCCAGCAGCGTCTGCGGCACCGGACTCAGCAGCTCGGCGGCCATGGCCCAGGCGCGGAGCATCAGGTCGAGATCCCCCGGGGTCATCGGCAGGTCCACCGCCCGGCCGTTCACGGTTGCGAAGCCCAGCACGATCCAGTCCTCGACCTCGTGGCTGAAGCGAAGCCTCGGCGTGGGAACCCCCTCGGGCAGGGCCGGATTGATCAGTGCTTCTCTCCAGTGGGAGGCCGCGACGTACGGCAGGAGCGGTCCGGCGGCCTTGATGAACAGTTCGGCACCCGATTCGGAGCGGACCCGCGCCGCGAAGCCGCCTGTGAGGCGAGTTCGACGACCATCGGCATGCCGCCCAGTTCCTTCACGATCCGTTCGCGGACGGCGATGGGAAGCGTGTCGTAGGCGGGACGCACCGCTGTGGCGGCGTAGGGAACCGGAGTGCCGAATCTGGACATGGCGCCAGTCTCGCCTGGCGAGGGTGCGGCCGCAATGGACTTTGCCGGACGGCCGGCGTCCGCCGCGTGAGGCCTGGCCGAAGCCGGGCCGTAAAAAGTGAGTGGCCCTCGCCGCCGTGGTGGGGTCGGCGGCGGGGCCCAGCCTATTCTAGGTCTTCGGGAGCAAAGATGGAACCACTACGGGCAGCACATAATGACCGATGTCTCCCACTGCGCTGTAATCTCTCGCCCATTTGGCCGTCGTGGCGTCCCGGCACAGCACCACGAACGCCACCATGCAGCTCAAAGCGCGCTGGGCGTGCTCGATGAACTGGAGCCAGCATTCGGCCTGGGCGGTGTCGGGTTCGAGTACGGTGTCGAACAGCACCGCCACCACTTGCTCACTGCCCTTGGAGTAGGCGGCGAGCGCGCAGACGCGGAACTGTTCGCCGTCGCGAAGTGGGACGATGGTCTGGCGGCTGATCGCGATGGCGTCGTATTCGGGAAGTTCGGGTCCTCCGGTCCAGTTGTAGAGGTCGGTCGCGAACTCGGGGCGGTCCTCCATCAGCATGGCGAGAATCTCGTTGTACTCGATGAACATTCGAGTTCCTTACCTCCGTGCGGGGTCACATAAGGTGGGTTGTTGGAACAACGAGGACACGAGCGTCGAGGTTACGGGTGGCGTCCCGGACTTGACGAGTCGTGCAGACGCCGAATATTGAATCGCCTTTTCCCTTGTGGGAGAACACAAGCGGGGCGCGGCGAGCTATGCCCGCCGCGCCCCGCATGCGCTATGTCGTTCGGAGCCTTAGAGACCCAGCTGGTTTTCGAAGTTGCCGTCCTCGATGCGCTTGGTGATCGCCTCCAGGAAGCGTGCGGCGTCGGCACCGTCGACGAGCCGGTGATCGTAGCTCAGCGTCAGGTGCATGATCGAGCGCACCGCGATGACCTCCCCCAGCTCAGGGTCGTTGATCACGCGGGGGCGCTTGACGATCGCGGCAGTGCCGAGGATCGCGGACTGACCCAGCGGCACGATCGGCGTGTCGAACAGCGCGCCCACCGAGCCGGTGTTGGTGATGGTGAAGGTCGCCCCGAACAGGTCGTCGGGCACCAGGCCGCCGTTCCGGGCCTTGTTCGCGATTTCGGCGATGCGCTTGGCCAGGCCGGGAATGTTCAGATCGCCGGCGTTCTTGACGACGGGAACGATGAGGCCCTTGGGCGTGTCCACCGCGAAACCGACGTTCTCGGCGTCCGGGTAGGTGACCGTCTTCTCCTCCAGGTTCATGGAGGCGTTGATGATCGGGTACTGCTTGAGGGCCTCGATCGCGGCCACCGAGAAGAACGGCAGGTACGAGAGCTTCACACCGTGGCGTTCGAGGAACTCGTCCTTCTTGGCCGCGCGGAGCTTCGCCACCTTGGTGACGTCCACTTCGCGCACAGTGGTCAGCTGCGCCGTGGTCTGCATCGACTGGAGCAGGCTCTTGGCCGCGGACTGGCGCAGACGGCTCATCTTCTCGGTGCGTCCACGCAGCGGACTGACCTCGACCGGTGCGGCCGGAGCGGCCGGTGCGGCCGCCGGCTCCGCGGCCGGAGCGGGGGCCTGCTTCCGTTCGATGGCCTCCTGCACGTCCTGCTTGCGGATGCGTCCGCCCACGCCCGTGCCGGTGAGCTCGTCGAGGTTCACATCGTTCTCGGCGGCGAGCTTGCGCACCAGCGGCGTGACGTACGAGGTCGTCGGCTTCTCGGCGGTCGGCGCGGCGGCCGGCGCCGCAGGCTGCGGCTGCGCGGCCGGCTCCGGTTCGCTCGGGACCCGGTCCTCCTCGGTGATGGCCGGAGTCTCCTCGGCGCGCGGCTCGGCGGCCGGCCGCGGCACCGGAGTGACCGCAGGAGCGGCGGTGTCGCTGCCGATGATCGCCAGGACCGAGCCGACCTCGGCGGTCTCGTCCTCACCCACGCGGATCTCCAGCAGCTTGCCCGCGGCGGGGGAGGGGATCTCGGTGTCCACCTTGTCCGTGGAGATCTCCACCAGCGGCTCGTCGGCCTCGACCGTGTCGCCGACCGACTTGAGCCACGCCGTCACCGTGCCGTCGGTGACCGACTCGCCGAGCTCGGGCAGCAGCACCTCGGTGCCCTCGGACGAGCCGCCCTGAGGCGTCTCCTCCTGTGCCTGGGCGGGAGCGCTCTGAGGCTCGGGTGTCGGCTGCGGTTCGGCCGCCGGCTTCTCGGCGGCCGGCTCGGGTGCGGGCGCAGGTGCGGGCGATTCGCCGCCGGCCTCGGACGGGTCCCCGATGATGGCGAGTTCACCGCCGACCTCGACCTCGGAATCCTCCGCGGCCACGATCTTGAGCACCACGCCGGCCACGGGGGAGGGCACCTCGGTGTCGACCTTGTCGGTGGACACCTCCAGCAAGGGCTCGTCCGCCTCGACGGTGTCGCCTTCCTGTTTCAGCCACTGCGTCACTGTCCCCTCGGTGACGGACTCACCGAGGGCGGGCATCGTTACCGATGTCGGCATCGTTCTGTTCAGCTCCTGTGGTCGTAATCAGTCGTGGACGTGGAGCGGCTTGCCGGCCAGCGCCATGGCGGCCTCGCCGATCGCTTCGTTCTGGGTCGGGTGCATGTGGATGAGCTGCGCGACGTCCGAGGCGTAGCCCTCCCAGTTGTAGATCAGCTCGGCCTCGCCGATCTGCTCCGAGATGCGGGAGCCGACCATGTGGACGCCGACGATCGGGCCGTCCTCGACCGCGATGAGCTTGACGAAGCCCTGCGTCTTGAGGATGTTCGACTTCCCGTTGCCGGCCAGGTTGTAGTTGACGGTCTTGATCCTGTCGGCCCCGTACTGTTCCTTCGCCTTGTCCTCGTTGAGACCCATGGAGGCGATCTCGGGCTCGGTGAAGGTCACGCGAGGGATGCCGGCCTCGTCGATCACGGCCGGGTTCAGGCCCGCGATGTGCTCGGCGACGAAGATGCCCTGGAGGAAGCCGCGGTGCGCGAGCTGCACGCCCGGGACGATGTCGCCGACGGCGTAGACGTGCGGCAGGTTCGTCTGGAGGTGCTCGTTCGTGAGCACGAAGCCGCGGTCCATCCGGATGCCCTGCTCGGCGTAGCCGCAGCCGTCGGTGACCGGGCCGCGGCCCACGGCCACGAGCACGAGATCACCGTCGATGACGGTCCCGCCCTGGATGGTCACCTGGACGCCCGAGCCGGTCCGCTCGACCTTCTCGAAGAACTTGCCGGTGTGGAACTTGATGCCGCGCCTGCGGAAGACCCGCTCCAACTGCTTCGAAGAGTCGGTGTCCTCGGCCGCGACGAGGCGGGGGAGACCTTCGATGATCTCGACCTCGACGCCCAGCGACCTCCAGGCGGAGGCGAACTCGGCGCCGATGACGCCGCCGCCGATGACGATGGCCTTGTTCGGCAGCTTGTCGAGGGTCAGCGCCTGTTCGGAGGTGATGATCCGCTCGCCGTCGATCTCGAGCCCCGGGAGGGTCTTGGAGTAGGAGCCGGTCGCCAGGACGATGTTCCGGCCGGTGACGGTCCTGCCGCCGTCGACCTCGACCGTGTTCGGGCCGACGAGTTTGCCGGTGCCGTTGATGACCTCGACCTTATTGGCCTTGAACAGGCCCTGTAGGCCCTTGTACATCTTGGCGACGATGCCGTCCTTGTACTTGTTGACGGCGGCCATGTCGACGCCCTTGAACTCGGCGAGGATGCCGAAGTCTCCGGAATCGCGGGCGGTGTCGGCGACCTCGCCGGCGTGGAGCAGCGCCTTCGTGGGAATGCAGCCACGGTGCAGGCAGGTGCCGCCGACCTTGTCCTTCTCGATCAGGGCCACGGACATGCCCAGCCCCGCCGCGCGGAATGCGCTGGCGTAACCGCCGCTGCCGCCACCCAGGATCACTACATCGTATCCTGCGTTCGGGTCGCTCATTGGTCTCCCCACTTAACGATACTTAGGTACGCGTCCCATCCTTCCACCGATCCTCGCGCGCAGGCGACTAGACCCGGTGGATTGGAGTGTGCAACACCATTCAACTCTTCGGCGCGTCGCTCCGAAAGTCCCGCAGGTGTGCTGCTGGACACAGGCGGAACCGTCCCTGTGTACGCTTGGAGATTGACACCTCAATGGTGCGGAAGGAGCCGCCGTGGGCTGGTTTGGACGCAAGAAGAAGAACGAGCATGGCACGCTGGACCGCGCGTCCGACAACGTCGACCAGCGGCATCTGATCGAGTTCATCAAGAGCAGGACCGGTGTCGAGGCGTATATCGAACCCCGAACGAACGTCACCGCGACCACGGTCATGCTCATCGCTCACGACGGGGAGTGGACGCGCCGCCGCGTCGACGGCCCCGCCGGGGCTTTCGCTTTGGGCCGCAAGTACAACATGCCGGTCTACGAGGTCGCCAAGACGGGATACCCGCAGCGTAAGCGGGACTTCGACGCACGGAGGAAGCTGGAGCGGCAGCGTCGCTCCTGAGCCTCGGCGCATCGTGCGACGGCCGCCGTGCCGTCCGCCTCACGGCCGTGAGGCGGACGGCACGGCTTCGCTCTACTCGAAGTCCTCGATGAGCGCGACGAGCGTGCGCACCGGCACGCCGGTGGCCCCCTTGGCGATGTAGCCGTACGTCGCGTCCGAATCGGCCGGGCCGGCGATGTCGAGGTGCGCCCACGGGATCTCCTCGGGCACGAAGTGCGACAGGAAGATCCCGCCCTGGATCATGTGCGCGTCGCGCTTGAGGCCCGTCCCGCACTGGGCGACGTCGGCGATGGGCGATTCCATGAGCTTGACGATGTCCTCGGGGAACGGCATCGGCCAACCGTGTTCGCCGACCTCCTCGCCGATGCGGCGGACCCGTTCGGTCTCGGTGTCGGTGCCCATCAAGCCCATCGTGCGCTTCCCCAACGCGATGATCTGGCCGCCGGTGAGGGTCGCGACGTCGTATATCGCGTCGGGCTCGTCCTCGACCGCGCGCGAGAGGGCGTCGGCCAGGACCAGTCGGCCCTCGGCGTCGGTGTTGAGGACCTCCACGGTCTTCCCGTTCCGGATCGTGATCACATCGGAGGGACGGTACGAGGTGCCCGAGACCATGTTCTCGGCCAGCGCCACCGTGCAGGTCACGTTGACCTCAAGGCCCAGCCGTGCCGCGGCGATGGTCGCGCCGACCACGGCGGCGGCCCCTGCCATATCGCCCTTCATGTCCCACATGCCGCCCGCCGGCTTGATCGAGATGCCGCCGGAATCGAAGGTGATCCCCTTGCCGACCAGCGCCACGTGCTTGGTCGCCGCCTCCGAGCGGTAGCTGAGGCGCACCAGACGCGGTTCGACCGAAGAGCCGCCGCCCACGGCCAGAACACCGCCGTAGCCTCCGGCCGAAAGCTCCGCGGCGTCGAGGACCTCGACCTCGACGCCCGCATCGGTTGCGGCGCGCTCGATCTCGATGGCGAACGTCGGCGGGCGCAGCAGGTTCGCCGGGGTGTCGGACCAGTCCTTGGTCAGCGCCACGCTCTCGGCCAGGATCGAGGCCCGCCGCACGGCCTCCTCCGAGGCGCCGTAGACGCTGATCGATTCCGGGGGGCCCTCGTCGTCCCCCTCGGTCTTGTAGCCCTCGAACCTGTGGGCGGCCAAGGCGGCGCCGACCGCGGTGGCCGCAGGGTCGCCTTCGAAGACGATGGCCACCGATTCGTGGCCGAAGGCGGCCCGCACCGCGGTCCCGGCGGCACGGCGCAGGACCTCGTCGTCGATCTCTTCAGGATCGCCGAGGCCGACGGCGAAGACCAGTTTCGCGGCGAGTTCGACCGGGGCGGGTAGGCGGGTGAGAGCGGAGGCCGAGCCGGTGTTGTCGAGCGCGGCCAGGGAGTGGGCCAGGCGGCCGTCGAAGGCCGCGTCGATGCCGGAGGCGCTGGCGGGGATGATCGGGGCGTCCTCGCCCGCGTGCACGCCGACGACGATCACGTCGGCACGGGCGTCGGCGATGTAGCCGGACGCGCTGATCAGCTCAGTCATCTGAATCCTTCCGAGGAAACCCTGGCCTTCGGGCCGGGGAGGAATCGGGCTCTTGCGGAGCGGGTCGGGGGCCGGCGAAGGCGGTGCCTTCGCCGTCCACCCACTCTGAAGCCCGGCTTACAAAACCTACATATATATGTGAGACGTGAGCATCCAGGCGCGTCGCCGGGCTTACCGGTTCCGGTGCCACCCGGACCCGGAGCAGGCCGAGCACCTGCGCCGCACGTTTCGGGTGCGCGCGATTGGTCTGTAACAAGGCCCTCGAATACCGGCATAAGGCGTACTGCCGCCGAGGCGAGAGCATCGACTACAACCAGACCTCGGCCATGCTCACCCGTTGGAAGCAGACCGAGCGGTACGCCTTCCTCAATGAGGTCTCCAGCGTCCCGTTGCAGCAGGCCCTCCGGTACTTGCAGCAAGGCTTCTCCGCCTTCTTCGAACAACAGACCGGCTACCCGCGTTTCAAGAACAAGCGCGTCGTCACCGGCTCGGTCGTGTATACCCGGTCGGCGTTCACATGGGCCGCCGGTCGACTCACGCTCGCAAAGCAGTCCGAACCGCTCAAGACCCGCTGGTCCCGCAGGCTCCCGCACGGTGCAGTGCCATCGACAGTGACCGTCTCCCGCGATGCCGCCGGGCGCCGGTTCGTGTCCCTGCTGGTCGAAGAGGACCTCCCGACCAAGCCCCATAAGGACACGGCGGTCGGCGTGGATGCCGGACTCACCACCTTGTTCACTCGCTCCACCGGGGAGAAGATCACCGACCCCCGCCACGAGCGGCGCGACCGGGCCCGCATCCGCCGACGGCAAAAAGACCTGTCCCGCAAGGCCAAAGACTCCAAGAACCGGGCTGAAGCCCAGGTCAAGCTCGCCAGGGCGCACGCCCGCATCGCCGACCGGCGGCGCGATTTCCTGCACAAGTGCACCACCCGGCTGGTCAACGAGGACCGAGTGATCGCCGTGGAAGATCTGAACGTGCGCGGGATGCTCGCCGACCGTCGTCCGGCCCGTGCGATTGCGGACGCCTCGTGGGCCGAGTTCCGCCGCATGCTGGAGTACAAAGCCGAATGGTATGGCCGGACCCTGGTCGCAGTCGACCGGTTCCCGCCCTCGTCCAAAACCTGCTCGGCGTGCGGCACCATGAAAGACGCGATGCCGCTCGCCGAACGCGTTTTCGAGTGCGCCACGTGCGGCCACACTGAAGACCGCGATGTGAAATCGGCCAAGAACATTCTGGCGGCCGGGCCGGCCGTTACCGCCTGCGGAGACGGTATGGGACACGAACCCTCCTAGGGCGAGTGCGACTGTCGATGAAACAGGAGACCCGGCCGGGCGACCAGCAGGAACCCCTCCCTCTCCAGGGAAGGGGAGCGAGTCAAGTCCTGTCCTATCCTGTCCTTGCAAAATGCGTGTTCAAACGGACCGATCTTACGGGTTGGGATTCTCGCGATAAGGTCTGAGCCATGTCTGAGCCTGCATCGTCACCCCCGGTATCGCCCTTGCACGACCGCCACCTCGAACAGGGGGCGAAGTTCGCTCCCTTCGCCGGTTGGCGGATGCCGTTGCACTACGCCCGTGGGGTGCTGGCCGAGCACGCCGCGGTGCGCACCTCGGTGGGGGTCTTCGACGTCTCCCATCTCGGCAAGGTGTGGGTGAGTGGCCCCGGCGCGGCCGATTTCGTCAACCGCTGCCTGACGAACGATCTGGACCGCATCGCCGTCGGCGGGGCCCAGTACACGCTGTGCTGCGACGAGTCCGGCGGCGTGGTCGACGACCTCATCGCCTACCGCCTCTCGGATGAGGAGATCCTCCTGATTCCCAATGCCGCCAACGCCGCCGAGGTGGCGCGCCGTCTGGAGGAGGCCGCGCCCGAGGGCGTCGAGATCCGCGACGCCCACCGCTCGCTGGCGGTGCTGGCCGTGCAGGGCCCCGACTCGCCGCGGATCCTCGAATACCTGGGGCTCCCGCACGACCTCGGGTACATGACCTTCGCCGAACGTTTCGTCGACGGCGCGGCCGTCGTCGTCTGCCGATCGGGCTACACCGGCGAGACCGGTTTCGAGCTCCTGGCACCGAACGAGGCGGCGGGCGACCTGTGGGACGGGATGCTCGCGGCCGGGGCCCTCCCCTGCGGGCTCGGCGCGCGGGACACGTTGCGCCTGGAGATGGGCTATCCCCTCCACGGCCAGGACCTGAGCGTGGACGTCACGCCGGTGCAGGCGCGGTTGCGCTGGGCGGTCGGGTGGGACAAGCCCGAGTTCTGGGGCAAGGATGCTCTGGAGGCCGAGCGCGCGGCCGGGCCGAAGCGTCGTCTGTGGGGGCTGGAGGCTACCGGGCGCGGCGTGCCGCGGGCGGGCATGAGTGTCCTGGACGGCGATCGGCGGGTCGGCGAGACCACTTCGGGGACGTTCGCGCCGTCGCTGAAGAACGGGGTGGCGCTGGCGCTGCTCGACGCCGATCAGCGGCCGGGAGCCGAGCTGGAACTGGATGTGCGAGGGAGGCGACTGCCGGTGCGAGTGGTCAAGCCGCCGTTCGTGAAGCCCACGCCGAGTTAAGGAGTCGCGGCTTCGCCTCGACGGTGAAACGGGTGCCGCTCTTGTCTGCGACGGACTTCTCCGATAGCGTTTACCAAAACCTCGCAGACGAAGGAGTCACATGTCAGGCACGCCGCATCGCTACGCCCTGGTCGGCGCCGGCTCACGCGCCACGATGTTCGTGAACGCCGTGATCGAACGCAGTGACAAGGCTCGGCTGGTCGCACTGGCCGACCCCAACCCCCATCGCATCGGCGTCCATGCGGCCGCCGTCGAGGCCGCCGGGCTGCCCGCCCCGGCCGCCTACGACGCCGCCGACTTCGACCGGCTCCTGAGCGAGACCGAGCCGGACACGGTCATCGTCACCTCGGTCGACGCCACACACCACGAGTACCTCCTCGCCGCTCTGGCCGCCGACCTGGACGTCATCTGCGAGAAGCCGCTGACCACCACCGCCGAGCACGCCGCTGAGATCCTCGCCGCCGAGGAGCGGTCCGCCGGGAAGGTCACCGTCACCTTCAACTACCGATACAACCCGCTCCACGAGAAGGTCGCCGAACTCCTGCGCGAGGGCGCGATCGGCGAGGTCATCTCGGTCGGTTTCGACTGGCTGCTCGACACCCGCCACGGCGCCGACTACTTCCGCCGCTGGCACCGCCTCGCCGACCGCTCCGGCGGCCTGCTCGTCCACAAATCCGGCCACCACTTCGATCTGGTCAACTGGTGGCTCGACGCCGCGCCAGTACAAGCGTTTGCAAAAGGTAAGCTCGCTTTCTACGGCGAAAACGGCAAGCGCACCGGTCACGACCGCGGCTACGACCGCGTCGCCGGCTCCGCGAATGCCGAGGGCGACCCGTTCGCGCTGCACATGGCCGAGAACCCGCAGCTCAAGGAGCTCTACCTCGATGCCGAGGGCGAGGACGGCTACATTCGCGACCAGAACGTGTTCGCGCCCGGCGTGACGATCTACGACGACATGATGGCCCTGGTGGACTACGACTCCGGCGTCACGCTGTCGTACCGGCTCACCGCCTACTCGCCCTGGGAGGGCTACCGGGTCCACTTCAACGGCACGAGGGGACGCCTGGAGCTGCTCGTGGTGGAGAACGACCACGTCAACCCGCACCTCAAGGGCCCCAATGGGGCCTCGATCCACGGCACGCACGAGGCGGCCGAAGAGGGTTGGTACGAGATGACGCTCCACCCCTTCTGGACCAAGCCGACTAAAATCGATGTCGGCGAATACCAGCGCAAGGGGCACGGCGGCGGCGACCAGCGCATGCTCGCGGTCCTCTTCGACGGCGCGGCCGACCCGCACCAGCGCTCGGCGACGGCCCGCGACGGCGTCAACGCGCTGGCCGCCGGACTCGCCTCGAACGAGTCCATCGCAACCGGGCAAGCGGTTGCGGTAACCGATCTCTTCAAGCAGTAGGAGCACCGTGGCCCCACGCCTGCACCCATCCGCCGTCCAGAACCGGAGCGAACGTCCATGACGCTGCACCCCGACCGCCTCTTCCCCGCCGACGAGCGCACCCGCGCCATCGCCCGCGGGATTCACCGACAGACCACCGACCTGCCGCTGGTGAGCCCGCACGGCCACGTCGACCCGCGCCTGATGTCGGAGAACCGACCGTTCCCCGACCCGGCGCAGTTGTTCGTCGTCCCCGACCACTACTTGACCCGCATGCTCTACAGCCAGGGCCTCACCCCCGACCTGCTCGGCGTGCCCTCGGTGAAAGGCGAGCCCGCCGAGACCGACGGGCGCACCATCTGGCGGCGCTTCGCCGAGCACTACCACCTGTTCCGAGGCACCCCCTCGAAACTATGGCTCGACTACACCTTCGCCGAGGTCTTCGGGATCTACAAGCAACTCGACGCCCAGACCGCCGATGAGTTCTACGACCACCTCTCGGCCCGGCTCGCCGAACCCGCCTACCGGCCCCGGGCCCTGTTCGACCGGTTCAACATCGAGGTGCTCGCCACCACCGAGTCCCCCGTCGACTCGCTCGACCCCCACGCCGAGCTCGAAGCCCTCCCGGCCGCGGGCGGCCGCAGCTGGGGCGGCAGAGGCGGCAAGGTCGTCACCACCTTCCGGCCCGATAACCTCGTCGAACCCGACTGGCCGGGCTGGGTCGAACGCGTCAAGGAACTCGGCGAGATCACCGGCCGCGACACCTCCACATTCGAGGGGTTCCTCGACGCGCTGCGCGCCCGACGTCAGGACTTCATCGCCGCCGGGGCCACCTGCTCGGACCACGGCAACCGAACCGCCGAGACCCTCGACGACCCGGCGAAGGCCGCCGAGATATTCCGCAAGGCGCTCGACGGCGAGGCCGAAGAGGCCGAGATGCGGGCCTTCCCCGCGCTCATGCTCGTCGAGTTCGCCCGCATGAGCGTCGACGACGGCCTGGTCATGCAGCTGCACCCCGGCTCGGACCGGAACCACAACAAGTGGCTCTACGAAGGCTGGGGCCGCGATGTCGGCGGCGACATCCCGGACCTGAACACGTACACGCGAGGGCTCAAGCCCCTCCTCGACGCCTTCGGCAACGACCCGCGCTTTCGCCTGGTGCTCTACACGCTCGACGAGACGGTCTTCAGCCGCGAGCTCGCACCGCTGGCCGGCGGCTATGCCTCGGTGTTCCTCGGAGCCCCGTGGTGGTTCCTGGACTCCCCCGAAGGCATGCGCCGCTTCCGGGAGGCCGTCCACGAGACCGCGGGGTTCTACAACACGGCCGGCTTCGTCGACGACACCCGCGCGTTCTGCTCCATCCCGGCCCGCCACGACCTGGCCCGCCGCGCCGACGCCGCATTCCTCGCACGCCTGGTCGCCGAGCACCGGATGACCGAGGACGAGGCGACCGAGGTCGCCGCCGACCTGGCCTATCATCTCCCTCGCAAGATCTACAGAATGGAACAGCGATGACGAAGATCGAACGCCTCGAAGTCCACGACGTTCGCTTCCCGACCGCGGCGGACGCCGACGGCTCCGACTCGATCAACCGCGCCGACTACTCGGCCACGTACGTCGAACTGTTCACCGACGGCGGACCGACCGGCACCGGGTTCACCTTCACCGGAGGCAGAGGCAACGAGATCACCTGCGCCTCGGTCCGGGCGCTCGCGCACCTGGTGGTCGGCCGCACCCTGGAGAGCATCTTCGACGATCCCGTCGGGTTCACCCGCTCCCTCGCCCAAGAACCCCAGATCCGCTGGCTCGGACCGGAGAAGGGCGCGACCCACATGGCCGTCGGCGCCATCGTCAACGCCGTGTGGGACCTGCGCGCCAAAATCGAGGGCAAGCCCATGTGGCAACTGCTCGCCGAGATGGACTCCGCCGAACTGGCCGCCCAGATCGACTACCGCCACATCGAAGACGAGCTCACGCCCGCCGAAGCCGAGGCCATCCTCGACGCCGGGCGCGAAGGCTACGCCGATCGCCTGGCCGTACTGGAGAAGGACGGCTTCCCGTCCTATACGACCTCGGTGGGCTGGCTCGGCTACCCCGATGAGAAGGTCAAGGCCCTCACCGAGGCCGCCGTCGCCGAAGGCTGGAGCGCCGTCAAGATGAAGGTCGGCTCGCCCGACGTCGCCGACGACGTGCGCCGCGCCGGGATCATCCGCGAGATCATCGGCCCCGACCGGCTGCTGATGATGGACGCGAACCAGATCTGGTCGGTCCCCGAGGCCATCGAGAACATGGGCCGCCTGGCCGCCTACGACCCGTATTGGATCGAGGAGCCCACCCACCCCGACGACGTCCTCGGGCACGCCCGGATCGCGAAGGCCGTCGACCCGATCCGCGTCGCCACCGGGGAAGTGGCCGCCAACCGCGTCATCTTCAAGCAGCTGCTCCAGGCCGAGGCCATCCGGGTCTGCCAGATCGACGCCTGCCGCGTCGGCGGCATCCCCGAGGTCCTCGCCACACTGCTCATGGCGGCCAAGCACGGCGTCGAGGTCTGCCCGCACGCCGGCGGCGTCGGACTGTGCGAATACGTCCAGCACCTGGGCATGTTCGAGTACCTGCGCATCGGCAAGACCCTCGAAGGCCGCATGATCGAGTACGTCGACCACCTGCACGAGCACTACACCGACCCGGTCACCGTCGTCGACGGCCGTTACCGGCTGCCCACGCAACCGGGCTACTCGGTCACGCTCAAGGACGAATCGATCGCCGAGTACTCCTTCCCGAACGGACCGGCGTGGTCGGTCCGATGAAACCCGTCCTGTCGCAGAAGACGCTCGGCAGCGTGCCCGGAACCGTCCGCGTTCCGGGCACGCGCCCCACCCGCCCCGGGATGCTCCACATCGGAGCCGGTGCGTTCCATCGGGCCCATCAGGCCGTCTACACCGATGACACCGACTGGGGCATCACGATCGCCGCGCCCCGCTCCCGCGAGGTCATCGACGCACTCGCCGCCCAAGACGGCCTCTACACCGTGGCCACCCTCGGGCCCGACGGCGCCGATCTCCGTGTCGTCGGCGCGATCGTCGACACGCTCCACATCGCCACCGAGACCGAGCGCGCCCTCGATCTCATCGCCTCCGAGGACACGCACGTGGTGACCCTCACCATCACCGAGAAGGCGTACCGCGATCCCGAGGGCGTCCCCGGCCTCCTCGCCAGGGGCCTGGCACGCCGCGCCGAACGCAGCGGAGCGCCGTTGACGATCCTGTGCTGCGATAACCTGCCCGATAACGGCGAGACCACCCGAGACGCCGTCGAACCGCTCCTCGACGACGCCGTCCGGGCCTGGGCCGCGGAGCACGTCGCCTTTCCCTCCAGCATGGTCGACCGGATCGTCCCGGCCTCGACCCGGGCCACCTACGACCGCGCCGCCGAGGCACTCGGCCTCGCCGACGCCGCCGCCGTCGAAGCCGAGCCGTTCACCCAGTGGGTCATCGAGGACCGCTTCGCCGGGCCCCGGCCGGACTGGAACGCGACCTTCACCGACGACGTGGCCGGCTGGGAACGTCTGAAACTGCGCACGCTCAACGGCGTCCACTCCACGTTCGCCTACCTCGGAGCGCTCGCCGGAGTCGAGACCATCAGCGAAGCCCTCGCGCTCCCCGGCGCCCGTGGTTTCGCCGAACGGCTCATCGCCGAGCAGATCGCGCCCAGCTTCACACCGCCCGACGGCCGCAGCACCGTCGCCTACGGACAGGAAGTGCTCGAACGGTTCGCCAATCCCGGGATCAGGCACCGCTGCATCCAGATCGCCATGGACGGCAGCCAGAAACTGCCGCAGCGCCTGTTCGCGACCATCGCCGACCTCGCCGCGGCCGGCGAACGAATCGATCACATCGCCTTGCCCTTGGCCGCCTGGATCCGCTTCTGCGCCGGGCGGGCCGACGACGGCGCCGAGCTACCGCTGGACGATCCGCTCGCGCCCGTCCTGCGCGAGAGCCTCGCCGCGGCAGGGGAGCGGCCCGCCGCGCGGGTGGAGGCTATCCTCGGTATCCGGCAGGTCGTTCCCGAGCCGGTCGCGTCCAACCGTGAGCTGCGCCTGGCCGCCACGGCATGGCTGTCCGACCTGGACCGGCACGGGGCGGCCGTGACTTTGGAGCACCTCTGATGGACCTTCGCATCCCTCGCATCGCCATCGTCGGCGCCAACGGCTACGGGCTGCACCACCGCCGCCGCATCGAGCCGAAACGCCGAGCGGGCGAGGTTGAGCTCGTCGGCCTGTGCGACACCGCCGAGGTGGTCGAGGACCCCGACATCCCCATCGGGGACGTCCCGGTCTTCGACGACTATGAACGGCTCCTGAAGGACACCGAGCCGCACATCGTCGTCATCGCCACCCCGCCGCCCACGCACCTGCCGATCGCCGCCGCGGCGATGCACCACGGCGCCGACGTCTACCTGGAGAAGCCGCCGGTGGCCTCGCTCGACGAGTACGGACGGCTCTACGAGACCATGGTCGAGACCGGGCGGGCCGTCCAGGTCGGATTCCAGGCGCTCGGCTCGCACGCCTTCGGGGCGCTGCGCGATGCGATGGAGGCCGGACGGCTCGGCAGCCTCGAAGCGGTCGGCGTCGCCGGCTCATGGCAGCGGCCCGATTCCTACTACCGCCGCTCCCCGTGGGCCGGGAAACGGGAGGCGAACGGCACGCTCGTCGCCGACGGCGCGCTGGCGAATCCGTTCGCGCACGCCTCCCAGCAGGCGCTGGCGATCGCGGGGGACTGGCCGCTGGACGGCGACGTCGAACTGGAGCGGCTGCGGTGCCGAGGGGAGATCGAGGTCGACGACACGGCGGTGTGGCGCGGCGTCAACAAGGGCGGGGTCACCGTCACCGTCGCCGTGACCCTCTGCGGAGAGCGCAAACTCGAAGGCGACGTCTACGTGCGCGGTAGCGAGGGCGAGGCATGGCTCCAATACACGACCGACCGGCTGCGCCTGCCCGGCGATGACGAGCCGAAGCAGTACGGTCGCACCGATCTGCTGGACAATCTGCTGCTGCACCGTCGGCGGGGCGTCGGCCTCCTCTCGGGATTGCGGCGGTCCAAGACCTTCACCGGTGTGCTGGAACAGATCTTGAACGACCCGGTCCCGCGGCTGGTCGACGCCGCGTACCTGCGGCGCGTCGGCGAGGACCCGGTGACCCTGCTCGAAGGCGCGGACGCCGCGGTCGAGCGGGCCGCGAGGGACGGCAGGCTGTTCAGCGAGCTCGGGCTGCCCTGGGGGTAGCGGTCGAGTGTGAGCGGGCCTCCCGGGCGAACCGGGAGGTCCTCGGCTCCGGCGTGCTGTGACGCCCAGATGCCGATGCCGTCGGCGGTGGAAGCGAAGAGCACGCGCCGCTTGATTCGCGGAGCTGCCGGGTTGGTGCTCAGGTTTTCATCCTCTCTGTCGATGGAGGTGTGCATCGGCGACGATGCAGGCGCCATCGCATGATTTATACATAAATATCTCGATGTGTTATCGCTCTGCATCACGGAAGGCAAGCGGTTGCGCGGATATTTTCGGCAAAGCCGACCAACGGCTCATTCGTGTATGGCGCCTCTCGAACAGGGTTCGCAGATGTGGCTTCTTGATGACTGCTGTGCTAAAAACACGCCATGGCACTTTTCGACCTGCCGCTCGACCGGCTCCGCGAGTACCGCCCCAACGTCCCCGAACCGGCCGACTTCGACGAGTTCTGGA
>JAJYSW010000051.1 GCA_021793335.1 Actinomycetes bacterium
GAGCGCCTCGCTCCGGGCCCTGTGTCACCCCCGCACCCATCATTCAGACGGAACAATGTCATTGGGCGCAGCGCCATTCGAAGCGATGCCGCTGCAGCCGGACGGCCCCCGAGAAGGCCGATTGCGAGCGAACATGGAGCCGTCGACGGCTCCATTCGCTCTCGAGGACGACATTACGGACGCCGCTTCGGGATTTCACGCGAAAACCATCAGAGGTTCATTGGAACCGGGGCGGGTCCCGAGCGGGGAGGCCACCGAAGCGCCGCTGCTCGGCCTCGTGCCCCGGACCGGGCGGGGGCGCCGGTCACCAGACCGTGCTGGGCCGCCAGGCCACGAGCGCGGGACGCAGGCCGCCGGTCGCTCGGAAGTCCTCGACCGCGCGGGCCAGGGTGTTCAATGGAATATGCGAGTCGGAGGGGAAGACGCCCGCCGAATCCATGTCGCGATAGAGCTTGACCTCGGGATGGTGCTCGACCGAGGAGTAGGAGACCCACGCACCGGGGCCGTAGTCCTCGCCGCCCGGGCCGTAATAGGCGAGTGCCCCGATCTCCGTGCCCCGATCGACGATGATCTTGAGTCCGTGGTCGGGTCGTCCTCCCGGCTCGTACCCCGGGCGGTCGCGGACGAGTGCTGTGGGAACCTGGACCAGGTGCGAGGCCATGATGGTGGCGATGGCGGCGGCGACGCCGTCGGGATCGCAGGCGAGCAGGATCTGCGGTCCGCTGTCGGTCTGGAGCCTGAACTCGGCGCAATGGCCCGCGATATGGGCTCCGGTCGGCCCGGTGCTCATCGGTGGTGCTCCTTCTGCGAGCGGGGTGCACAGTGCCGGGGAATGGGAATCAAGACGGACAACCATGGCGGACACCGCACCTCATCATGTCAGGGTTTGCAGACGACAGTACGTGCGCCGAGGGGCCATATGAACGATGAGTCGGGAAATTGACACTATTGCACCGATTCGTTGCGGCAACCTGTCTGTGCAAATAATAGATTCCAATAGGGACTGACAGGTGCTCGCCGGAGCCTCCCATCGGCGAGCAGTGGCATTGCGAGCCTTACACTTCATTCAAGGCTCATCGAAACGTCCGTGAGAGCGAAAGGCCCATGCGCCCACTCAAGGCCCGCGCCCGGCCCGATCGGCGACAGGATTCGAGCGCATGAATCGGCGCAGGGACCGCCGATCATTCCCTCTGAACGCTCCAGAGGTGCTCCGTCCGCACCTCGAATGCCCGTCGGGCAAGATGACGGTCATGCGTGTAGAGCTGCTCGGACCGTTGCGGGCCCTCGACGATTCAGGCGACGAGATCGCCGTGCCCGCCGGCCGGCAGCGCACCCTGCTCACCCGCCTCGCCGTCGAACCCGGCCGGATCGTCACCGCCGCCGCCCTCATCGACGCCCTCTGGCCGGATCGGGCCCCGGCCAACGCCGTCGGGGCGCTCCAGACGCAGATCTCGCGCCTCCGCCGCCTGATCGGCGACCGCCTCCGCTCCGACTCGGGCGGCTACCGGCTCACCGACACCGCCACCGACATCACCGACTTCGAACGCCTCGCGGCCGAAGCGGGCTCCCGCGCCGAAGCCCCGCACACCGTCCGACGCCGCTGCGAAGAGGCGCTCGCGCTGTGGCGCGGACCGGCCCTGTCCGATACCTCGGGCCTCGACTTCGCCGACACCGAGGCCATCCGGCTCACCGCCCGCCGCGAGGCCCTCACGTCCCTGCTCATCGAGACCCGGCTCGAACTGGACGGCGCCGAATCCGTCCTCGCCGAGCTCGCGGCCCGCAATACCGCCGACCCGCTCGCCGAACCGGACGCCGGCCGCTACATGCGGGCCCTGGCGGCCGTCGGCCGCCGGGCCGAGGCGCTCGCCGTCTACGAGCGGACCCGCACCCGACTCGCCGACGAACTCGGCGTCGACCCCTCGCCCACACTGGCCGCAGCCCACCTGGACGTGCTGCGCGGCATCGAAACCGCCCCCGCGGACGAAAGTCGCCTTCCCGAGCCGCTCACCGCCTGCATCGGCCGCGAGGACGACCTCGACGCCGTGCTCGCGCTCATCGACTCCGGCCGCCTGGTCACCCTCACCGGTCCCGGCGGCACCGGCAAGACCCGGCTCGCCGTCGAAGCCGCGCACCGAGCCGAGCGACGGGGCCGGACCGTCCGGCTCGTCGAACTGGCCTCCGTCGGCGCCCCCTCGCAACTGCCCGAGCAGTGCCTGAGAGCACTGCGCGCCGGTGAGTCGATCCTCTCCCGCCGCCCCGACGACCTCCGCGACCAGCTCATCGAGACCCTCCGCCGCCGGGAGACGCTCCTGGTCGTCGACAACTGCGAGCACCTCATCGCCCCGGTCGCCGAACTGCTGGCCCACCTCCTGGCCCGTGCGCCCCGACTCAGCGTGCTCGCCACCAGCCGCGAACCGCTCGGCATCACCGGCGAGGCCGTCCACTCGGTCGGCCCGCTCGCCCTCCCCGAACCCGGTGCGTCTCCAGCGGCCGCGGCATCGCATGCCGCGGTACGGCTCTTCGTCGAACGCGGCCGGCAGTCCGACGCCTCCTTCTCACTCACCGAGGCGAACACGCGCCTCATCGTCGGGATCTGCGCCGCGCTCGACGGCCTGCCGCTCGCCATCGAACTCGCCGCCGCCCGCCTGCGGACCATGGGCGTCGAGGACCTCGCCGCCCGTCTCGACCACCGGTTCAGCCTGCTCGACCGCGGCGACCGCACCGCCGCGCCGCGGCAGCGCACGCTCCGCGCCGTGGTCGACTGGAGCTGGGACCTGCTCGAACCGGCCGAACGGCGGGCACTGGCCCGCATGTCCGTGTTCAACGGAGGAGCGGACCTCGCCTCCGCCGTCGAGGTCTGCTCGGCCTCAGTGGACGTGATCGCGGGCCTGGTCGACAAGTCACTCGTCCAACGGCTCCCCTCCGGGCGCTACCGACTGCTGGAGACCGTCCGCGAATACGCCGCCGAGCGGCTCGCCGAGTTCGGTGAAACCGCTGAGCGACACCTGGTCCACGCCGAGTACTACGCCGACCTCGCCGCAGCGGCCGGACCGCACCTGCAGCGGGCCGAACAGGTCGAATGGCTCGAACGGCTCAACGCCGACCACGGCAACCTGACCGCCGCGATCCGCCGCATGATCGCCGCCGGCGATGCCGCCGCCGCGCACCGTGCCATGGCGCCCCTCGCCTGGTACTGGTGGATGCGCGGCCACCGCGCGGAGGGCCAGGAGCTGACCTTCCGAGTGCGCGCGATGCAAGGCCCGGTCGAACCCCTGGACCGGGCCCTGGTCTGCATGTCGGGCACCTGGGGCCTGTGGAACGGCGAACTCGACCCCTCCGACGTCGCCTCAGGTTGGGAGGAGGCCGCGCGGCTCGCCGACGAGCACGGCCTGTACGACCGGATGCCGGTGCTGAAACTCGTCCCCGCGCTGCTGGCCCTCTACGCGGACGATGAGGAGGCCGTGCGTCGCGTCCTCGACGAACTCGACGAATTCGACGGCGAGGAGGACCGCGTGGTCAGAGGCATGGTCCTGCTGTTCTGCGCCGGCTACTCCGAACGGGCCGGCGAACTCGGACGGGCGGCGGCCGAACTGGCCGAGTGCCATGCCGTCTTCGAAGCGCTCGGGGAGCGCTTCGGCATCCTCATGTCGCTCCAGGGCCTGGCCGGGCTCAGCGAGGCCGCAGGCGATCACGCCGAGGCCCGCCGTCTGCTGTCCCGCGCGCTCCGGGTCGAGTCCGAGTTCGGCGCCGACCTCACCGATTCGGTCATCGCAGAGAACCTGTGGCGTCTCGACGCGGCGTACGGCGACGACCCGGAGGCCGTGCTCGCTCGGCTGCGCGTCGAGCAGGAGCGCACGGCCCGCGCCGGGAACTTTGAGAACACGATGGCCGCGCGCATCTCCGCAGCCGTGTGCCTGCGCCGCCTGGGACGGCCCGAGGAGGCCCGGGACGAACTGCTCGCCGCCGAGGCCGGTCGCCCCGAGCACATCCGGTTCTCCGAGGTCGCGATGCGGCTGTACCGGCAGCTCGCCGAGGTGGCGAACGAACTCGGCGACCACGGCTTGGAGCGCCGGGCCGCCGAGACGAGCGCCGAAGAGCGCTGGCCGTTCAGTTCGTGAGCCTGCGCCGGTAGGCCCGCAGCGACAGCGGCACGAACACCGCCACGGCCCCGGCGCACCAGCCCAGGAGCGCCAGGAGGTAGCCGCCCGGCGCGTCTCCCGCGAGCAGGCTGCGGATCGTCTCCGAGAGCGCCGTCATCGGGTTGATCTCCGCGAGCCATTGGACCGCGCCGGGCAGCGTCTCGATCTCGATGAACGCCGTCGACGTGTAGGACAGCGGCATGAGCAGGGCGACCATCCACGTCTGGACCTGGTCCTCGGACTTGGCGGTCAGGCCCGCCAACACCATCGACCATGAGGCGCTGAACATGAACAGCAGTACTACTCCCACGGCGGCCAGGACGCCGAGGACGCCGCCCTCGGCCCGGTAGCCCATGGCGAACGCGACGCCGCCGACGACCAGCAGCGCCCAGGCGTGCTTGACCATGTCGGCGGTGACACGGCCGCTCAGCAGTGCGAACCGGGACACCGGCATCGCGGTCAGCCGGTCGAACATCCCCGATTCGAGATCGGCGAACAGCGCCAGCCCTGTGGCGGGGATCGCGAAGAACAGGCCCATGACGACGATCGTCGGCCCCGCGTACTGAAGGAAGTCCTGCCAAGTGCCCATCATCTGACCGCCCATGAAGAACGTGATGGACAGCAGGATCATCAGGGGGATCATGAAGAATTCGATCAGCGTCGCCGGGTTGTTCCTGATCGAGGCGAGCGAGCGCGCCGCCATCGACGCCGACTGCGCGAGCACGCCGCGCCTCGTGGTCCAAGTCGTCACCGTCATGCCGCGACCTCCGCTTCGCTCGTCGACTCGGTCCGGTGGCCGGTCAGGGCCAGGAACACCTCGTCGAGCGTGGGCTCGTCGACGCCGAACGAGACCAGGTCGATCCCGGTCCGTGCCACCTGCGCCACTATCGCCGCGGCCTGTCCGGCGTGGGCGACCGGGACGGCCGCCGCGCCCTCCTCCAGCTTGGTCTCGGCCCCGATGACTCGGTCCGCCAGCTCGGCCAGCGGCGCGAGCGCCTCGGCCCGCACCGGCCTCAGGCGCAGTACCGGGCCGCCGACCATCTGCTTGAGTTCGCTCGGCGCGCCGGAGGCGATGACGCGCCCGGTGTCGATGACGGCGATGGCGTCGGCCAGTTGATCGGCCTCTTCCAGGTACTGGGTGGTCAGCAGCACCGTCGTGCCCTCGGCGACCAGGTCGCGGACGACGTCCCACAGTCCGTTCCGGCTCTTCGGGTCCAGACCGGTGGTCGGCTCGTCCAGGAACAGCACCTCGGGGCGGCGGACGACGGATGCGGCCAGGTCCAGGCGGCGGCGCATGCCGCCGGAGTACTCGCCCGCGGCCCGGCCGGCGGCGTGGACGAGGTCGAACCGCTCCAGCAGTTCGGCCGCCCGCGCCTTCGCCCGGGGCCGGGAGGCGCCGAGCAGGCGGGCGATGAGCACGAGGTTCTGTTCGCCGGTCAAGTCGTGGTCCAGGCCCGCGTACTGGCCGGTCAGGCCGATGCGCTCGCGGACCTCGCCGGCCTGGGCGACCACGTCGAGCCCGAGGACGCGGGCGCTGCCGGCGTCGGGACGGGTCAGCGTGCTCAGGACTCGGACCGCGGTGGTCTTGCCGGCTCCGTTGGGGCCGAGGACCCCCAGCACGGAACCGGCGGGAACGGTGAGGTCGACGCCGTCGAGGGCGCGGACGTCGCCGAACGCCTTCACCAGCCCTCTGACCTCGATCGAATGGTGCATGGCATGCCTTTCCAGTGTCGCCTTGCTATGACGACTCCAGCGTGCGGCGGGGACCTTGCACCACGCTTGCACCGGACTTGCATCGGCCTTGCACTGCTTCTCGCCCCGGTCCCTGTACCGTGCCCGCACCGCCTTCACGAACGGCGAAAGGGCCGCATCCCTTCCGGAATGCGGCCCTGCGGTTCTGTGGGCGACCAGTGCCCGTCCAGGGGCCCTGAACAGGCCCTAACCTTTGATGGCGCCGGTGATGACGGCCTTCGTGAAGTGCTTCTGGATGAACGGGTACATGATCACGATCGGGATGATCGTGCAGACCACCACGGCCATCTTGAGTGCGGCCGTGGGCGCGGCGACGTCCGACTGGTACTGCGCCGCCGAGGAGGCGGCCCCCGGCAGGCCCTGCGTCGACATGAGCATGCGCTGGAGCACCACCTGGATCGGCTGCGTGTCGAGGCTCGGGATGTAGAGGACGGCCTGGAAGTAGATGTTCCAGTACATGACCGCGTAGAACAGCGCGATGACCGCCAGGATCGCCTTCGACATCGGCAGCACCACGCGGAACAGCGTTTTGAACTCCCCGGCCCCGTCCATCTTGGCGGCGTCGATGAGCTCGCGCGGCACGCTGTTCATGAAGAACGCACGCAGCACGATGAGGTTGAAGGCGTTGAGCGCCATCGGCAAGAGCAGCGACCAGTAGCTGTTGAACAGCCCCAGCTGCTGCACCACGAGGAAACTGGGGTACATGCCCGGAGCGAACAGGAAGGTGAACAGGATCAGCAGCAGCAACGGCCGGTGCAGCACCGTGCCCGGGCGCGAGAGCCCGTAGGCCGCGCCGATGGTGAGCACCATGCTGATCGCGGTCCCGACGGCCGTGAGAATGACCGTCAGGAGCAGCGAGTCGGTGAGCGCACCGCCGCTGAAGATCTCCTGGTAGGCCTGGACGCTCACGTCGGTGGGGATGAGCAGCAGGTTCCCGCCGGCGCGTTGGAGCGCCTCCTCGCTGGCGAAGCTGGTCGCCACGATCGCCCAGATGGGGATGACGATGGCCGCGGCGTAGCAGATCATGAACGCGGCCTTGGCGAGCTTACCGACCAGGGACGGCTCCTCGTCCCACACCGGACGGTTGCTCTTGCGCGGCCGCTGCGCGCGAATGGCAGTGGTGGTCATGACTTCTGGTAGATCCCTTGCTCTCCGAGGCGGTGCGCGACGTTGTTGGCGATGAGGATCAGGATGAGTCCGATAACGCCCTTGAACAGGCCCGCGGCGGTGCCGAAGGACTCACCCTGGGACCCGATGATGCTGCGGTAGTACACGAAGGTGTCGAGCACTTCGGTGGCCTGATACCCGACCGCTTCGCGCTGGAGCTGGTACTGCTCGAACCCGACGGTGAGGATGCCGCCGAGCTGGAGGATCAGCAGCAGCACGATGACCGGACGGATGCCCGGCAGCGTGATGTGCCACAGGCGCTTCCAGCGGCTCGCCCCGTCGACGGCGGCGGCCTCGTACAGGCTCGGGTTGATCGAGGCGAGCGCCGCGAGGAAGATGATCATCCCCCAGCCGGCGTCCTTCCACGTCCACTGCATCCACGCCAGGAACACGAAGGTGTTCCCGTCGGTGGTGAAACTCAGCCGGTCGCCGCCGAATCCGAGCATCCAGTTGCTGACCAGCCCGTCGGAGCCGAGCATCTGGATGAAGACGGTCACGACCAGCACCCAGGAGAAGAAGTAGGGCAGGTAGACGATCGACTGGAAGGTGCTGCGGATCTTGGTCGAGACGATGCTGTGCATCAGCAGCGCGAGGCAGATCGACAGCGGGAAGACGAACAGCAGCTGCGCCAGCGCGAATTTGAGGGTGTTGCCGAGCGCAGGAAGGAAGTACGGGTCGGAGAACAGCCGCTCGAACCAGGCGAAGCCCACGAAGGGGTTGTCCCAGAACGGCCGGTAAGGGCTGTAGTCCATGAAGGCGATGATGTTCCACGCCGAGGGCCAGTAGAAGAACACCGCGAGTTGGATCAGCGCGGGCAGGGTCAGGACCAGCAGGGGCCAGTCCTGGCGGAGCCGCTGCCCGAAGGTTCGAGTGCGTCCGATGCGCGGGCGGGCCCGGCTCCCGCCGGAGGCCGGGGGCGCTGAGGTTTGGAGTGCTGCCATCGCTTCTGTCTCATCCAGTCTTGAATCCGTTGCAGTGGTCGCGGGACGCGAAAGGCCGGGCGGTCGCGAGAGCTACCGCCCGGCCGGGTGCTCACTTGCCGTGGAGGGCCTTGTACGCGGCCGTGAAGTGCTCGCGGGCCGCCTCTCCACCGTTCTTGAGGAAGGTCTCGACCATGCTCGGGATCTCGGACAGCTCGGCGCGTCCGTAGGCGATGTCGTTCTCCTGGTCCTGTCGGGCCTGGTCGGCGGCGACGGAGTCGGCCGGAGCCTCGACCCGCATGCCCTCCCAGATGTTGGTCTCGATGTAGTCCTTCATCGTCGCGTTGTACTCGAACCGGTCCTGGACGAAGTCGGGCTGGCCGGTCAGGAAGGTCTGGACCCGGCCCGAGAAGGTCTTGAAGTTGACCGGGGCCTGGACGATCGAGGTGCCCAGCTCGGTGTAGACGGGCGTGCCGTCGTCACCGTAGTTGAAGTGCTCGCCTTCGACGCCGTATTCGAGGAGCTCGAACTCCTTGGTGCCGTATGGGGCCGAGCAGAAGTTCGCGACGTCGAGGATCTCCTCGACCTGTTCCTGTTCGAGGTCCTTGCTGAGGAACACCCAGCCTTCGACGTCGTTGACCGCGTGGACCAGCGGCGTCCGGCCGTTCGCGGCGATGGCGCCGATCGGCGCGATGGTGCCCTCGGCCTCGCCGCCCTTGACCTGGTTGGTGAAGTCGGACCAGTACGTGATGCCGTCCTGGTGGAACAGGATGGTGCCGGCCGTGAACAGGTCCTTGGGTTCGAGCGTGCCGCTGGCGGCGTCGGGGTGCTGGAGCTTCTCGTCGTGCAGGGTGCGGCGGAATTCGAGCCACTCGGTGTACTCGGGGCGCTCGCAGTTGTGGATCAGCTTGTCCTGCTCCTCGTCCCAGACCCAGCCCTCACCGCTGGCCAGGCCGAACCAGGCCGGGGTGAACCAGTCGGTGCCGAAGAAGGCCCACTGGCCGGCGGCGTCGTCGGACCATTCGCGGGCGACGTCGAGCAGTTCCTCGACCGAGGTCGGCATGGCGAGGCCGGCGGCCTCCAGCAGGTCGGTGCGGGCGTACATGCCGTTGCCCGGGCCGCCGCTGATGCTGCCGGGGATGCCGAAGATCCGAGCGCTCTCGGGGTCCTCGGGGTCGGTGGACCACACGGACTTGCCCCAGGCGGCGGTCTCGCGTCCGGCCAGCAGCGGCCAGCGGTCGGCGATGTCACCGGAGAGGAGGTCGGTCAGGTCGTAGAAGGTGTTGACGACCGTCTCGCGGAAGTTCGGGTGGGCGTAGAGCATCCAGCTGAACATCTGGATGCCGTCGCCGAACTCGTTGGCCTGGAGCCACTGCGCGGAGGTGTCCGCGAAGGTGTTGCCGTCGGCGTGGCGGATGTTGATCACGGTGCCGCCCCACGCTTCGTGGACCGCCGCGTAGTACGGGTCGTCCTTGGAGGGCGCCTCGCCCCACATGGGGATGGTGAACTCGTAGGTGCCGCTGCCGGAGGGGAGGTCGGTGACGGCCTGGACCGGCTCGGGATAGCTGGTGAAGCCCGAAGGGTGGTGCGGCGGTTCGCCGATCAGGTCGGGCTCGACGGGCAGCGGCCATTCCTTGTAGGTGGGGAGGAAGTCGAATCCCTCGGTCACCTGGGCGGAACCGCCGCCGGACTCGATGTCGCCGCAGGCGGAGATGAGCGGCAGGCCAGCGGCTCCTGCGGCGCCGAGGCCGGCCGCCTGAAAGAGGGAGCGGCGCCTGAACGGCGACCTGCGGGAGGGAGTAGCCACGTTGCTGTCCTTTCGGTCATGTATTCGTGAGGGTGAGAGGTTCGTGAGCCGGTAGTTAGTTCGGCTGCTCGATAAACTAAAGTAGCGCACGGTGATGATCGCTACAAGCGAGGGGTCGTGTGAATGTATCGCGGATTGATCACGATTCGGGAACGCGGCTCGATGGACCGCCCTCGCGAAGTCGCAGGCGGGGACCGGTCGACGACGGGTTGTGGCCGTCGAAGACAATGGGGCACGAATCAGCAGGAGGACAGACATGGCGATGCGCATAGCGGCGAAGGCCGCCGGCCGAGGCGGCGGCGCCGAAAGCGAGAACGGCCGAGCTCGGAGAGCCGACTTCACCGACGTGCGCGCCAATAATCTCGGCTACGTCCTGCGTCAGGTCCGAGCCGAGGGCCGCTGCTCGCGCGCCGACCTCGCGGCCAAGACCGGCCTGAACAAGGCCACCGTCTCCAGCCTCGTCGCCGAGCTCATCGAACGCCGCGTCCTCCGCGAATCGGGGTCGGTGATCGGCAACATCGGACGGCCCGCCGTCCTGCTGAGCGTGGACACCGGCTACTACGCCTCGCTCGGCATCGAGGTCAACGTGGACTACATGGCGCTCGTCGCGGTCGACCTGGCCGGCAACCGGCTCCTGAGCTGGAGGCGCGCCCATGACGGGTCCGGCTCCACCGCGGGCCGATCGGTCTCGGCCCTGGCCGGCCTCGCCAAGCGCGCCGTGGACAAGATGGACGCCGAGGGCCGCCAGATCCTCGGCCTGGCCGTCGCCGTGCCCAGCATGATCGACCACGACGGCGTCGTCCAGTACGCCCCCCGCCTCGGCTGGACCGACTTCGATCTCGCCGCGCGCCTGCGCACGGCCATGCGCGAGCCGAAGTACGCCCTCTCCGTCGACAACGACGCCAATCTCGGCGCCGTCGCCGAGCATCGCTTCGGCGCCTACGCCGGTGTGGGCGACCTGATCTACATCACCGGCGAGATCGGTCTCGGCGCCGGTCTCATCGTCGACGGCGCGCTGCGCCGCGGCAGCGCCGGCTTCGCCGGCGAGATCGGCAACTTCCTCATCGAGATCGACGGCCGCATCGGCCGCGTCGAGGACCTCGCGAGCATCCGCACCGCCCTGGTCGAACTCTCCGAATCCGAGCACATCGGCAGCACCCAGGTCGAGGCGGAGGTCGAGGACATCGTCACCCGCGCTCGCGCCGGGGAGGCCCGCGTCATCGAGGTGCTCGAACGGATGGGCCGGGCCCTCGGCGCGGGCATCGCCCTGGCCGTGGACCTGCTCAACCCCGAAGCGGTCGTCTTGGGCGGCCACTATCAGGCGCTGAGCCCGTGGGTCGTCCCCGCGGCCGAGGCCGAGGCCGCCGCGCGCGCCTTCGCCGCCGAGGCCGGCGGGGCCGAGATCGTCGTCTCCTCGCTCGGGCACGAGGCCCCGGCGCTCGGCGCCGCCACCGGCATCCTCAACGACATCGACGCCGGCCGCATGCCCACCCCGCTCGGCTCCTGAGTCCGCTTCGTTTCGCAACTGTTACTTCATTCATCGCCGCAGGTCACAGGCCTGCGGCGATGATTCGTCTCCGTCGTGGCAGCGGCGCGCCTTGACTCCCGAGGCGGTGAAGGTGTAGAACTCATACATTCCCGAATCGAAGCGCTTCGAAAGGCGTGACCGGCTCCTTCGCCTCCGTAGTCGAAGCGCTTCGACTATGACAGCGACGTCCAAGCGAGGAAACCCCGCCATGACCCAGCACACAGACCAACCGGCCTTCCGCGACCCCGCCCTCCCGCGCGCCGAGCGCGTCGCCGACCTGCTCGGCCGCCTCACCCTCGACGAGAAGATCGGCCTGCTCCACCAGTACCACCGCCCCATCGAACGGCTCGGGATCGGCCCGTTCAAGACCGGCACCGAAGCCCTTCACGGGCTCGCCTGGCTCGGCGAGGCCACCGTCTTCCCCCAGGTCGTCGCCCTCGGCGCCACCTGGAACCCCGAACTGGTCGAGGCCGTCGGCGCCGCGACGGCCGACGAGGTCCTCGCCTACCACCACCGCGACCCGGCGCGAGCCGGCCGCAACGTGTGGGCTCCCACCGTCAACCCGCTGCGCGACCCGCGATGGGGCCGCAACGAGGAGGGCTACTCCGAGGACGCCTGGATGACCGGCCTGCTGAGCTCGGCCTACTCCCGCGGCCTCAAGGGTGAGGGCGAGGTCTGGAAGACCGCGCCCACCGTCAAGCACTTCCTGGCCTACGGCAACGAGGCCGACCGCTGCGTCACCTCCTCCAACATGCCGCCGCGCGTGCTGCGCGAGTACGAATTCGCCGCCCACCGCCCGGCACTGGCGAGCGGTGACGCCGTTGCGGTCATGCTCTCCTACAACCTCGTCAACGGCCGTCCCGCGCACGTCTCCCCCCTGGTGAACACCGACCTGCGCACCTGGGCCTCCGACGAGGTCTTCGTCGTCTCCGACGCCTATGCCCCCAACAACCTCGCCGAGCTCCAGGGCTACTTCGAAGACCTGCCGACCGCCTACGCCCACGCGATCCGCGCCGGACTGGACTCCTTCACCCAGGACGACGACAGGCCCGAGGCCGTCCTCGGCCACATCGAGGACGCACTCGCACGGGGCCTGCTGGAGGAGGCCGACATCGACACCGCCGTGCGCCGGGGGCTCCACGTCCGCTTCGGCCTCGGCGAGTTCGATCCCGAGGACCCCTACGCCGGCATCGGTGACGAGGTCGTGAACTCCACCGAGCACCGCTCGCTCGCCCGCGAGGCGGCCGTCCAGTCGATCACCCTCCTCAAGAACGACGGGGTGCTGCCGCTGGAGGCCCCGAAGAAGATCGCCGTGATCGGTCCGCTCGCCGACGTCCAGTTCGAGGACTGGTACTCCGGCACCTTGCCGTACGCCGTCACCGCCCGCGCGGGCCTCGCCGAGCGCGCCGAAGTGGTGCACACCGAGGGCGTCGACCGGGTCCGCCTGCGCCACCGGACCGGCTACGTCGTCGCTGCGGCCGACGGCTCGGCGGTGAGCATCGCGGACACCACCGGCGTCGCCGCCCAGTTCGACCTCTTCGACTGGGGCGGCTGGTCGTATGCGGCCCGCAGCGTCGCCACCGGCAAGTTCATCGCCGGCCGGCCCGAGGGCACCGTCACGGCCGATTCCAAGGGCCCCAGCGAATGGGATGTCATCGAGACGTTCCGCATCGTCGAGGTCGACGGCGGCAAGGTCGCGCTCCGCCAGATCCACAAGGCCGAGACGGCCGAGGGCGGCAAATGGTTCGCCGTCGGGGAGGACGGGCGCCTGACGTTGACCGAGGACGCCGCCGACGCGGCCGCGTTCGACTTCGAGTTCGTCACCAAGGGGCACGACGTCGCCGCCGAGCTCGCCGCGACCGCCGATGTCGCCGTCGTGGTCCTCGGCGACCATCCGCTGGTCAACGGCCGTGAGACCGAGGATCGCACCGATCTCAATCTGCCGAACGCCCAGGAATGGCTCCTGCGGCGCGTTCACGAAGCGAATCCGAATACCATTCTGGTCATGTCCTCGTCCTACCCCTTCGCCCCGGTCTGGGCCGCCAAGCACGCGCCCGCGGTGGTGTGGTCCGGCCACGGCGGACAGGAATGGGGCCACGCGCTGGCCGAGGTCCTCTACGGCGACCGCGATGCCGAAGGCCGTCTGCCCCAGACGTGGTACACCGACGCCGCCGAACTGCCCGCGATGCTCGACTACGACATCATCGCCTCCGACGCGACCTACATGTACTACCTCGGCCAGCCGCTGTACCCCTTCGGACACGGCCTCTCGTACGCCGACTTCACCTACGCGAACCTCACCGTCGACCGCGAGCACGCCGCAGCCGGGGACGAGATCACCGTCACCGTCGAGGTCGCCAACACCGCCGACCGCGACGGCGTCGAGGTCGTCCAGCTCTACTCCCACCAGTGCGGATCGCGCGTCAAGCAGCCGCTGCGCCAGCTGCGCGACTTCGAGAAGATCCGCCTGGCCGCCGGCGAGAGGCGGACGGTGTCCTTCACCGTCGCCGTCGACGACCTCGCCCACTGGGACAACGTCACCGACCGCATGATCGTCGAGAAGAGCCGTCAGCGGCTCATGATCGGTCGCTCGGCCGCCGATACCGTCCTGTCGGCCTCGGTCCGCATCGACGGTGAGGTCGTCGGCCCGCGCGACCTGTCGGTCCCGCTCGCCGCCGCCGCCAACGACGCCTATTCCGGCATCCTGTGGCGCGACGAGGACCGCGTCTCGGGCGATGTCATCGCCGCCGAGGAGGCCGGGGGCTGGATCATGCTCGGGGACTGCGACTTCGGTGAAGCCGAAGAGAAGCACGGCGGCGGCCCCCGGTACGCCACGGTGACCGCGCGCGTCGCCGGGCAGCCCTCCCAGCTGACCTTGCGCGTCGACGACCCGCTCGACGGCGACGTCCTCGCCAAGATCGACACCCCGGCCACCGGCGGCGTCTACGACTACGCCGACGTCACCGTCGAACTCGGCCGGGTCGAGGGCGTCAAGGACCTCTACGTCAGTTTCGAGAGCGGCGCGGTCCGTCTCGCGTCGCTGCGTTTCGGGAAGGCCGAGCGGTGAACGCCTCCCGCGGCGTGACCATCGCCGACGTGGCGGCACGCGCCGGCGTCGCCGCGAGCACCGTCTCGTACGTGCTGAGCGGCAAGCGGTCGATCTCGCCCGCGACCGCCCAGCGCGTCATGGACGCGGTGGCCGAGCTCGGCTACCACCCGCATGCCGGAGCCCGTTCGCTCGCCTCGCGCCGTGCCGGCGTCATCGCCATGATGCTGCCGCTGCGCGACGGCATGCACCTGCCGGTGCTGATGCAGTTCGCCTCGGGCGCGGTCACCGAGGCGCGCCGTCACGACCAGGACGTGCTGCTCATGACCGCCGACGAGGGACCGGCCGGGCTCGCGCGAGTGGCCGCCTCCTCGATCGTCGACGGGCTCATCCTCATGGACGTCGAGGTCCGGGACCCGCGCGTGGAGGCCGTGCGCCGCCTCGGACTGCCGAGCGTGCTCATCGGCTTCCCCGCCGACGCGGCCGGTTTGACGTGCGTCGACCTCGACTTCACCGCCGCGGGCAGGGCGTGCGCGGACTACCTGGCCGAGCGCGGCTGCCGCGACATCGCGCTCCTGGGAGCCTCGGAGGCCGTCTATGAGCGGCGCACCGGCTTCGCCGAGCGCGTCCGCGGCGGCTTCCTCGACCACCGCGAGGACCGCGGGCGAGCGGAGACCGGGCCGGTGCGCCGCTTCGCGGGCTCGGCCGTGGCCGTGCCCTGCCCCGATGACCCGGTATCAGTGCAGCGCACGGTGAAGGAGCTGCTGACCGCCCGGCCTGAGTTGACGGGCCTGGCCGTTCACAACGAGCCGGCCGTCCCGCACGTCATGCACGCGTTGGCCGACGCCGGGAAGTTGGTGGGGGAGGACTTCCACGTCGTCGTCATCGGCCCCGACGAGGTCGGTGAGCGCGTCCACCCGAGGCTCCCTTCGGTGCTGGTCCCGGCCGAGCGGCTCGCCGAGATCGCCGTGGGGCATCTGATGCGCAAGCTCGACGGGGACGACGTCCCGGAATCAACTCTCGTCGAGCCTCGGCTGACGACGCGCTGAACGCGACGAGGCGGCCCCGGAGCATCCGCTCCGGGGCCGCCTCGTCCTCGGTCGGTTCGTGTCGCCGTCTCAGTCGAGGTCGACGCCGTGGTCGCCCAGCCACTTGTACGGGTCGACCTGCTGGCCGTTGATGCGGACCTCGAAGTGCAGGTGTGGGCCGGTCGAGTTGCCGGTGTTCCCCGTCAGGGACAGGTGGTCGCCCTGCTCGACCTCGTCGCCGACGCTGACGAGGACCTCGCTGGCGTGCCCGTAGGCGGTCTCGATGCCGTCGCCGTGGTCGACCACGACGAGGTGGCCGTAACCGTCCATCCACCCCGCGTAGGTCACCGTGCCGTCGCCGATGGCCCAGATCGGGTCGTCGTACCAGTTCGCGAAGTCCATGCCCGCGTGGAGTCGGCCCCAGCGCTCACCGTAGTGCGACGTGATGCGGTCGTCGGACGGAGCGATCCAGTCCGGCTTCGCCGCCTCGGCCGCCGCGGCGGCCTCGGCTTCGGCTTCCGCCTGTGCCGCGGCCTCGGCGGCTTCGGCCTGCGCCTGGGCCTCGGCTTCATCGAGCGCCTGCTTCTCGGCCACGGCGACCTCGGCGAGCTCGATCGCCGAGGTCGCCGTGCCGCGCTGGGCCGCGATCTCGTCGAGCACGGTGTCGACCGGCCAGCCGGACTGGACGAGGTCGAGCGGTTCGGCGGCGACCCGTTCGGCCTTGGCCTGGGCGCTCTCGTCGGTCACGGTCGCCAATGCCGATCCGGCGACCAGCGCGGTGAGCAGCCCGGCGACCACGAAGTGGCGGGTGTGGGCCTCACGGCGGATACGGTGCAGCAGTCGCACGGCGCGAAGGCGAAGGTTCGACGGTTCGCGCTCGGGGTGCTCATCAGAGTGATCGTGTGTGCTCATAGCGCGAGGAAAGCTACCCGGCTCGACCCGGACATAAGGCCCATGACCAGGCGATACAACGCCCTAAGTGGTCCTCTTTCACGGCTTTTCGGACTTCTCGGTCCGCGGCGCTTCCTACGAACGGACGAAGTGGAATACGTTCCGTATCCATTTGCATGCACATTGTGTTGTAGGCGATATCGGGATGACCGTGACGTAGATCGGA
>JAJYSW010000332.1 GCA_021793335.1 Actinomycetes bacterium
TGACGGGGTGGCTGCATTACACGGAAGGGGATTTGTGAAAGACTGTAGCGTCCGACACACGCTCCAGTCAATCCGGGGGCGGTGACACACGTCCCATCACGCGTCGGCATCCCCCCGCTACGCAGGAATTTCACCCCCGGCCACCGTGGGTCTCTTGTGGCCTGAACAACCGGCGCGGACAAGAGCCGCATATCGACACAGAATACCAGCTTAGACCTAAGTGGACGCTTGCCCTGGAGCGGTCGCCCGACCGCACGCCCCATGCAGTACAACTGAACAGTGAGCACCACTCGTGTCATCGCCGGCCGCTACGAGCTGACCCGACCCATCGGCGCAGGCGGCATGGGCCGCGTCTGGCAGGGTCGCGACACCAGGCTCGGGCGCGAGGTCGCCGTCAAGGTCGTCAGGCCGGACCTGCTCGACGGACCGCAGCGGGAGGAGACCGCCGCGCGGTTCCACCGCGAGGCCCGCGTCACCGCCCAGATCGCGCACCCCGGCGTCCCTGCGATCTTCGACGCCGGAATCGACCAGGCCGCCGACGAGCTCTACCTCGTCATGGCCTACCTGCCCGGGCTGAGCCTGCGCGACCTGCTCGACGAGTCCGGGCCGCTCCCCGCCGACTGGACCACGGCGATCGGCGCACAACTCGCCTCCGTCCTGGCCGCCGCCCACGCCCGCCATGTCGTCCACCGCGATCTCAAGCCCGCCAACATCATCATCGGCACCGATGGGCTGGTATCCGTAGTGGACTTCGGGATCGCCGCGGTCCTCGAAGGCGAACCGACCCGCCTGACCGCCACCGGCGACAAACCGGGCACACTGAACTACATGGCGCCCGAGCAGATCAAGGCCCGGCCCGCCGGGCCCGCCACCGACCTGTACGCGCTCGGGGCCCTGCTGTACGAGACGGCCACCGGCGAACGGCTGTTCGCCGGACGCGGCAGCGCCTACGAAGTCCAGACCGCGCACCTCGAAGAGACCCCCGAACCGGTGCGCCGCCACCGGCCCGACCTGCCGCAGGAATTCGACGACCTCATCGGACGGCTCCTGCGCAAAGACCCCGGCGAACGCCCCGGCGACGCCGCCGAAGTCCACCTCGCGCTCACCGGAATCCTCGAAGGACTCCCCGTCTCCGGCGCGGTCCCCCGCGACTCGGGCGATCCGGTCTGGCCCTTCCGGGCCCCGCTGGCCCCGCCCGAGGTCGCCCGCGAAGCCGCCGTCCGCGCCGCGGCCCCACCGCCGCACGGCGCCGCCGCGCGCTTCGCCGATGCCGAACGCCGCCTTCACGAAGGCGATGCGAACGGCGCACTCACCGCCTTCCGTGCTCTGGCCGCCGATATCGAGGCGACCGACCTCGCCGAATCCCTCCACTGCCAGGTCCATGCCGCGAGGTGCCTCGCCGCGCTGGGGAACACCGCGACCGCGCTCAGTGGACTGGAGAGCGTCGTCGAACGCCTGCGGCGCTTGGCGGGCGCGTCCGATCGGCGCGTCCTGCGCGGCCGCCGCATCGCGGTCGACATGCTGGCCGCGCTCGGCCGCGGCGGCGAAGCCCGGCGGGCGCTGACGACTCTGGCCGCCGACATGGCCGCGGCCCTGGGGCCCGACGATCCCGATACGATGGGGGCTCAACGGCTGTTGCAGACCTGGAACCATGCGCCCCAAGCAGTTCCATCGCCGCCGACGCCGATTCGACCCACGGCTGGGAGCCCCCGTTGCCGATGACCGCCCCCGGTCCCCATGTTCCCCGATCCGCCCCGCGAACGAACCCGCGCTCGACCGCCGCCGAGACCGGCACGATCCTGTGGGCGCTGCTGCCGCTGCTCACATGCGGACTCGGCGCGCCGATCGCCTTCGGCGTGGCCCTGGCGAAGCGGCGCAGTCCGCTCACCCTCCTCGGTCTCATCGTCTACAGCGCACTGTCGCTCGTGTGGTTCCTGCTGGCGGGCACGTTCGGCGCCGAAGCACCGCTGTGGGCCGATCTGGTCGCCTACACGGCCCTGCTGATCGTGACAGTGGGCGCGACGATGCACCTGTTCATGATCCGGCCGCTGGTGTGGACGCCGCAGCGGGAGCCGAGCGTGCCGGTGGCGAGGATGAGCGGCCACGAGGTGATCGACCGGGCTCGGGAGCTGCGTCGACAGGCGCGCGCCATGGCCGAGGCCGATCCCATGCTCGCCAAGCGGCTCGGCATCGGCCGGCCCGACCTGCCGCGCCAGTTCGACGACGGCGGCCTGATCGATCTCAACCACGCGCCGCTGCACGTCCTGACGTCGCTGCCGGGCGTGACCGAGGCCGGAGCGAGGCAGATCCTGGACCGGGTCGAGCGCCTCGGCCCCTTCGAGAGCCTCGGCGAAGTGCTGCTGGCCATCGAGATCAGCCCCACGTTCGAGCACCATCTGCACGAGTACGTGGTCTTCATTCCCTGAGGAGCCGAACGCCGCGCCTCCGAGGCCGGGCCGCTTCCTCGCACCCGGCGATGTCGCCGGAGTCTCGCGAGGCAGCCGGGAGGCGCATGCGGTCGGTCCCGCCTGCGAAGTCGGCGTGCGGGTGCGAGGCGAAGGAGGACGCGGGTTCCGCCCCTGGTCGCCGCGTCCTCCGGCCCGGGGCGTCAGCCGATCGCGATGAAGTACCGCTCATCGTCGAAGGACAGGAAGTCCTCGAAGTAGGCGACATGGTTCTCGGCGTCCGAGGGGATCTCGACGCACACGGAGCCCGAGGCGGTGCCGCCGTCTGAGACATCGGGGGCCTCCAGCAGGTTGCCGTCGACGACGCTGGTGCAGCTGGTGCTGTCGTAGAAGGCGCCGTCGGCCCAGATGCCGGCCGTGACGTCGAGCCACAGCACGCCGGTCTCCGATCCGTTGTAGGTGCCCTCGATGGTCAGCAGGGCGTGCTGGAAGCCGTCGGCGGGCTTCTCGTTGAACTGGTTGACGCCCAGAATCGCCTCGGTGGCGTCGAGTTCGATCGATGTGAAGGAGATCGG
>JAJYSW010000333.1 GCA_021793335.1 Actinomycetes bacterium
ACGCCAGGAGTGTGGGCCTATTGCGCTGCGGCACCGAAGTTGTTATGTTGGGTGTCACAACTAATCGTGACCCTCTTTCGCTTTCGGTCAAGACAGGGCGCCGCACCGAACCAGAGGTGCGGCGCCCGCCGATAATGGCCGCATGGAACCGAATCTGCGCGCGCACCGGTGCGTCGAGCACGCCGTGGCGGCCGACCGCCTCACCGAAGCGGAGCTCGAAGTCGTCCTCCGGACCGTGCGGCCCCTCACCGCGCGAGCGCTCGACGCCGCTCCCCAACTGCTGAATCTGGGCGATCCATTCGAGGCCGAGACGCAAGGGGCGGTGGCCGCCTCCCAGATCCTCGGACTCGACCACGGCCGGGTCCGGACCGCCGTCGCCGTGTTCGCCGCGCTCGCCGGGCGCGAGAACGACGCGGCCGCCTCGGCACTGCTCCACGCGACCGAAGTCGTCGTCGGCGGCCCTGCCCGACGCTACGTCGGCGCCGAGATCGAACGCCTCGCACAGGCCGGAGTCCCGCGCCCGCGCTGGGAGCCGCTCCTGCGTTCCCCGGTTCGACCGGGGAAAGCCTGGACCTGCTCCCCCGTGCTCGAATCCGGCGGCGCTCCGCACGCGGTCATGGCCTTCGAGTTCGAACGCGCCGGGGCCGCGCACGGATTCATCGTCCACCGCGACTTCCGCGACGACGGATCGATCAGCAAGATCAGCGCGATCCCGAACATCGGATGGGACAGCTTCCGGAAATTCCTCCTCGCCGGCGAGGCGTTCAAATCGCCTTATGCCATCGGTGAGGTGGCCTTCGACCGGGCCGTCGACCGCTTCAGCGGACTGTGCGCGGCCATGCGGTCCCGTCTGCGCCACGACCCGGCCCGATTCACCGCCGACCCCGATATCGCCGCCCTCCCCGGGCTGGCGCTCCTGCTGGAGGCGCACATCGCCGCCGCCCCGTGAGACGGTGCCCGGCGATCGAGGGCAGCGCCGGGATCCAGTATGGGCGAATTCACTCCGTCTCGGCGGCCGCCGCCGCGGTCACCCCTCGTGCACATCCACTTCGAATCACGCGAAACTTTTCGTGAAGCTCCAGGTTCTGGCGCCGCCGAGCCCCGGTCGATGCGGCGGCACGGCCGTCAACGCTCAGGTGTACTGCCGCGCGAGGTGGAGTAGCCTGATGTGGAGCCTTGCAGGCGTGGTGGGGGGACGCTCGGCTCCCGCCTCACTGCCCTGATAGGAACCCTACATTGAGTGAAGAGACGACCGCAGAATGGTCGGGACCGGGGATCGACAACTCGACGCCCTCCGTTGCGCGAGTGTACAACGCGATCCTCGGCGGACGCGATAACTTCAAGGCCGACCGCGAAGCCGCCGAGTACGTCTCCCGACTCGTGCCGCAAGTCGAGCAGTGCGCGCAGGCGAACCGATGCGCCCTGATCCGAGGAGTGCAGTACCTGGTGCGCCGGGCGGGCATCGACCAGATCCTCGATATCGGGTGCGGCCTGCCCTCCGAACCGAACACCCACGAGGTGGCGCGGGAGATCAACCCGGACGCCCGCGTCGTCTATGTGGACAACGACCCGATGGTGCTCTCGCACGGCCGGGCACTGCTGGACACCGACAACGCCACGACCGTCGTCACCGCCGACCTGCGCGACCCCGAGGGCATCCTGGGCCACGCCGACGTCAGGGCGTTCCTGGACCTCGACCGCCCCGTCGCCGTGGTGATCGTCGGGACGATCATGCAGATCAATGAGCACGAGCACCCCGATGAGATCATCGCCGCGCTGATGGAACCGCTGCCCTCGGGCAGCCACCTGTTCCTCACCGCATGGCCCGACACGGGCGAGGCGGCCCAGCGGCAACTGTCGCAGGCATGCCTGGAGACTTTCGGCAACGGCTGGATCCGACCGGTCGAACGGCTGCGCGAGCACTTCGGGGAACTCGACATGGTGCCTCCGGGCCTGGAATACGTGGCCAGGTGGTTCCCCGAAGACCCCGACGCCCCGGTCCCCGCCGTCGCGGATCTCGAACCGCACCAGCACACCCAGATGGCGGGCATCGCGAAGAAGCCTTGAGCGCCTTCGTGAGCGGACGCGGACGGACGGATCGCACAGGCGGGCCGCCCGGCCCGCCTACGTGCGAGCGGCGAGCAGACCCTCGAAGAGCTCCTCGCAGCGCGCTGCGACCTTCTCCGGCGTGAAGCGGCGGGCGGTCTCCCGTCCGCCGTCGGCGAGCTTGGCGCGCAGGCCCGGATCGCCCATCAGCAGCTCCAGCGCCTCGGTGAGCGCGGCGACGTCCTTCTTGGGCACCAAGAGCCCGTTGACGCCGTCCTCGATCACCTCGACCGGACCGTGCGGGACGGCGCCGGCGACGACCGGTACTCCCGCCCGCATCGCCTCGCCCATGACGAGGGAGAACGACTCGTGGTGCGAGGGGATCGCGGCGATGGCCGCATCGGCCCACTCCTGATCGAGCGGGACCACGGGCTCCATGATCCGGGTGCGCCCCTCTGAACGGGTGTCCTCGACCAGCTGCTCCAGAGCCTTGGCCTCCTTGCCTCGGCCGTAGATCCGCAGGCGCCACTCGGGGAAGCGGTCGACGGTGCGGGAGAAGGCGCGGACGAGGGTGCTGAAGCCCTTGGCCGGGACCAGGCGGCCGGCGGCCATGACCACCGGGCCTGGCTCGGCGTCGCGGTCGAGGTCGAGGGGCGGCACGGGGTTCGGGATGGCCGCGATCGGCCCCCTGAAGCCGGGCAGCGCTCCGCGGTACGCCTCGGCGTCGGACTCGGTGGCGGTGACGACGGCGTCGAGCCGCGGGAAGTACGTCTTGACCCAGTCCTGGAGCGGTGCCCTGTGCTGGCCGAACGAGGTGTGCTCCTGGGCGATCTTGACGACGTCGTCGCGACCGTACCTGGCCAGGTACAGGTTGACGCTGAGGTGGGTGCCGATCATGACGTCGGCGTCGG